>JAGQWR010000030.1 GCA_020437105.1 Saprospiraceae bacterium
GTTTGAGATAGCCCGGATTTGTAAAAAGGGAACACCCTCGAGCATACAAACATAAAAGCAAGCGGCTCCTTCCATACTTTCCAGGTCCGGATCATATTTTTCCCGGATTCTCCGGATGCTGGCCTCTGAGCCATGTACTTTTTGTACGCTAATGCCATGTGCCTGGGGCAAAAAGGAGAGGGGCACATCCGGTTGAAGCAATCGATTTTCGGAATAGGGTAATTCATCTGATTCCAACAGTTGGAGATCAAACAAATCCAAAAAATCCTGCTCGGCTGTTTCCGTTCCCAGATCACCAAAACGCTCACTGATTACCTGGTAAACGGTGCCCAGTTTCCAATCTGTTCGAAAGCTGCCGGCAATACCAGCCTGAAGCACCAGATCAACCGATTCGGATGCCAGCTTTCTACCCAGGTGATAGGTTGTAGCTACCAGTCCGACACCGGTTACCAATGGAATAAGCTCCAGCGAACCGGAAATAAATCGATCACCCGCCGTTCGAAAATTTTTTCCCAGCCATTCCAGGCTTGGGGTTATTTCAAAAGGCGTTGCCGAAATCAGGAGTATTTTCATTTTGCCGGCGCTTGATATGAAATACTAATGCCCGGTGAAACTCCTAGTATCAAATGATATTCCTGCACCAGATCAATCGACAATCCGGAAGTACTTTGCCACCCAAGGCCAAGACTGAATGTAGCCGGATTGCTTTGCACCCCTGCTACGATGCGCACCTGTTCTACCGGTAAATATTCTAAGCCGACGCGCCCTCTAAGTTGATAGGCCAATGTTTTTTCAAGCTCGGCAGCCAGAGTAGCCTGTTTTCCCAATCGGTGGGCAGCTCCTAATCGAAGTGTGGTAGGCAGGTATTCACCCGGTAATTTTTCCTGCAGTGCCGGATTGTATAAACTCATGCCAAGCTGCCAGTCTGCATTTAATTTATAAATCATGCCAAGGTCAAAAGTGACCAAACCACCCGAACCGGTTTCCGGCACTCGGGTATTCAGATATATAAATCGGCCTCCAAGGGAGAATTTTTCGGTAAGTTTCCGGGCATAGGCGAGTCCCAGACTTGTTTCATTGTAGGCTTCAAACCCATAATATTGAACCTGTAGTCCAAAATTTCCGGCCCTGGTTGGTAAAACATATTGCAAATTGCCGGTGCGCACTTCCGGAAGCCAGAAATACTGCGTGCCAGATAAGGCAATTGCCCATCGATCCACGCCGGTGAGCGCAGCAGGCTGTAGTGCAGAAGCTGCTAATCCGTCTAAAGGCGCACTAACAGAACCCATACCCAGGTTTCGATTGTGTTGAAAGGGCGTAATTCCCTGAGCTGACAGCTGTTTAGAACCAATAAGTCCCAGCAAAAGCAGTAGTACTAAAAACAGATTTCTCATTGGGGAAAGTTACAAATATGCCAGGCGATTTTCGAAATTAAAATCGATTTTGAATGAGGACCTTTGTTTTATGGTCAGCGCTGCTTATTCCGGATTACGGGTGTAATACCGTTTTGAGTTACTCAAATAGGTTTTTATAGGGAGTATCATTTGTTCCGTTTTTTCGGGATAATACATATAAAATGGTCCGGTTAACCGGACTTTTTTTACTGTCCTCCAGATAAGTATGCGCTGGATTCCAATAAAACACCAGCTGCCTCCATCCTTGCAAAAGCATCCGTATCGGCTTTTTCCTGAAAACCGGCAGCGTAGCAGGCATCGTGTATAACCACCACTTCCAATCCTAGCTCCCTGGCACAAAGGGCCGTTTCCAGAATGTCAAATTCTGTACACATACCAAACAAATAAATTCTTTTAATATCCTGTTTGGCCAGGAATTCGGAAAGTAATAAGTCGCCTGTTTTGGCTTTCGCCGAAAGGCAGGAAAACGTATCCCGCAAAGGATCCATGCCCTTAATGAATTCCATTTGCCACAAGTCTTTTTCGATTTTAGGGTGTAATTCTGCCCCAAAACTTTCGGCAACGGAATGGATTAACCATAACTGAAGAGGCCCTTCCGGGCGTTCCAGCACCTGACCGGGATAACGCCACAGATGATTGCCGGCAAAACTGACATGATCGGCGGGATGCCAGTCATATACCAATACCGACTGCTCAAATCGCCGTGCCAGCTGGTTTGCGACCTGGATTAAATCCTGATTTCCTTTGAAATCAAGCGCACCACCGGGAAAGAAGTCCAGTTGTAAGTTTACTCCTAATAAAATATCCTGCATTAATAGTTCAGTTGTACTCGGGCCAGGCCCTCCGAAAAATCCCGGGCATCCAGAAAGGACGGCGTGATCAGCGGATCACCATGGTGGTCAATGAATCCCATCCCTTCAAAGAAAATAACACGTGCCATTCCTTCTGCAAAAGGCCAGGCTAATCCAAACTGCGGACGGGTTACTTCCTGTCCGAGGGTATCTATATAACCCCATAATTCATCTCGTTGATACGGCGCTAATCCTTCTTTAAATGATTGGAGTTGTTGATAATTCATTAAAGATATTTCTATCCCTTTGGTATCAATATAGCCGTATTTATTTGCTTTTTCGACCACAAACAGCCCGGCTCCGGCATACCACATCTGGTTGTAAATCGGTGGCGATACCCATACGCCGGATTTGTTTATCAGACCCCAGCCCTTGTTGTTTCTGGCAGGTGCCACTCCTCGTATAAAATCCCCACAACCGGCAAATGTAGTCGGAATTTGTACCTGCCCGTCCGCATTTAAATATCCGAACAAACCTTTTGATTTAAATCGGGCCAAGCCCTCAGAGTAAGGTTCTACTTTGTCGTAAAGCGGATCCAGAATAGGAACTCCATGTCGGTCAATGAGTCCATATTTACCGTTTTCGCGGATTTTGGCCATACCCGATTTAAAGCCGGAAATATATTGGTAGGAGATGGGAATAATGAGTTGCCCGTCCCTGTCAATACACCCATATACGCCTTGCATTTTTACAATTGCCCGGTCTTCCTGGAAGTTTTCGGCTTCATCATAAACCATAGGGATGACCACCGCTCCGGCTGCATCTATAAATCCGGATTTCCCGGCTTCATTGATCACACGTGCTCGTCCGCCGGAAAAATCAAAGGCCCCTCTAAACTCCACCGGTATAACTGTTTTGCCCTGTGTATTGATATAGCCCCATTTGCCACCCTGGCGCACTACGGCCAATCCTTCCTGAAAATTTCGGCAATCATCAAATTTTGCCCGAATCACCAGATTGCCCGAAGTATTGATATATCCCCAGGGAATAAGCGCCTCTTCGTAATCCGTTTCCACAGGTGGAAGGGGGGCGTTTGCCGCTTCTTCAACTGGCGTTTCCTCCCGACAGGCGCTGATAAAAGATAAAAAAACCAGTGAAACTAGGAGCTTTTGCATGCTTACCTTCTGATTTTCAGTGATTTACAAACAGGTGAATCGAAGTAATGATTTACAAACCAAAATACTACAAATTCTGGTGCCATTCCCATCTTTCAATACCTAAAAAAGGAAAGCTTGCTTTCAGTTTGTCAGAAACCGGCACAAAAACCGGCGTTCCCGGACTGCTTATATCCGGCGTGGAGCGAATTATTTTCATATCCGGATCCAGTAAAAAATGCAGGGCAGACCGATGTTGGTAATCGAGTAGCCAGTGGAACTGAATTTGGACCAGTGGGTCTTCAGAAACGCAATTGGATGTCGCCCATTGAATCAGGTGCTCTGCAAGCAGACAGTTTGCTATTTCAGAAGCGTACATCCGAAGGAGGATACTTCCAGAGGGATAATTTCCGGCTGCAGCCAAAATTTGTATCTCCTGATCAAGTCGAAAGCGTTGGAGGTAATTTAAAAATCCTTCCGGATAGCCAAATTGATTGGCTAATTGACGAATTTCTTCGACTGAGAAGGAAATATCCCTTTGATCGAGCAACAAAGGCTTGGCAAGATATTGGAACCGGAAATCCGTACCTGCCTCTACCTGCAAATAGACAAAATACCTGGGGGAGGAATTTTGTGATTCCCAGAGTGTATAAGCCTTCTGTATTTGATGGGTGGATATCAATTTACCTGAAATGAAAACGGGAGCCCTGATATAGAGCTCCCGTTTTGCAGTTTAAGATTTTCGTATTATCTGTTAATGACCATTTTGCGCGTCACTACGCCATTCTCGTTCCGGAAGCTATACAGGTAAATACCATTAGATAGCTGACTTCCGTCGAATTCAATGCGATTAGCACCGGGTTCTACCCGTACTTTTTCTGTATGAATCCGCTCGCCAACCAAATTGCTTACCTCAAATTGATAATCAGCTGCTTCGCGGGCAACCACTTCAATAGTGGTCCGCTCGCTGAAAGGATTCGGGATATTCCGGATTTGGTCGATCGGCAATGCTGTCTCAGCTATGTCGCTCACATATACGGAACAATTCGGATAGTTTTCCTCGTGTACATAGAGTGAATAGGTGCCCGGATACAATTGTGCATTCGGAAAAGCCAAATCAAAACCAAGCGGGAAGAAAAGTCCGTAAACCTTTGCGTTGATCACCAGCTCATTGTCACCAAGGTCGGCCATATTGGTCGGTTTGCCATAAAGTACCACACAACCGATTGTGTTTGCATAAAACACACAGTTTGGCGGATTACAGGCATAATCAATCCCTTCTGGTAAACCACTTACAGCTCCTTCGGTAGCTAATACAAGCGAGTCAAGGGGGATCATCGTTCCACCCAGGTTCAGAGTGTCATTTACCACAGCCGTAAAGATGAATTGGTAATCCTTGTTTAAGCAGGCAGAATCTGGAATTCCACCGTCCGGACTTTCCGCGGCATCATAGGGTAAAGGGTAAACTCCGGCCAGAGAATCCTGGTATGAAGCATCGGCTTCACAACTGTCAAATTGAGCGAATGCAGCTACACTAAACAGTAGTCCGCTAAAAAGAAGTACAAGTTTTTTCATAATCATTTGCAATTTTGGACCAATTTAATGCAAGATAGGAAGTTTTTATCCGCATTTTTAACTCAGCATCCTTATTTTGAGGAGATTGTAAGTTAGCAAACGTATCAGATGTTAAAACTGAAATCATTTGAGTAAATTTTGTGTAATTCACTATTTGATATACTCTTCCAAAAATGATTTGCTTGAAAATCAAAAAGGAGCGACTATATTAAAGCCTTAATTTCCTAAGCGCCAAATAAGAACTACATATGAAATTTTTCCCTTTTACCCTTGTTTTCCTATTGTTTACCTGTTTTAGTTTTGGACAGAAAGCAGTCTTATATGGTACCATTACGGATGGGGAGACCTCTGAAGCTTTGTTTACGGCTAGTGTTCGTGTTGGCGCTGTCGGTGTAGTTGCTGATCTCGATGGTCGCTATCGACTCGAACTGGATCCAGGTACCTACGCCGTAGAATTTACCTATATCGGCTATACCAAATACAAACCGACCGTTACCCTGACCGCGGGCCAGGAGCTGGAACTTAATGTAACGCTCTCGGAAGCAGCAACTCTGCTGAGCACAGCCACGGTAACCAGTGGGAAGTACGAAAAACCACTTGGGGAGGTAACGGTTTCACTGGAAGTGCTCAAACCCGGCTTGATCGAAAGAAGTAATACCGTTACTGTTGATCAGGTTCTGGAAAAAGTGCCGGGTGTCAATATCATTGGCGGACAGGCAAATATTCGGGGAGGCTCCGGATTCTCTTATGGAGCGGGTAGCCGGGTACTGTTATTGATTGATGACATTCCGATTCTCCAGGCCGATGCCGGATTTCCGCAATGGGATGATGTGCCGATTGAAAGTATTGGTCAGATTGAGGTGCTAAAAGGGGCTGCCTCTGCTCTTTACGGATCGTCTGCGCTTAATGGGATTATTAATGTGCGTACCGCTTACGCGAAATCGGAACCAGAAGGCAAAGTTGCATTGTTCCATACCAACTATTTTTCTCCTTCCGATCCGGACAAAAAGTGGTGGGGAGATCGAAAACCTTATGAATCAGGTTTGTCCTTTTCCTATAAACAGAAAATTAAAAAACTGGATCTGGTAATTGGTGCTTTTGCTATAAACCGCAGAAGCTTTAACCAGGCAACCGGAGCAAGTTATCAGCGGCTTAATTTAAATACCCGTTATCGGTTTACAGACAAGTTTAGTGTCGGGTTAAATGGCAATATCAATGTGGGTAGTTCGTCTTCCTTTTTTTATTGGGCGAATGCCGAATCTGGTGCCCACCAGGGCAATGCCATGAGTTTATCCAACTCGCGTCGCTTTCGTTATAACCTGGATCCATTTGCTACTTATTTTGACAATGCCGGCAATCGGCATAAACTCATGGGGCGCTTTTACAATGTGGAAAACCAGTCGTTGAGCTCTGAGTCAGATCAGTCTAACTCCTCTGATTTTTATTATTCTGAATACCAGTTTCAGCGAAATATGACTGGAGTCGAATTGGTATTCACTGCCGGTTTAGTCGCTTCCGGCACCAATGTGATTGCACCGCTTTATGGTGATGTAAATTTCCTTTCCAGGAATTATGCTGCGTATGCCCAGTTGGATAAAAAATTCTTCAATCGCTTGAATCTTTCGGCCGGATTCCGCTATGAGCAAAATCGGATTATCAATCCCGGTTATGCTATTCTGGGTGGAAACATGGGGCAGGACACTTTGGCCGCGGTCAATCCATCCGATGAAAATGAAGCCAAACCGGTGTTTCGCTTAGGTGCTAGTTTTCAGGTGACAGAATATACTTTTCTCCGGGCTTCCTGGGGTCAGGGGTACCGCTACCCAACAGTAGCTGAGCGCTATATCTACACTGATATTGGAGCCGTAAATATTATTCCAAATGAGCTGTTGCAATCAGAAACCGGCTGGTCTGCCGAATTAGGCATTAAGCAGGGTTTCCGGATAGGAGAGTTTAACGGTTTCCTGGATATCGCCGCCTTCTGGACGGAGTATCAGGACATGATGGAATTTAACTTTACCGGATTTGAAGGATTCCAGTCGCAGAATGTGGGCGGAACAATCATAAAAGGGGGAGAGTTTACGATTGCCGGCGAGGGAAAACTTTTTGGTTTGCCTACCTCCGTATTAGGTGGCTACACCTACATCGATCCAAAATTCAAACAATTTGATAACACCTTACCCGGCTTTGGAGAAACTCCTACAGAGGGGCAGATAAATGCTGCCAACTCCTCAGAGGATTTTAATGTCCTGAAATATCGGAACCGCCATACCTATAAATTTGACATTGAAACCCGTGTAAAATCCTTCTCTATTGGATTGGCTATGCTAGGTGCAAGTACGATGGAGGCAGTAGATCTCATTTTTGAAGGCCTTGTCGTTCCGGGGTTGGGTAAATATCGCGACGAGCACAATAAGGGCTACCGGGTGTTTAATGCCCGTATTGGGTATAATTTTAATGAGAAACGCAGACTTTCGCTCTTGCTCAACAACCTGACTAATGAGGAGTATGCTGTGCGGCCTGGTCTGCTCGAAGCCCCTCGCAACCTGAGTGTGCGCCTGGATTTTGGGTTTTAGTGTTCGCTTCGCGAAGGTTTGAAACGTTTAAATCGTGAAGTTTCATTCAAAATTAAAAATTAAGACTTAAGAATTCTTTAGGTCTATTCGGCTTCGCCGATGGGTCTATTGCCTTCGGTTTTGGACTATAGTTCGCTTCGAGGTGGACTTGTCGATCCTCGACCTTCGACAGGACGCAGCCCTCTCAATAGACTAAATTTCCGATCAGGAAATCAATAGATCCAACGGTCTGAAAGACCGAATAGACCAAAAGGCTAAAAGCCTGAATAGACTCCTAGACCGGGCGCAGCCCCTAGACCGCGAAGCCGAAAGGCAAGCTAGACCAGGCCAAAGGCCCTAGACCAAAACTTAATACCCTAATCCAGTGACCATTTTTAGGTATAAAGTTGTAACTTTAGGCTCAAACCGAAAAAGCATGAATATATCTAAACCGCTCCCTTTGTTTATGGCCTTTGTGGGTCTCCTTTTTGCTTCCTGTGGCCCAAACGGCCCTGATTTGGATCCTATTTCTATTTCCGGAACCATTTTGTGTTACAATGGCGCTCCAATGGAGGGTGTCAATATCCAGGTCACGAATGACCCAAATGGTCAGATTGAAACCACTACGGATGCAAATGGCTACTTCATCATAGAGGATTTAGTGTCTGATCTTGACTATAGTATCAAGGTGTTCTATTTTGATGGATCCCTGCTTGATGATCAGGATCAGGAGATGTTGAAAGACTATATTACGTTTGGTGCTACCAATCTGGATGATCTTCAATTGTTGATGCTCGATTTTGATTTGTCGGGCACCAACTCCCTGCAGGCAATCTATGCTGAGGTAGAAGACCTTATTTTAAATACCGTTTCAACTCCTTGGCGTTTTGCCACTTCGGATTATGAAGCTCCTTCACCAACTAATCCAACTGGTACCGGCCAGACAGATAATTTCAATGTGATCGCTCCACAAAGCGATGTCGTAATTGATATGATTGGGGTGAAAATGGGTGACCTAAACGGTAGTTCCTGTAATTAATTCAGGGAAACTACAGACCGAAAGTTCTGGAAAAGAGGCTGTCTCAATTTTTGAGATAGCCTCTTTTTTTATCGGTGTTGGAGTAGTTGGTCGTAATGTGGAGCGCCGATTTTCGCGTTGCTTAATCTGCTGAGGAGACTTTCCGCCTTTTGGCGAAAATTGGGGAGTGTTGGTGCCGTTGGCACCTCCTGGGGAGAAACGTATTCTTTATAGAAAATTGATCCACAAAACCGACCTGTCCTCCCCAGGCGGAGAGCCTCTCCCCGAAAAAGCCGCAGGCGTTTTCATCCCCTTGCAAAGCGTGACAGCGCGAGCAAAACTCCACAGGGTTCCAGCTTCCTTCTACCTGAACCGTTCCCCGCAAAGAACAGACCATATCCTAAATCATGTGATGAGGGGGAAGATTTTTTTGGAAAGGCATACAATAAGAAGGCTGGTGAAATCCGTTTATAGCCGACCTGAAAGGGAAAATAAAAGGCATTTCAAAAACCAATTCCAAATCGATCCATTATGGCATTATCAAAAATGAATCCGGCTAAATCTATTCTATTTGCATTCTTCGTGGTTTTCTCACTGGGTGCTTTTTCCAGCTGTCAGAAAGAGGGATGTACCGACCCCATGTCTGATAATTATAACCCGGATGCAAAAAAGGATGATGGTACCTGTACTCCGTGGAGAGACAAATTTCTGGCAACCTATTCTGTTGAACAAAGTTGTACTGGTGAGGCTGCCAAAACAGGTACATTAGTAGCCAGCGCCTCTTCCAAAGGAGAAAATATGGTACTCTTTTCTTTCGACGGTCTAAATTTTACGGGAACAGTAGCTACCAGCACCTCGATTGTCATCGAAAGTCAAACGATCAATTACCAGGGGCAGGATGTAAACATCACCGGTTCCGGTGCATTGACAGAAAGCAACAAATCCTTAACACTGAATTTTACCATATCTGCCGGTGTTGTTAACTCCGTTTGCGGAATTTCGGGTACGAAACTATAAAAAACAGCTAATTTTCGATGGAAAGGAGTGAGTTGATTAATTTCAGCTCGCTCCTTTTTATTTACCTTTGGCGAAATTTTTCTCCTATTATGAAATTGAATACCACCAACATTTTTGCACTGCTCGTTCTGCTAATCGGAATTGGATGCGGACAAGCTGAGCCAGGAGCCAGTGGATCAGCTGATTCCATTGCTGTTGAGGCAAGTGATGACATTAAGACGGCTATTGAGGGCCGCCTGGATGAATATCTGGAAAAGACCAATTCAAAGGAATGGGATGCTTCCTTTAACTACCTGCACCCAACCATTTTTGATATTGCCCCACGGGCAGAAATGGTTGCCGCATTTGAACAGATGGATAAATCCGGATTTAATATCCTGGTTGGATCTGCTGATATTACGGATTTCGAGAAAGTTGTTACCTGGGAAAATACCAGCTACAGCCAATTTACCTACAATTGTGATATGAAAATCAATCTGTCCGGAGAGCAATTTGCCGACCCGATGATGATTGAATTGATGAATACACAAATGCGCTCGCAATATGGTGAGGAAAAAGTAACCTACGATTCAACTACTCAAACCTTTGATGTTGACGCCATTCGTACCGTTTGGGCAATCACCGGCCCGGATAGTAAATGGTACTTTGTAGAAGAAACACCTCAATTGGATATGGTGTTGGACCAAATCGTACCAGACACCGTACAAGTATTGTTAGGTTTATAGGATTCTTCCTTTATGCATATCGGTTGTGTTTTCAGCCGATATGCATTTCTCTTTTTTTCCTTTCTGACATTTTGTCACATCTCCAGTACTTTTTCCTTATCTTTAGGCCCCGTTTCAAAGGCGCTAATTTGACTATTCGTTAGTGAATGAAACAGGATATTCTGCTTAAACAACTTCCTTGTTAAAAAACTGAAGTCCGCAATAGATATGTATAACGATAACCCGACATTGGAGGGATTGCAGCACAAAATCGACCCGCAAAAGCAGGGAGAGGTGTTCTTTCAGGAATCTGTTAAGCCCGGCGATAAGTATTTTTATATTGAAAGCTATGGTTGCCAGATGAATTTCAGCGACAGCGAAATTGTGGCCTCCATTTTGGCAGCTGAAGGATTTCAAGCCACCCGGAATTTAGAAATGGCTGATCTAATCCTGATCAATACCTGTTCGATCCGCGAGAAAGCAGAAGAAACGGTCCGGAAACGTCTGCGCATTTTCGATAAGCTGAAAACCAATAAACCGGGGATTCTCGTCGGTGTTTTGGGCTGTATGGCCGAGCGCTTGAAAAAGAAGTTTCTGGAAGACGAAAAGTTAGTGGATCTGGTTGTTGGCCCGGATGCTTACCGGGATCTTCCCCAACTGGTAGCCACAGCCGAAGACGGCGAAAAAGGCATCAATGTTTTCTTAAGCCGCGAAGAAACCTATGCAGATATTGCGCCGCTGCGTTTAGACAGCAATGGTGTAGCAGCCTTTATCTCCATCATGCGTGGCTGTGATAATATGTGCTCTTTTTGTGTAGTGCCTTTTACCCGTGGCCGGGAACGAAGCCGCGAAGTATATAGTATCGTTGCCGAAGCAACCGACCTTTTTGAAAAAGGATATCGGGAAGTGACCCTGTTGGGTCAAAATGTGGATTCTTTTAAATGGGAAAACCCGGAAACCAAAGAAGTGGTAAATTTTGCCCGGCTCCTGGAACTGGTGGCGAAGGTACATCCGGATCTGCGTGTTCGTTTTTCGACATCCCACCCAAAAGATATTACAGATGAAGTGCTGCATACCATAGCAGCCTACGAAAATATTTGTAACTATATTCACCTGCCAGTACAGTCCGGCAACAGCCGTGTGTTGGATTTGATGAACCGAACCTATGACCGCGAGTGGTACACCGAACGGGTAGAAGCCATTTATCGGATCATTCCGGATTGTGCCATTTCATCTGATATTATTACAGGATTTTGTACCGAAACAGATGCCGAACATCGGGAAACACTTTCCATGATTGAGCAGGCAGATTTCAGTATGTCATACATGTTTTACTACTCCGAACGTCCGGGTACACTTGCTGCCAAAAAATATGCAGATGATATTCCGCTGGAGACTAAAAAATCCAGACTGCAAGAGATCATCAGATTGCAAAATCAGGTTTCCTTTCGCCATAATAAACGGGATATTGGCAAAACCTTTAAAGTGCTGATCGAGGGTGATTCCAAACGTTCTGATCAACAATTTAAGGGACGTAATTCCCAAAATAAAATGATTGTTTTCCCTAAAACACCTGGTTTAAAACCGGGTGATTACACCCACGTACGGGTAATTGATGCCACGAGCGCCACGCTCATTGCAGAAGGGATTACTGCTTAACTTACTGAATATTGGCCAATCTACTTTCAATAAAACAGCGCTTTGGAATCATCGGTAATTCCCCCTTACTCGATCGGGCATTAAGCACGGCCGTGCGGGTATCCAATACCGATCTGACCGTATTGATCACCGGCGAAAGCGGGGTAGGGAAGGAGGTCTTTTCAAAGATTATTCATCAACTTAGTCCGCGGAAGCACAACAACTTCATCGCCGTAAACTGCGGAGCTATTCCGGCAGGTACCATTAATTCGGAGTTGTTTGGACATGATAAAGGCGCTTTTACCGGTGCGACTTCCGACCGAAAAGGATATTTTGAAACCGTTGACGGCGGCACTATTTTTCTGGATGAAATTGGCGAGATGCCGCTGGATACCCAATCATACCTGTTGCGGATACTGGAGTCGGGCGAGTATTTACGAGTAGGCTCTTCGAAAGTACAGCAAACGGACGTGCGCATCATTGCAGCTACCAATGTCGCCCTGGATGAGCGGGTGCGTAAAGGGAAATTTCGCGACGACTTATATTATCGCCTGAATACCGTACCCATCCTGGTACCTGCGTTAAAAGACCGCCGGGAGGATATTCCAGTTCTGTTCCGAAAATTTACAGTTGATTTTGCCGAAAAATACCGCACCGAACCCGTTCGACTTTCCGATGAGGCTATCGGGTTGCTTCGGAATTATCGCTGGCCCGGTAATATCCGGGAATTAAAAAACATAGCTGAACAGCTGTCTGTTTTGGCTGAAGAGCGCTACCTGTCTGCTGAATCACTGTTGGAATTTATGCCTAAATTATTGCAGCGAAATTTGCCTGCTCTGGTTAATGAAACAGCAGACTCAGGAAGCTTTCAGGAAAGAGAAATATTATACAAGCTGCTCTTTGACATGAAAAAGGATCTCAACGATCTGAAAGGACTTGTTTTTGATCTTATCCAACGCAATAATCTGGCCGTGCCGGAACTGAATCCCTTAAAAGAATGGGATGATACACACCCCAATTTGCCGGTGCAGTCTAATCAGACAGAAAAGTACCGCGATGCAATAGACGATTATTCCGATCAATATCATCAGGTCTCAGATATGGATGTACCTGGCTCAGGAAGGCCCATTATTTTGGATCGGCAGCAGGAAGCCTACGGACGGGCGGAGGTAGTAGAAGAAAACCTCTCTCTGGAGGAAATGGAAAAAGACCTGATCCAAAAGGCGCTTCGCAAGCACAAAGGCCGCCGTAAAGATGCCGCTATTGACCTTGGGATTTCTGAACGGACCTTGTACCGAAAAATCAAAGAATACGAACTTTAAGGCAGGTGGGTCGATCTATTTATAGTCCCTGGCCATTTGTGGTCTTGTTTTTTGCCCTGGTCTGGTTTTGCCAGTCTAATGCCTTTTTCTGGGATACAGTGCAGTTGTCTTCCAAACACGCGCATTGGTATTACGAAAATCATTTTTCCCATTTTTTTCTCCCCAACGAGCTGGATAGCGGACATCCACCTACTTGGGGTATGTATCTTGCACTTTGCTGGCAATGGTTTGGCCAGAGCCTTCCGGTGAGCCATTGGGCCGTTTTTCCCTTTCTAACGGGCATTTGTGTTTTTGGTTTTCAGCTTGCCGAAAACCTGCGCGGTGCTCGATGGGCCTTTGCTTTTTTATTACTCCTCTGTCTGGATCCGGTATTACTTGGTCAGGCGGCATTGGTTAGTCCGGATTTGGCACTTGTCTGTTTTTTCCTGATGACACTTAGCGGCATTTTTCGCGAAAAGCGTTTGCTAGTCCTGCTCGGAATTATCGGACTATGTATTATCAGCATGCGGGGCATGATTACCGCGTTTGGTCTTTTTTTATTTGTGTTGAGTGATGCCTGTTTTCTCAGGCATAAACGCAGTTTTTCGGATCTTTTTCGGAGTGTCTGGGCCTTTTTGCCGGGCGGCTTGCTCGGACTGGCCTTTTTAATTTGGCATTATATAGCCGTGGGCTGGATCGGTTACCATGAAAACTCGCCCTGGGCCGAAAGTTTTAGTGGAGTGGATTTTCAGGGATTTATTAAGAATGTGGCAGTAATTGGTTGGCGGTTTTTGGATTTTGGGAGATTGTTTTTATTCCTCGTGGCTGCCGGATTGCTTCGATATTTATGGCTACATAAACAGCACCCGGGGAAAGCGCTTGCTCGCCTGGCTTTGCTGTTTGTGATCCTGTTGCTGGTTTCCCTGCCGGGGATGTTGCTGCATGTCGGATTAAGCGGGCATCGGTATTTGTTGCCCCTCTTTATTTCTCTGAGTTTGTTGCTGTGGTATGTATTGGGTGCCTATCCAAACCAAACCCTAAAAAATGGAGCGCTGGGGCTGCTTGTATTTGCTTTTTTGACCGGGCACTTTTGGATTTATCCCAGAAATATTTCCCAGCAATGGGATGCCACTCTGGCACATATTCCCTATTATGGGCAACGCAAAGAGATGATTCTGTACCTGCACTCAAAGGAGATTCCGATTGAAAGTGTGGGAACTGTTTTCCCGAATGCCGGGCCCTTCATGTACCGTGACCTCAATGGGGAAACAACCGGGTTTCCCTTAGCTGATTTAGACCAACAAGATTATATATACTATTCGAATGTGATGAATGATTTTTCGGACGAGGAACTTAGACGCTTGTTTGAAGAATGGGAATTGGTTTACCGGATTGGTAACTGGCCGGTAGAAACGTGTTTATTCAAAAGAAAATGATCATGAAAAAGCTATCTCTGGATGAGCTGGATCGCAAAGATGTGGATGCCTTTCGGCGAATGCCTAAACTTGCGGTTCGGCTGGTACTGGACAATATACGATCCGGATTGAATGTGGGATCTGCTTTCCGAACAGCAGATGCGTTTGCCCTGCACGGCATTACTATTTGTGGTATCAGTGCAAAACCACCTCACCGTGAAATTCTTAAAACGGCAATTGGTGCAACCGACTCGGTCGAATGGACTTATTCTGAAAGTGCGTTGGAGGCTGTACGGGCATTAAAAAAGGCCGGGTGGAAAATCTGTCTTGTCGAACAAACGGATCAAAGTATTTCGTTGGAAAAATTTCGAATGCGTCCGGGTGAATCTTATGCCCTTGTTTTTGGCAATGAAGTACGCGGCATATCGGAGGAGCTATTGGCCGAAGCCGATATTGCATTGGAAATTCCGCAGTTTGGGACAAAACACTCGTTGAATGTTTCGGTATGTGTTGGTGTTTTGAGTTGGGAGTTTTTCAGACAGCAGCAAGCTGAAAGTGGGATAAGAGAGGCCATTTAGCCGTCCCCAACATTTTTCTTACATTAGCGTTCAAATGAAACGTCCATATTAATGAACTATTGGTTAGTAAAGAGTGAGCCCTTTGTATATAGCTATGACGATTTGATCAAAGAAGGGAAAACGATGTGGGAAGGTGTGCGTAATTATGCCGCCAGAAATCACATGCGTGAGATGAAACTGGGCGATTTCGTATTGTTTTATCACAGCCGGGAAGGATTAGAAGTTGTGGCGATTACGAAGGTGGTAAAAGAGTATTATCCGGATCCTACTGCCGAAAAAGGCGATTGGTCGGTTGTGGAAATTGCTCCATATAAACGCTTTACAAAGCCGGTTACACTGAAAGCAATAAAAGAGGTAGAGAGTCTGAAGGATATTGCGCTGGTTCGGATTGGCCGGCTTTCAGTAATGCCCCTGGACAAAAAATCCTTTTTTAAGATATTAGAAATGGGAGAGACTGAACTTTAGACCTCTATCCCACATTTTCATCCAAAGATCAGTATGCCTTCCGAAAAGTTTATAAATTTGATCACAAACCAAACTCTTCAAAATCGCTAACATGAAATTCGAAATCTTTAAGAGCGAAAAAAACGAGAAGTTTTACTTCAATTTGAAGGCGAAGAATGGCCAAATCATTCTATCCAGCCAAGGTTACGCCCAAAAATCCGGTGCAAAAAACGGAATTGATTCAGTACGCACCAATTGCGGTGATGATGAATGTTTTGAAATTAAAGAAGCGGCAAACGGAAAGGTTTTCTTCAACCTTCTTGCTAAAAACAAGCAGGTAATCGGAAAAAGCCAAATGTATGCTTCTAAATCAGGCATGCAAAACGGCATCGAATCCGTGAAAACAAATGCTCCGGATGCAGAATTAGTTGATCTAACTGCAGCTTAATAAAAAAAGCCTTCCGTTTTGCGGAAGGCTTTTTTTTATCCTTCAAGTGCCTCTTCTAAACTCAACCTCTTATCCAGCGTAATTCTTCCCTTTTCATTTCGGATCAGGGTAGCACACTCGGTTTCCGGATCATGCTCAAATAAGAGTATCCAGTTTTTTCCCACCACTTTTTCCAGCAAGGTTCTTTTTTCCTGCAAACTGATAAGCGGACGAATGTCGTAACTCATCACATAGGGTAAGCCGATGTGGAAGCTGGAAGGTATTAAGTCGGCGCAATAGAAGAATGTTTTGGTACCAACCTCGATCTCTAAAGCCATCATAGCCTCAGTATGTCCGTACAGGTAGTGCACAATGATTCCGGGCAACCACTCATAAGGTGTTTCCTGTACCGGGATGTATTGCAAACAGTCAAGATTTGAGAGTGGAACAAAGTTTTCCTTTAGGAAACTTGCCCGCTCTCTTTCATTTGGGTGTATCGCCCATTGATAATGCTTTTCATTAGACCAATAAACAGCATTTGGGAAGGTCGGAACAAGTTCATCTCCTACACCCCGTTTTATAGCACCACCAACATGATCAAAGTGTAAGTGGGTCAGGAAAACATCGGTAATATCTTCCGGAACGAGGTCTAATTCTTCCAGGGAAGTGATCAGATTTTGAGAGCCATGCGGCTCAAAATGCGACCGAAATTTTTCATCCTGTTTATCGCCCAGTCCGGTATCGACCAAAATCTTTCGGTCACCGGTTTCAATCAGAAGACAGCGCATCGCCCAGGTACACATATTATTTTCATCTGGCGGGTTGAGTTTCTTCCACATGCTCTTGGGAACTACCCCAAACATGGCACCGCCATCCAGTTTAAACAGGCCGGTATGTACAATCTTGATATTCATTAAAATCCAATCTTCTTTTTTGGTTTCTCCAGTTCGGTTTTGGTATGCACCATTCGGATGGCTGTGACAGCAGCTTCTACGCCCTTATTGCCATGTTTGCCACCTGCCCGATCCTGTGCTTGTTGGAGGGTATTTGGAGTAATGACACCAAAGATAAATGGTTTGTTCATGGCCAGGCTAAGGTTCATCAAGGCTGCCGCCACAGTATTGTTGATGTATTCATTGTGGGATGTTTCTCCCTTGATCACACAGCCTAAACAAATGACTGCATCTACATCCTTGGCGTTGGCCATCCAGCGGGCTGCTGCCGGCAACTCAAAAGAACCAGGTACCTGGGATTGTTGAATATTTTCTTCCTTCGCTCCATGTTTGAGCAGCGTGTCAATACAGCCCTGATAAAGGGCATGTGTGATTTCCTTATTCCATTCAGATACTACGATACCAAATTTCATATCGGCTGCTTCCGGAATATTAGTATCGTCGTATTCAGACAGATTTTTGAGTGCGCTTGCCATGCGGATCTGATTTTATGATTGAATTATTTGATAACAAGCTGAGCGGAATGATAGTTTAGGATGTGAAACACCCTAAACGAAACAAGAGGCTGCCCCTCATTTGGAGTCAGCCTCTTGTTTTATCCATTTTCGGATTATTCTTATCCGCGGCCTTCGAGGCGGATCAGGTATTTCTCAACTTCACGCCCTTGAGCAGAAGTTGGATATTTTGATTTGATCTGCTTGTAAGCTGCGAGTGCTTCCGCGAATTTGCCTTCTTTTTCATTCAGCATGCCCACCTTCATCAGGTAGATAGGAGTGAGGGCCTCATTATCACCATTGCTTACGGCTTTTTTATAATTGCTCATGGCTTTACCGAAGTCACCCAATTCACTATAGGCGTCGCCAAGTACACCGTACTTTACGATTGGCATGATCTGTCCGTCATCGTCAACGTCCTCGATATAGTCAATTGCGTTTTGGTATTCCCCCAAACGCAGGTAACTGATACCTGTATAGAATGTTGCCACGTTGCCGGTAGGCGTGCTTCCGTATTGGTCAACAATATCTTTCAATCCCTGAAAAGAACCACCCGGATTAGCGAGTGCCATCGCAAAGGAGTCTTGAAAGAACTGCTGTTCTGCTCCCCAAACCTTGTTAACTGCTTCAGCAGCCTTTGGCTTTTTTACAAAATTATTGTAAAAGAATATACCTCCGATCGCCACTACCAGAACGGTAAGACCTCCAAAGAGTAAATTGCGGTTACCATCGATAAAACTCTGAGCATTGTTTCTGGCTTCCACCAAATCAACTAAGGTATCGTCTTGTTTCTTTTTTGTCGTCTTCCTTTTTGCCATGATCTTTGTTGCTTGATAATACAGCTTTGTAAAAAACCACGCAAAAATAAGTAAACTTTTGATTTAGGGCTTATAGCTGGGATATTTATTCTCGGTTTCTGTCCTGTTTTCTGGTTAAGTGACAAAAACCACCTCCATCAAGAAGGGAAGGGCCTCTTTTTCAAATAAAAAATGGCCTCTATGATGCATAGAAGCCATTTTTTGAATGTTTTTAGATCAGCTCAAACCCGTTCTACGTTAAGAAGGGATAACCGTCTTGGGCATAGTTGTCGGTATAGAGCTCAGATGCATCCGGAAATTCCGAGTTTTCTGCAAATTCAACAGCTTCATCAATCTCTTTTTTGATCATATCTTTGATCGCCTTGATTTCGGCTTCAGTAGCATAACCGAATTCCAGGATTTTGGCTTCAGTCAATCTAATAGGATCTTTTTCTTTGTATTCCTCTACCTCTTCTTTTGAGCGATAATTACCCGGATCAGAAACAGAGTGTCCTTTGTACCGGTAGGTTTTAATCTCCAGGAAATAAGGACCTTTGCCAGCCCGAATGTGCTTGGCTGCTTTGGCAATCGCCTCATGTACACTTTCCGGATTCATACCGTCAACCGCCTCGCTTGGCATGTCATAACCCAGTCCCAATTTATATATGTCGGGTACATTACTGGTACGACCTACAGAGGTACCCATGGCATAGCCATTGTTTTCACAGATATAGAGTACGGGTAATTTCCAGGCCATGGCCATGTTGAAGGATTCATGGAGTGCGCCCTGGCGAGCAGCTCCATCTCCAAACATAGTTACACAGAGATTATCTGTGCCACGATATTTTTCAGCGAAAGCGATCCCCGTACCAATTGGAATCTGAGCACCAACGATACCATTACCACCAAAATAGCGTTTTTCAGCAGAAAAAAAGTGCATCGAGCCCCCTTTCCCTTTATTTACACCAGTGGCTTTGCCATACAGCTCTGCCATAGCCGAACGCGTACTTACGCCGCGACCAATAGCTGTGCCGTGCTGACGATAAGCTGTTACAATCGCATCCTCCGGACGAATAGCTGATTCCATGCCGGCAGTTATAGACTCCTGGCCGAGGTACACATGCAGGAACCCACGAATTTTTTGCATCCCATACATCATCAGGGCCCGTTCCTCAAAACGACGAACCCGAAGCATGGTCTCATACCATTTCAGATAAGTTTCTTTGTCAAACGTAGGCGTTGACTTTTTCTTCCTGGGAGTTCCCTTGGCAGGTTTACTTTTACTTGTAGGCACTTTATTCATCCTTAAATGGGTTTAACAATTTCGAACCAAAGATAGGGCAAATTTGAAGAAGCTCTAAACTACTGCATTATCTTTGCAACAATTTGGAACTGAAAAAGATCATATTAAGCCAGTTTAAGAACTATGAAAGCCAGGAACTGCTGCCGGAGCCCGGCTTAAACTGGTTTACCGGATTAAATGGCATGGGCAAAACCAATATGTTGGATGCTATTTATTACCTGTGTATGACCAAGAGCATGCACGGTACTCCGGATCGGGATCTGGTGCGGCACCAAAGCTCATTCTTTCGTCTGGAAGGTCACTTTCAACTTGACAGCCTGCAACGCAAAATTGTTGCTAAGGTCGATCCGCCCAAACGCAAGGTTTTTGAAGCCAATGGCATGGAATATGATCGCCTGGCTGATCATATCGGCCTGATCCCCATCGTATTTGTAGCACCTTCAGATGCCGCGCTGGTTCAGGGGGGGAGTGAGGATCGGCGCCGCTTTCTGGATAATGCCCTTTCTCAGACTGATCCGCTGTATCTAAATCACCTTATTACCTATAATCGTCTGATCAAACAGCGCAATGCAGCACTGAAGCAAATGGGGCAGAATGGCCATTTTGATCGCACGCTCTTTCGTACCTATGACAGGCAGCTTTTAATGCCCGCCAGCTATATTTTCCAACAGCGCACTGAATATCTAAACGTTTTTCTGCCCAGGTTTCAACAGTATTATCAGATAATTTGCCAGGACCGCGAAATGGTGGATTGCAGGTACCAATCGCATTTGCAGGAACAATCCATGGACGCCTGGTTGGAATCAAATTGGGAAAAGGATCGGATTTTGCAGCGCACCAATGCCGGCATACACCGAGATGACCTGGTATTCTACATCTTCGACCGTCCGGTAAAACGATTTGCCTCCCAGGGCCAGATGAAGTCCTTTGTTTTGGCACTGAAACTTGCCCAATATGATACCCTGCAAAACAGTACCCAACGGATTCCGATACTGCTATTGGACGATATTTTTGATAAACTGGACCAGGAGCGGGTTCGGAAACTGATCGAATTGGTGCAGGAGCCAAATTTCGGACAGGTATTTATCACAGATACTCGTAAAGAAAGGGTGGAATCTTTGGCAGGAACCGGAAATCGTAAAATCCGTATATTTGAAGTAGAAGATGGAAAAATCTCCAATACCTGATGATTCGCAAACATAATGACCAGCCTTTAAAGGAAATTCTACAGGAGTGGATCAAGAGCCGCAAAATGGAGAACCGTCTAAACCTTTCCCGGATCCGGGAGGTCTGGTCGGAAGAAATGGGAACCAGTATCAACCAATATACCCGGGAGATGAAGATCATTCGGCGAAAGCTCTTTATTGCCATTGATTCAGCCCCCTTGCGGGAAGAATTACACCTCAACAGAGATAAAATCCGTGTCCGCATGAATGCAGCCTTGGGAGAGGAGTATTTGGAAGAAGTGGTTGTGCGTGGCTAGGGTCAAAGGTTTGGGGTTTATAGCCTCTGCGGCAGACCTAACTCTGTAAATATGACAAATACAGCGTTTTAATAATTTACCCCTAAACGACAGCATGATGAGATTACCAAATTATTCCTTTTTGATTGGCTTGCTTTTTTTGACAAGCCTGAACCTGTATGGTCAAAACACGGTTTCTTTTAATTTAGAGAATAAAGAGACCATACTGGCGTCTTTTGAAGTTCCAGGCAGGGGTGTATATGTTAAAACGGGATCCGAAAGATTGATCGTAAAAGACAATAATTGGATGATTTATCATTTCGATGAAGCAGGTGATTTAGTTTGGAAGGTTCCAATCGTAAAAGATCAGATTGAAAAAGGAATGTCTGATTATTTTGTTGGATCTCCCTATTCAGAATATGTTTATCACATTGAGAGTCAGGGCTATAACCCGATAGTAGGTCCTGCACATTTTATGGTGAACCGGATTAAGGATGGGATGTTTAAAATGTTTGAAATAAAAAAAGTGGAGAAATTAGCTTTTTCTGATGATGTGGATGATTGGTTTGTATCCGGAGAGGGTCTTCATGGTATTCGAAAAGATAAAGTTGATAATAATAAAGAGGGGCTGTTTTTTTTGTACTCCTGGGATCATACAAATCTGGATCAGACGGATTTTGCCATTGACCTGCCAGACCTTGATAAAGAGGACAAATTTACGGATTGGTGGTTTCAGGGGCATTCTGCAGATCAGTTGTATTTTTTAAGAAAACAGGATTTAAAAGGAAATCCACAAAAATCACATGAGTCGATTGATTTTGAATTGGCTATTGTTGCTCTAAACGGTACGTTACAAAAAACCACCAGATTCACCATTAAATTGAAGGGAAATAAATTACTGCTCCCACATGCAGACAGAAGTTTTAATGGTGGGGCAGAAATTAGCCATACTGGTATTATTTACTCCACTATCGCATCTTCCCCTGGAGCGAGTTCAAGTTCTAAAAGGGATGAAAATTTCTCCTTTGATATGTACGGTGGAATCTGGTTTGATGAAGCTGGTGGCTGGTATGTTTATGGGATCTATGATGATGGAAGCGAGAAAACCATGGAGGTTGATGGTATGTATTTGCAGCAGTTTGATTCAGATGGCAACCTGCTCAACGAAAAAACCTATCCATTGCCTGCTTCCGACGACAGACATAAAATGATTTCCGCTGATCCAAGATATTTTAATGCCCGGTTTAATCCGGTCCCCGGAAAGGGATTTGTCCTGGATTTTTATTCTATTACCCGTATTTATTCATTTGATATCGCACCGGATTTGAGTCTTCTAAAAAAGTCCACCCTTAGTTTTAGGGAGTCCTATAAAGAAGCAGATATTAAAACGGGGGTCGGTAATTCAGAATTTGCGCCGGAGCAACGATCGTACCTGAATGGTGCACTCAAGAGGCTAAAAACCAGAGGTGAATACTCTAATGTCATCCGTTATTTTGGCAACAATGGATATTATCATCTGCTCGTCTTTTCCGGGAATCAGGCGGAGCTAAGCACTTTCGAAGCAAATTAAGCTGCAGACATATTTTCGTAACCTTATAAATACTGGTAGATTGAAATTTTTAGGTTCCATACTTGCCTTTTTTATATTCTTTTCAGGTGCTGCGCTGCTTCATGCACAGGAAATTGTGCCACTTAAACTGAAATCAGAAAAGAAGATTGTGCGGTCCTTTATGATTCCCGGAAAGGGATTATTTTTTGAAATTGGAAAATTTAAGGGCTTAGCCTCTTATTCCTTTGATAATGAGATGTGGCATTTTAGCGAATCAGGTGATTTGGTTTGGAGTGTGCCGCTACCGGATGCACAAGTCGCAAAAAAAGCAATTGACTTTTTTGTTGGATCGCCTCTTTCAGATTTCTTTTATCATGTGGAAGCACAGACAAAAAAAACGGCAGATGGAAAAAAACATTTTTACATCCATCAGGTAAACGAGGGCGCCTTGAAAACCCTTGAAGTGGAACTTGTAGATGACCTGGAAGATTGGTTTGTTACCCAAAGTGGCCTTCATGGAGTAAGATATGACGATGATAAAAAAGGGGTTTTCACCCTTTTCTCCTGGAGTCATTCGAATATGTCTCCGACTGAAAAAGAAATCGACCTTCCGGATGATAAAGGCTTTACAAAATGGTGGTTTAATGGCTTTAATAAGGATGAGCTATGCTTTATAAGAAAAAGCGACCTGAGCGGCAATCCGCAAAAATCGCATAAATCTACCCAAATGGAAATTGCCTTTATTTCCATGAATGGAGAAATTCAAAGAATTAATAAGCATACCATAGCATTAGGGTCTGATAAATATTTGCTGCCCCACAATGATCGTAGTTATTCAGCCGGAACGGTAATAAGTCACACCGGGATTAAAGAATCCGGCTCTGCTACCATCCTGGAGACCAATCAGAACTTTACATTTGAAATGTTTGGTAATATTTGGGTTAACGAAAATGGTGATTATTATGTTTATGGGCTTTATGATAACCAGGATGGCGAGATTGCGGTGGACGGGCTTTACGTAAGCCATTTTAGCTCGGATGGAAGTCTAATGGAGGCGGAGCTTTATCCATTGCCCAATGTGTTAGACCATAAACATAAAATGATGTTTGCCCAACCGCAGTTTACTAATGTCCGATTTAGCAGTGCTCCTGGGCGCGGATTTGTATTGGAATTTTTCGACAACGTACATTTTTACACCTTCGACATTTTAGACGATTTAACCTTATCCGAGCGTTCGGCCGTTTCGGAAATAGTTCTATCCATCGGTTTAATAGGGAAAGATTGGGTTGGAACCAGCTCCTTTGCACCTGACCAGGAATCCTTTTTAGAGGCCAGCGAGGAGCGTGCACGTAGTGATAATAAATTAAATGCTTTCCGGGTAACCCGATATTTTGGTTCGGCAGATTCGTATGTGTTATTGGCTTCCTGTGCAGACTTTAATGAATTAGGTTTTTTTGGCTTTGATTAAGTATCCGGTAAAAAGAAAACCCCTCTTCGGCATCAAGCTAAAGAGGGGTTTTTTTATAAGCCGGCTAATTTAAATTATGCCCGGTCTTTTTTGTTTGGAGCCTCATCTGCTGTGCGTCCATCTTTAATGCGGGTTTTCTTCTTCGCTTTACCTTTCGTTTCTGCAGCCATTTCAACTGCATTAAAGGCATTCACCACGCCACCAGTTACAGATAACTGTCTAAATGGAACGGTCTCATCAGAGCCGGGAAGGGTTACATCCTCGTTCAGTGGATCAACACTGGCCATCAGAATCTCGCGAACTTGTTTCGCACTTAGATCAGGATAGTATGAGCGTACCAGCGCTGCTACACCAGCGGTAACCGGAGAAGCCATACTTGTACCACTAAAGGAAGCGTAATCGCTTTCCGGAATAGTAGAGTAGATATCAACACCCGGAGCAAACAAATCTACACCTCCCTGACCGTAGTTCGAGAAGGATGCTGGTCCGCCATTCCAGGATAATGCACCTACTTCGATCCAGTTGTCAAATGTTTTACGACCTTTTTTGTAGGTATCATTCGGGAAATTATCCGTGTTGTCATTGTCTTGAGATGAGTTACCGGCAGCATGTACCAATAATACATCGTGTTTGGCAGCATATTTTATGGCCTTTTCAACGGCTTCTTTATCCCATGCATATCCTTTACCAAAGCTCATGTTGATAACAGAAGCACCATTGTCAACAGCATAAATGATAGCGTTAGCAACATCTTTGTCACGCTCATCACCATCTGGCACAGCACGTACAGACATGATGCGTACATTATTTGCCACCCCGTCCATACCAATTCCGTTGCCACGAACGGCACCAATGATACCTGAAACGTGTGTACCATGGCTCGCATCCGGGCCTTGTACATCATTGTTTCCGTAATATCTTTCGTAAACATCGTTATAGTTGTCACCAACAATATTACGTGGGTTAAAATCCGGATTGTATCCGTAGTTAAGGCTATTGCTAAAGTATTCTACACCACCTTTAAGTTGTTCTTCTACTTCAGGCAGGGTCGTACCCTGGCTCAATACATTGTTTAAGATAGCAACTGCCTGGGTAAGATCAGGATCTGTTGGTTCATAACCTTCCAGATCTGCTGCTTTGATGTCCTCTTTTCCAAGGGCTTCTTTGAGTTTGCCTAATTTATCGAGGAGACCGGAATAGAAAGCTACATTGCCTTCCATTTCATCGCGTTGCTCGTCGATGGTTTTTTTGATTTCCATGTACTGATCGTACTCCACCTTTTCCTTTTTGGAAAGGTCGTCGCGGTTAACACCGTCAAAGCGATCCTGATACATTTTGTATAGGCGGGTGATTTCGTAGGTATCTTCGGCAACATTGCCTTTTGCACCGCCGATAAAATTCCAGCCATTGACATCGTCGATGTAGCCATTGCCATCATCATCGATTCCATTTCCTGCAATTTCGCCGGCATTCACCCACATAATGTCTTTCAGATCTTCGTGATCATAATCAACACCAGAGTCAATTACAGCTACAATTACTGTTTCACCTGTGCGTCCGCGTAGGAGCTCCTGATATACACGCTCCGTGCTTACACCCCGAACACCATCTTCCGTTGGATCTAAATTGAACCAATTATCCGGAGCAGATTCAGGTTGGGCAAGTAGCGAGCCACCCATCAATAGAGCGCCAAAGCACAGCGCCAGTTTAACCTTCTTCATACCGATTTTAGTTTTGTTGTTTTCTAGAAAATCTGTCAAAAATAGTTTTTTTAACGCTTCTTTTAAGGAGGAACCCCGGAGAATCCGGAATTTTATATGAACTTCCCTTTTAGAGCGATGAACCTTACCGCAAATATCTAATGAATAACTGGAATTTTGGTTTTTTTGGTATATCCTGATGATAAAGGGCTGTTTTTGTGTTAACGGTCTTTTTGTGTACAGTCCTTCGCATTTCTACTCAACAGATTATCTTTGCATACAATCCTGGAAAGCTTCCAGACGTTCCTCCCATGTTTTGCTTAATATTTTATCCTTTTGCCATGAAACGTTTGCTTTTACTTTTTGTCCTTTGCTATTCAACTGGTATTAATGCCCAAGGCATCGAGCTTGGATTCCAGGTTGGGGGTTCCAACTACATTGGAGACCTGTCCAACAACTCCGTCAGCTTGTACATGAGTGAAACACATTTTGCGATCGGAGGGTTTGCCAGCTACCATTTTGGTCCGATAGTAGCCGCAACGCTGGAGTTTAATTATGGTACTATTTCCGGCCGGGATAGCAATTCTTCTGATGAAACTGTTCGGGCACGCAACCTGAGCTTTCGATCCTATTTGATTGATGCCGGGCTAAGTGCCGAAATTTATATTCCCGGTTTCCAGCCCTACAACCTGTATCGGCCTATTTCGGGCTTTCTTTTTGTTGGAGTGGGTATGAATGCTTATAACCCGAAGACTGTATATGATGGGCAATGGGTAAATCTACAGCCATTGGGTACGGAGGGCCAGGCTGCCTATTCTAAAGTTACTTTAAGTATTCCATTTGGGGTAGGAATGAAGTATGCCATTACTGATGGCTTTAATCTGGGCCTTCGGATCGGTGCCCGCAAGACCTTCTCTGATTATCTGGATGATGTTGGTGGATCATATGTCAGCTATCCGGAGTTATTGGCATCCAATGGAGAATTGGCTGCTGCTCTTGGCAATAGAACCGGTGAATTCTTAAATACAGAACCTGTAATTGTACCTACCGGTTCTCCACGCGGCGATGGTACTGCCTCTGATTTAACCTTCCTGGCTATGTTTACGGTTTCCTGGAATTTATCTGATAACGGCCTGGTAGGGTCCAGAGGCCGGAGTAAACGGAAAACAGGTTGTTATAACTAATTCTTAATCTTCCAGTCCTTCGTAGAGCCAGTTGGCGAGCGCCTGCCGATTACTTTCCAGAACAATACGTTGTTGATCGAAAGCATTTCGAATATTGGCCAGTTCAATATACACAGAAGTAGGTTTGGTTTCGCGTAACATGTGCAGGTCACGTGTAGAAACGGTGCCATGATATTCACCGCTTTGTCTGTATTTATTGTACTTTCTTTTCATCAAGGTATGTAGCTGGTTTGCCAGAGCTTTTCCAGAAGCACTATTTGGATGATGATAGAAAAAAAGATCTGTCTGGGTGCTTTGGCTCCTGGAATCTACATGGATCATGATAGCATATTGCTCCTTTACGCCTTGTGCACGATGTTTCTCATATAATTTATTAATTGCCGCACTTCGTTGCTTGAGTCTGGCGAGCTGCTGTCGGTAAATGGGTTTGTTGCCCCAAATAACCTCATCATAATCACAATCCAGAAATTCCCCGGATCGGATTCCATCATTCGGGTCCCTGACAATTACATAAACCGTTGCTCCATTGGCAATGAGATTCCGAGCCAGGCGAAGCCCCACATCATAAGCGTATTCATCTTCACATAAAGTGTGGCCGCTTTTGGTGCCCATGGCGCCAGGATCTGGTCCGCCATGACCGGTAACAATGTAATATACGCGCCCTTTCATTTTTGTGCTGAGCAGGGGCACGTATTCATTTTCCCTCCCAAAGATCGGGAACCGGCGGGACCCTCCTTCCGTGGCAGCCAGATTGAGGCCGTTTTCCATTTCTACTGACTCTGGATTGTCAATTGGCTCTTCCTTTGGGTCAGAACGCTTCACCTCCTCCGGACAATTTAGCAAGTGGTAGGGAACCCAGAGTACCTTACTTTCCTTAAAACTATCCTTGCGGAGCCCGTCACCCAGCATGGTTTCATTATAGGTTTGGATTTCTTTGGCAAGTGGATAGTCTGTTATACCAATTGAAGACCGGATGGTCTTTCCATTAAATTCATATAATAAAATAGGCAGGGAGTAATACTTACCGACAATCAATCCGGTATTTCGATCAATGGTATTCAGGCGATAAAACTCTTCATGGTTGCAGTTGAAATCATCAAGTTTGTATCTGCGGAGCAGCGAATAAACACCATCTCCAGGCAGGGCCGGTACCTGATAATATCGGCTTCCATCCGCATGCAGAGGCAGCAGAAAACATAAAAAAAGACCAATGGTGCATAGAATACGCAGCATGAATTTACTCAGGTTTCGTTGCCTTTCGAAAGATACTAAGAGTCTGCTGGGAATTTTGGACTTCAAGTAAAAACAAGATCATTTTTTCAATTCAAGGTGTAAAAACCGGAGTATAGCAGCACTAAATGAGGTTTTTTCAACGCAGAGTTGGAGAAAATGAGCCAGTTTGACGCTGATTACCAGTCTCCCGGGAGACTTTAGATTTAGAATGTATTTTCCGAAATCTTATTTTACGGGTGGAATAATTTCCGTCTTTTCTCCAAAATACTGTACAAAACGCTGCATCTCATTTGCAAGTTCCGCATTTTGAGTTGCCTTATAGTACGTGTCGGCCAGCCCTCTTAAGGTTTGATAAAAAAAACGATCCATTTCAAGGACCTGCATCTCGGTTGTCCACAGATCAATTTTGAGGGTATCCATGTGGGTTTTGTCAAACAAGGATAAGAGCATTGCCTTTGCTCTGTTTTTTCCATTTTCATTAGGCTGATCATCAGAATGCCAGGTGATATCTACAGGCACTTTTTGATCATTTAGACCGATGGTAATATCAATCTTAGATGTTTTTTTTATTTCGTTCTTCATGTTCAGTTTACCTTATTTTTTCGGGAAGCCCGGAGGCGTCTGCCAGAAATTTCAATTCATGGGAAGGGATAGTAAATTGGCCACTTTGTAATTGCTGGGCACTTTGAATCATCGCCCCTGCAACGACTGCGGCTTCCACTGGTTCGTATTTACCAAGTCGCCCACCACTTAAACGATGAGCGCCTAATGAAAGTCTGGCTCCAATGCGTTCACCTATCCGATTTTCCTTCCGATCACCCAAGAGAACGGAGGGTTGCAGTATATGAATTGCCCAAAAGGGAAGTTTTTTTACAGCTTCTTCCAACTCGCCTTTTACCCGGCTATAATAGAATAAAGAATTACTATCCGCTCCAACAGCAGAAACTAACAAAAGTTGATTTACCCCATTGTTTACTGCTGCTTGTGCGGCTTGGTAGGCGTAGGTAAAATCCACTTTGTAAAAAGCCTCCCGGCTACCTGCTTTAGCCATTGTTGTTCCTAAGCAAAGAAATAAATCGTTGCCCTTTATGTGGTCTTCAAAACTGACAGGATTGTTGAAATCGATAAGCTGTTGATCCAGTTTCGGATGTGTAATATCCAGTTGATGGCGCACAAAAATCCGGACGGTCGTATAGGCCGGATGATCCAGCAATTGCTGCGTAAGTTGCGAGCCAACTAATCCGCTTGCTCCAAAGACTAATGCCGTTTTTTTATTTACGAGGATTTCCAAACGCTTATTTTGGATACAAAGCTAAGGAATTTCCGGGCGCTCTGCGGGTAGAATTGGCCGGAGTTTGAAGCCTTTGTGTTTGAGGATACGAAGCATGCCTTTTTCGCCTGGCAGATGTGCAACACCCACACCGGCAAAAACTGTTTTTTCCATAAGCAATGCCGCCAGTCGGTTGGCCATCAGTCTGTTTCTGTCAAAAAGCAGCGCATTACGGGAGCCTCCAAGGCTTTTCCGGGTACTTTGATAGAGCTGTTGAATAGCTCCCTGCTCATACCTTTCATTCATTCGAAGCATCTCTCTTCGATAAGCTGAAATATTCGTGGTCATTTTTACCAGGGACTGGAGCTGTTCTTTGTTTGAATAGGCCGTGTATATAGCCATTTGCTCTTCCTGGGTTTCGAGCCCGCCTGTACTTTTACCGGCATCGACGGCCAGATCCCATAAAAATTGATCCAGATGAAAAGGGCGTCCAACGGGCACCAGAATCCGGCTACTCAAAATATTAACCAGAAACAAGGGTGGATACAGGGCTAATTGTTCGCTTGGGATCCGGGTCGTTTTCCGGATTATCCTGGCCAATTTTTCAAATTTCCTGGGAGTAAGTTCTTTTGTCCAATCTTTGCTGGCGGCTTTTTCTACTGAGAGATGCTGACTTTCAGACAGATCTAACTCTGCTACAAAATGAGTGCAACTCAACAAGCGCTCCCGGGCTAGTTCTAAAATAGGAAGATGTAGGTGGCGACGCAAATGCATCGTACCAAACAGGTAAGAAGGGGCAGACAAATCCGGATGATCTATCTGCCACAATAGGCTCTGTCGGGAAGCTCCCATGTTAGTTGCCGGGAACTAATTAGTCGTAATTATAAGGTAAAACCTTGGTATCTTTTACAGTAGAGAGGGTCATCAGCGTTTTGAGTCGCTCAATCTCCTCAATTTGGGAAAGCGTTTTAAAGAGCAGTTGCTCGTAGGTAGGAATATCCTTACAAACAATCTTAATCAGGAAATCAGCCTCACCAGTAATGATGTAACACTCTGTGATTTCTTCAATTTCCCGAATTTTCTCCAGAAAATGGTTGAGCGCATTTTCTTTTTGCCAGGCCAGGGAAACCAACACAAAGGTTTTTACATTCAGACCAATGGTTTGAGGGTTTACCATGGCGTGGTAACTCTCAATTACACCGGACGTTTCCAACTTTTTTACCCGCTCAAGCGTTGGGGCAGGTGACAAACCAATCTTCTTTGAAAGATCCAAATTAGTGATCTTGCTATTATCCTGTAGGATCTGCAATATTTTTAAATCGATCTTATCGAGTTTCTCTGGCATGATTTTCTAGGGTTTTGAATTTTTTGGTCAACAAAAGCGATAACAACCCTTAAAACTTTTGAAGCATGCAAGATATATACTAAGAAATAAAACTCAAAGATTTGATGGAATTTCCTTTGGATATTTTATATAAGGTCGAATTGGCAGAAGAAATGGAATATTATTCGGAGAAAAAAAAACGGGTTCGTTACTGCAAAGTAGTAACGAACCCGTACAAAGTATGTTTTAGACCCCTTGTGTTTATGGGAAGATTCCCATAGTCAGGTAGTCATTTCCAATTTTTTTGATTGCATTGACAAATGCAGCCGTTCTCAGGTCTTCAATTTTCTTTTTCCGACGCTGAATCTCTATGATCTGCTGGTAGGCATTGATCATCGTTTCTTCCAAACCGGAACGTACAAGATCAATTTCGTCAGCTCCTTTTGCGATAAGCATCCGGTCGCGTGCCGTAACGATCTTTCCGGTTGAATCTTCCACCAGATCAACCACTTGCCGCAGTATGTTTTGGTTGAATCGTTTTTCCATCCGACCAAAGCGCATGTGCGACAGGTTTTTCAGCCACTCAAAATAAGAAACAGTTACACCGCCTGCATTTAAGAAAAGGTCAGGGATAATAAGTTTTCCCTTTTTAAGCAGGATTTGTTCCGCTTCGAATGTTGTCGGGCCGTTGGCTGCTTCAGCGATAATTTTTGCTTTAATCCGGCCGGCATTTTCCTGGGTGATCTGATTTTCGAGTGCCGAAGGCACCAAAATATCACACTCGAATTCCAATACTTTGTTGCGATCTTCTTTTTGGAAATTGACCGCACCCGGAAACCCAAGAATGGAACCGGTCTCTTCGCGGAATTTCAGGAGTTTATAGATATCAATACCTTTGGCGTCGTAGATAGCACCTTCCACCTCCGAAACCCCGACAATGATAGCATCTCCTTCGTCCTGGCTGATTTTGGCCGTATAAGAACCAACATTTCCCAGTCCCTGGATGACCATCGTTTTTCCAGCAATACCGGTTTCCAGTCCAAGGCGTTTCATTTCTTCTTTCTGGTCAACAGCCTCCCGGATGCCATAAAATACACCCCGGCCGGTAGCCTCCTGGCGTCCCTGGATTCCGTGAAGGCCAACAGGCTTACCTGTTACACAACCTGCTGCATCAATATCGTTGCCTTTGAATGCCCGGTAAGTGTCATAGATCCAGGCCATTTCCCGGCTGCCTGTTCCGTAATCAGGCGCAGGTACATCAACAGAAGGGCCAATGAAGTTTCGTTGGATCAGCTCTGTGGTGTATCGACGCGTAATTTTCTGAAGCTGTGCTTCATTGTATTCCCAGGGGTTGATCTTTACACCACCTTTAGCTCCGCCAAAAGGCACATCTACAATGGCACATTTGTAGGACATCAAGGTCGCCAACGCCATGACCTCCTCCTGGTTCACGTGGTTACTGTAGCGAATACCACCTTTGGTTGGCAGGCGGTGGTGACTATGCTGCACCCGGTAAGCTTCAATAACCCGATATTCGTTTCCAATGCGTACTGGAAACTGTATCTGGTAAACAGCATTACAAACTTTAATCTGGGTTAATAAACCCTGGTGCAGGCCGGTATGAACAGCAGCTTTATCAAAATAATTCTGAACACTGCCAAAAAAACTGGGTTGCGGTTTTGTCTTAGTCATTATCCATAATTTGGTTTTCCAAACGAGCAATTTTTCGGTCCAGTCGGATCAAATAAATTACCAAGCCGATGAAAATGACAAGAATGACACCCACAACGACATAAATTTTTCCAATACTATCCATAAAATCCACTAAACCACCATCTTGAGCAGACAGGGGAATTGTCGTTCCAAATAACAGACAGAAAATGGAAAGAATCCTGATTCTCATATTTGATTTTTAAATGAGCTATACCTAAAGTATGCTCTATTAATCCGCCTACCTATGTGTTGCTACATTTAGCTAATAGTTAGGAAGCCCAAAACTCGTCAAAATTTTTATTCTGACAAATACTTTTCTCTTAGAATAAGCAGTCTGGCTGAAAGATTTGCCAACCAATAACCCAGTAGGGTCCATCCAATGATTGCCGGATAAAAAACCATACGCATGGTATTGTCCAAATCTTCTGATCCAAATGCCGGATTTCCGCCTGAGCCCGGGTGTAAACTGTCGCTCAATCGCGGAATAATATAGATGAGCGGAATAAGCAGCGAAAAGGCGAAAATATTATAACTCGCTCCCAATCGGGCTTGTCGCTCAGCATCTTCAAAGCTGTTTCTCAATACAAAATAAGCCAGATAAATCAACAGGGCAATGGCAGTCATATTCTGTTTGATATCCCAGCTCCAGAAGGCTCCCCAGGTGAATCGTGCCCAAACAGCACCTGTGGTTAAGCCCAGAATACCAAAAAGTACACCAATTCTGGTGAAACTCTCTGCCCAATGATCATAAATCAACTCCCGTGTCCTCAAATGTTTGATGCTGTAATACACACTGGCAATAAACAGAAAAAGCATCGCAAACCATAATGACACATGGAAATAGGTGTTTCGGATCGTTTCTTTCAGAATATTTCGAAAAGGAAAATTCATGCCGGATGTCTTATGCAAATCCTGGATTACTGTCTGTGACCAGGCAATATTTCCGGCAGCGGGATCAAGTACCTGTTGCCGGATAAAAACCGCGTCTGGCAATACCTGAACGCCACTTTGGGCCTCATCTATAATCAAACTGGCAGGCATGACATCGGCACGGCTTGGAAGACTGGCAGGCAAGACAAAATCCAACTCAATAGCACGTCTGGATGTTTGGCGGATGCTATTCGCCGCAAGGGCATGGATAGAATCGACCTTTAACCAGGCTCGAATAGCTGTCGGATCAGCCGGATAGGAGGTATTGTATCCGTTTACCAGCACCGTAATCGGTGTGCCGGCATCAGCCGAACGAGGTGAAACCTGCTGAATACCTGGTTTTAAAGGAACCAAAAGCCCCACCGTGAATGCATAAATAAGAAGCACTACACCTAAAGCCTTCCACCAATGTTTTTTAATCATTTTGCACGCTATTTTACTCCGGAAAGGTCGCAAATTTCGGCAATAGCCAAGTCATAAATAGGTCAATCTCTCCAAAGAAATGGAAACAGGAGCAACGAAACTGCCAGTAAGACAAGGTCGATGCCAACCAACGTGGCAATATCACTACGAATTGAATTTCCCTGAATCAGTCCCATGGATTGTGCACCCATTTTGACCATAGTAAGCAATATCGGGATAATCAACGGAAACCCCAAGATAGCCATTAGGGTAGCCCTGTTATCTGCCTTAGAAGCGATCCCGGAAATAAAGGTAAATGTCAACGCAAATCCCAGACTCCCCAAAAAGATGGCTAAAAAGAAGGGGCCTGCATCTTTGACCGGGTTACCTGCCACAAAACTGAAACAGGCATAGGTAAGCAGGGTGAGTACCAATAACAACAGGCAATTGTATAGCCCTTTTGCTAAAATAACTGCTCGTGGATCCAGAAGGGAATAATAATACAATTGCCGCTGACCGCTTTCCTGCTGAAAACTTTTAGTGATCGCATTGACAGACGCAAATAGTACGATAATCCAAAACAGGACATTCCAAACCGCTCCATCTATCCGTACGGCAGATATATACACAATAAATACGGTAGAAAGCACGTACAGAAGAATGCCGCTGATGGCATAGCGCATCCGATATTCGAGCGTAAGCTCCTTCTTTAATAACCAGCCAATTTCGCGAATGAGTGCCATGCCACGTTTATTTTACAACTTTCCCCTGCCACTGATAGGCTCCCTGCTTGATTTGTAATACATAGAATCCACCCGGCCAATTGCTGCTATCCAACACCAGGGTCGTTGAACCTAAAAACCGGTCCTCTACCTGCGTCAGAATCAGCCGGCCAAAGGAGTCAATAAGCCTGATTTCAACAGGTTCCAGGCTACTGGTTTGCAGGTCGATGAGCAATTGCTGCCCGGCAGGCATCGGATAAACAGCACGTACCTGTAACACGGCTTCATTTGTGATCGCCCGCACCGGACTGTATCGAACTTGTCCGTCTTCTTCCTCTATCCGCAACCGGTAATAGTTGATTCCCGGAAGGGGTTGCGAATCTAAATGATAGTAGTATTGCTTTGCAGCCTGATTTCCAGGAGTTACAGCCGCGATCGAATGGTATTGCTGATCTTCTCCTGCACGCTCAATGTGAAACATACGCAAATCCTGCTCCATCTCTGTTTCCCAGGAGATCAGGTTTCCTTTTGCTTCGGCTTTCGCCGAAAAGGCAAGCAACTCCAGGGGTAAGGGCAGAATGGTTTGGATGTTAAAGGTGTAAGGCGTCGTCCAGTCATCATAATCGATTCCCTGATGAATGACCCGAAAATAATAAGTTCCTCCCGGGTTAACGGTGCCCAAAGGCAAGTTGAAAATGATCGGCGCACTGCCTGCCGTAAAAGTTTGAAACAGACTGCCATTTGTACCCAGGGAGGTATAGGTGGAGGGACTGCTTCCAAAAAAGTCGATGCGCCCGGCGAGTCCCGGATGTGGATTAAACAGGATTTCAATATCATTGCTTAAAGAACCGGGAGCCGTAAATTTAAACCAATCCGGATCGGTCGTTTTAGGTCCTTCCGGAACGGCGCTGGCACGCACCTGAACGAGGCCGCCGAAAATAGCGTCCAGCCCCACTTCCCATGGGTTAGCCGGATAATCGCCTTCGTCAATGCCACGTACCATCAGGGCCGGACTGGAGTTTCCGCTTGTATGAAACACGTTGGTGAGCAGGGTGTCTGTTAAGCGATGCGGGGTGCCATCGGAAGGGTAGGGCGTGCTGCCATTATAGAGCCATTGCCGCGACCAGGCTACTACGCCATCCCCCGTGTCGCCAATGATATCGGATGTAATCCAGGTGTAGCGAAGATTTGTAGGAAGGGGCAATTGTGGATTGTCATAAGTGCCATCCCATTCATAGCCGGTTCCCTGGGTGACACCACTAATATTGACACCCACTACTGTCGGACTGGATTCGTCCCCATCACAGTCAACATCATCATTCCAGTATGGGTAGGGGAAAGAGATATAGTCGTCTTCATCGCCGCCATATAGATATACTCCCGGACAATCGTCCAGCCCCAGAAAGCCACAGGCGTTGCTGTAACGCATATCCCGAACTGCTTCGGAAGCGAGATCGAAAGTTCCATCTTTGTCTGCTGCGTCTGGTGGTCCGAGCGGACTAATATTTCCAAGTGTATTACTTCCCCGGTGTGGGGTTACGGTGGTGACCAGTTTGGCAACCCGATGTCCGTCTGCTGCACTCGGGTTTACCCACCAACGCGGCGTTCCGCCCGGATTTTCCGGTACCCGCCGCTGTAGGTATTCCCGGGCTTCCAGTCCGCCCATGGAATGGCAAACCAGTATAACCTTAGATTTTGTTGGGTTCGCAGCGAGGACCTTTTCGATCATTTTACCCAGAGCATAGCCTTGTTTTAGGATAGCAGACTCATTGCTGTCTGATTCGAATAGTCCCGGAGAGTCACAGCCATGCAGATCAAGTATAGGCACGGCTGCATTTTCGTTCCAGAAATTTTGAAGGTTAATCGCATAAACACAACCCGGATTGAGGGTGTTCGTTTCGTTGACAAACTGGACCAATACATCATCATCATTGGTACCCTGAATATGATCTGCGCCAAAGATGTGGGTGTCATCGGTCGCATTGACAACGGCGTGAAAAACATCGGTGAGCGGACCCCAAATTGCGGCAAATTGCGGATCATTATATACAGCTGCAAAGGACGTTTCATTGCCGGTCCATCCATGCAAAAAGATGATTGGGTAGGCACAATCCATAGTTTGGGCCTTTGCCTGGAAATTCAGAAACAACGACAGGAAAAGTAAGATGTACAGGTGTTTCATGGTCAAGTAGTTTTTATGGAACATTTCTGGCATTAAAATATACCAAATTCCTGAGGAATGAAACAATTCCATCGGAAGAGCTGACCTGGATACCGGATTTGGCAGCAGTTAGGCAACAAGGTATCAAAAAAATAAAGCCCCCTCTTTGAGTCAAGAGGGGGCTTTAAAGGGTCTTTTGCTAATCGGGATAATCCGAAATAATGCTACCAGAGGTAGGCATACATTATTAAAAAGGCTGCCGCACCGGCCAGGAAGCCTGCCATTGCAAGCCAGGTAATGTTTTTCAAATACCAGATAAAGTCGATGCGCTCCATACCCATCGCGGCAACGCCGGCAGCAGAACCGATAATCAACATACTACCACCTGTACCGGCAGAGTAAGCGATAAAATGCCAAATTTTATGGTCGATTGGGAAATCGTACATCCCGATGGAAGCGGCAACTAGAGGCACGTTGTCAATAACAGCCGACAGTCCACCCAGCAATATGACCACAATGTCCTGATTAGGGATGGCCAGCTGCAGGTGTTGTGCCATTGCTTTCAGTAATCCGACCTGCTCGCCTGTGGGCCCGGTAATGGCCACCGATTCCAATGCAGCTACTGCTACCAAAATTCCGAGGAAGAACAGGATACTCGACATCTCAATACGCGAAAGCGCTCTGTGCGCAGAATAAAGATGTTTGCGTTCTTCTGTAAAATCTTCTTCCGGATGAATATATTCGGATACCAGCCAAACAATACCCATCGAAAGCATCATGCCAACATACGGAGGCAGGTGGGTAATAGATTTGAATACGGGTACAAAAACCAAGGCGCCGATACCTACAAAAAGCATGGTCCGACTACTGAGCAGTTTTTCTTCTTTGAAATCAGAATCCCGATCAGTTACCGCCGGAGTAATATTGCCTTTAAAAGGCTTCATAAAAGAGGCAATGAGTACCGGTACAGCGAGGCAAACAAAAGCAGGGAAAACCAGGTGATCGATCAATCCCAGAGTTGTTACTTTTTTACTGATCCAGAGCATGGTGGTGGTGACATCACCAATTGGTGACCAGGCACCGCCGGCATTCGCACCGATCACGGCCATGCAGACAAACCAAATACGCTCTTCTTTAACCGGTACCAATCGACGCAAGAGTGAAACAAGTACGATGGTAGATGCCAGATTGTCCAGCGTGGCAGAAAGGAAAAATGCCAGGACGCAAATCAGGATGAGCATCGTCCGTTTACGGGTAGTGGTAATGCGATTGGTTATAACAGCAAAACCCCTGTGCAAGTCAACTAACTCTACAATGGTCATGGCACCAATGAGGAAAAACAGAATTTCCGCTATTTTTCCAACATGGTGGAGCAACACTTCCAGCATGTGGTCGCTTTGGTGTTCGCCACCAAGATGTTCTCCTACTGATCCGGCAGCATCCACTACGTCCAGATGCCCGAGTGAAATGAATGCCCAACAAGCAGCCCCCATTAATAAAGCAGGTACTGTCTTGTCCAGTTTTAATGGATGTTCCAAGACAATGGCAATGTATCCAAGGATAAAACAAAGTATGACGCCGGTAATCATTTCGGACAGTTATATTATATGAGAAATATTTCCGGCGCAAAAATAAGACAATACTTGAGACCGGAAAGGTATTGGATTTCTATTTCTGTGTTCGCTGCGCGAAAGTTTAAATCGTTTTACGCGTTTAAAACGTGGTCTTGTGATTCTGTGGTCGAGTTGGTTAGTTGGTTAGTGGGTTAGTTTTCAGTGAGTTAGTGACCTCAGTAAAAATTAATCCCGATAGCTATTGGGACAGCATTCAAAAATTCTGTCTGTCTATTCCACCTTTGGTGGTTTGGTCTATTGCCTACGGCTTGGGTCTATTTTGTTCGCTTCGCGAAGGTTTGACCCGTTTAAATCGTTAAAACCGTGAATATATCGATCACTAGACAGGGCGCAACTCTCAACCCTCCTTATAGACCAAAATTTCCGCCAGGAAATTAAATAGACCCAAAAGGTCTGAAAGACCGCTTCGACCCAAGCCAAAGGCTTCGACCTTAGACCTTCGACCAGGCGATAGCCTGCCAACTCAAACTCCCTCCCGTATTTGGAATCATGTGCATTGGTTTTTTGTTATTTTTGCGGTTCAAATTTTTATGTCATGGTAAAGATCGGCTCAGTAGAATTGGGAGAATTCCCGCTTTTGCTTGCTCCAATGGAGGATGTGAGTGATCCGCCCTTTCGAGCCTTGTGCAAAGAACAGGGCTGCGACATGATGTACACCGAGTTCATTTCGGTGGAAGGGCTGATCCGGGATGCGACAAAAAGCGTGCAGAAACTGGATATTTACGACTACGAGCGACCAATCGGCGTACAGATATTTGGTGCCGAATTGGATTCCATGATGCAGGCTGCAGAAATTGTGGAAAATGCCAATCCGGAAGTATTGGACATCAATTTTGGTTGCCCGGTCAAAAAAGTGACCTGTAAAATGGCGGGTGCCGGGATATTGCAAGATATTCCGAAAATGGTCGCACTAACTAAAGCCGTTGTTGACTCGACCAAATTGCCTGTCACCGTAAAAACCAGATTGGGTTGGGACGACCAGACCAAATTTATTGAAGAGGTAGCCGAACGCTTGCAGGATGTAGGCATCCAGGCCTTATCCATTCATGGGCGAACCCGAAAACAAATGTATAAGGGGGAGGCCGACTGGACGCTCATAGGTAAGATTGCACAAAATCCGCGCATTCAAATTCCAATTTTTGGGAATGGCGATATCGACAGTCCGCAAAAAGCATTGGAATATAAAAACCGATACGGGGTAGATGGGATTATGATCGGACGGGCAAGTATCGGGAATCCCTGGATTTTCAGGGAAATAAAGCATTTCCTGGAAACAGGGGAAATCCTGGAGCCACCAACCGTTGCCGAACGGGTTGCTGCAGCCCGGCAACATCTTCAACACTCACTGGAATGGAAAGGAATAAAACTGGGAATTGTGGAAATGCGCCGGCATTATGGAAATTATTTCCGAGGTTTCCCGAATATTAAGCCCTATCGGTCGAGACTCGTTACAGAAGATGAGCCCGCAAATGTTTTTGCCGTACTGGAAGAAATCGAAGCGATTTATTCCACTGAATTAGCTTGGGTTTAATGAAATTAAGCCTTCAGAATCAACGAACTACAGAATTACGAACCCTTGGTCTTTAATATCGAACCACACGAACGCCAGATTTTTAAAATCATCAAAGATGCCGCAGATGACTTGGGCTATCCCACTTTTGTGGTAGGAGGATATGTACGCGATCGATTGTTGGGGCGCCCTTCCAAGGACATGGATATCGTTTGCGTTGGCAGTGGTATCCAACTGGCAGAAAATGTGGCCTCCTATCTGCGTCCCATCCCGCGGGTAGCTGTTTACAAGCGGTTTGGGACAGCCATGCTGCACCACCAGGATATGGAGGTGGAATTTGTTGGCGCACGCAAAGAATCATATCGTCAGGATTCTCGTAAACCTTCTGTAGAGGAAGGCAGTCTCGAAGATGACCAAAATCGGCGCGATTTTACGATTAATGCCCTGGCAGTAAGTCTGAACGACAACGACTACGGTGCCATCATTGATCCCTTTCACGGACTCCAGCACCTGGAAGAAAAGTTAATTAAAACACCCTTGGAGCCCGGACAAACCTTCTCCGATGACCCACTTCGAATGATGCGGGCTATCCGTTTTTCTACACAGTTGGGTTTTCGGATCGAGGCTGAAACGTATGAAGCAATCGCCGCCTATAAGAGTCGGATCAATATTGTTTCCAAGGAACGGATAACGGTTGAACTGGAAAAAATTCTGGCATCCCCTAAACCCTCAGTCGGGTTTAAATTGCTTTTTGATACGGGTTTGCTCCAACTGATCTTTCCGGAGATGACAGATTTGTATGGGGTAGAGATCAGAAACGGGAAAGGACATAAAGACAATTTTTACCACACGCTGGAGGTGATCGACAACCTTAGCCGGAAAACCAATAATATTTGGTTGCGTTGGGCAGCCGTTTTGCATGATATTGCCAAACCGCCTACCAAACGCTTTTATCCGGAGCAAGGCTGGACCTTTCACGGTCATGAGGCACTTGGTGCTGCCATGGTACCCCGAATCTTTAAGCGCTTAAAGCTGCCCCTGGATTCTAAAATGAAGTACGTGCAAAAACTGGTTCGCTTGCACCTGCGTCCGATCAGCCTGACCAAGGAAAACATTACAGATTCTGCAATCCGACGCTTGCTCTTTGATGCAGGCGACGAAATTGAAGATTTGATGCTCCTTTGTGAAGCAGATATTACTTCCAAAAATCCCAAGAAAGTGGAAAAGTATCTGGAGAATTATAATCTGGTACGGGAGCGCCTGGAAGCGGTGGAAGCACAGGACAAAATCCGTAATTGGCAGCCACCGATTTCTGGCGAACTGATCATGAATACCTTTGGGATTTCCCCATCTCGCGAAGTAGGAATTATCAAAAATGCGATTCGCGAAGCCATTCTCGAAGGCGAAATCTCGAATGAATACGAAGCAGCCTTTGAATTTATGGTAGCAAAAGGCAAAGAATTGGGATTGAAATTGGAACAGCGTACCAAGTAAGGCGGAAGAACTATTCCTCCGGCCGCAGCTTTTTCAGATCCCGGTTTACAGCTATACTGGAGTTTAATTCAAAGCCAACCAGTAAGACAAAACAATTCAACTGGATCCAAAGCATAATCACGATAATGGTCCCAATAGATCCGTACAACTTATTGTAGGTGTTGAAATTTTCTACGTAAAACGAGAATGCCACCGATGAGAGGATCGATAAAACAGTCGCCAGCGTTGCGCCTGGTGTAAAAAAAGAAAAGCGCCTTTGATAGGGCACTGCATATCGGTAAATCATCGCAATGATCGAATAAAAGAGCAGGATAATAACCAGATAACGTAGCAAGGATACCGATACCGCGCCAAACCAGTCCAGACGGATAAAGTCGGATAACCAATAGATGATCAGGTTGCCCAGGATCAGAAAAATAGCAGATGTAATCAATAAAACCCCAAGTAAACCGGTCAGTGCAATACTGATCATACGTTTTCGTAAACCGGTTCGTTTCTTGAAGGTTTGCACATGGGCTTTTTCAAAGCTCTTCATCATCCCCATCATACCATTGGAAGCGAAAAAGACTGCCAGCAGGAAACCGATAGATAAGAGTCCATTTCTAGGCCGGGTAGTCAGATCCTGAATCGTTCCAAAAAGCATATCTCCGGCATTACCCGGCATCACTATATTAATTTGGGTTTCCAGTTGGGTCATCAGGGTTTCTCCTTCCGGAATAACTGACAAAAGAGAATTGGTGAAAAAGGGTAGGAGTGTAAGCAGTACGATCAGGGCTGGGAAAAGCGATAAAAAGAAGCTAAAAGCCATCGAGTTTGCCCGGGTAACCAGGGCAGAACGCTTGATCTCATTGAGAATAAATACCAGTACATCAAAAATAGGCACCTTAAAAAAGCCGGGAAGCGAAGAACGCTTTGACCACTCCACCAGATTAACGATTCCTGGCAGCGCCCAAAACCTGGCTTTTATTTCCGAATATTTTGGGAGTTTTATCAAGGTTTGACCTGGAAGTTGCTTGGTTTAAACTGTGAAAGTAAGTAATTGAGACACAATTCTTACTTCGAAATTCCCATAAAGGAATAAAAATATCGGATAAACCTGGATTATTCTATACCAAAAAAAGGAGCTAATGCCACCCGGAGCTTCTCGGGTATCTGTACCCGTTTCCGGGTATCAATTTCCACAAAACATAATTTAACCTGCCCGCCATTTAACAGTTTCCCCGCTTCATTAAATAGCTCCATATGAAACACAATCGTGTCAGCTGGCATCTCCCGCAAAGTGGTCCTGATTGTAAGCAACTCATCATAAAATGCCGGACGAACATACTTGACCTCCAAGCGCATAACAGGCATCATAATGCGGTGATCCTTTTCGATTTCCTGGTACGACATTCCCAACGACCGCATCATTTCTACCCGGCCAATCTCATAGTATTGCGCATAGTTGCCGTAATAGAGATAGCCCATCTGGTCTGTCTCCCCGTATCGAACCCGCTTTTTAAAATCGAAACTGTACATTGGTTTGTGGTTGAGTGGTCCTGTGGTCCTGTGCCCCGATAGTTATCGGGGGTGAGTTAGTGAGTTAGTTTTTCAGTGGAGTAGAACCTAATTAAAAATTAAAAATCAAGACTTAAGAATTTAGCGTTCAACCCTCAACTATAAACCGGGCGAAGCCCCTCAAACTCACACTCACACTCCCCCGATAGTTATCGGGGCAAACTCAAACTACCTCCGCTCTATCGGACAAGTCATACAATGCGATCCACCCCGTGCCCTGGAAAGCTCATTTGAGGGTAAGGTAATGATCGTATTTTGGATGTTGTCTGCTTGTATTTCTCCACGTTCCATTTTTTCCAATAGATCCCGGGCATGAAGCACCTCGTAGCCTTTATCCCGGAACGCCTGTTCGGTATAGGGATTGCGATCATAGGTCAGGGCAACACCCGGACGAATAGCCACCAGGTTGCAACCGTCTGTCCATTGCTCACGCTCCTGATAGGGTGTTTCGCCATTCCCACTCAGAATGAATTCCATTTCCGGATTGATTTCCGACTGGAAAAACTGTGCGACAGAGGAGTAGGTTGCCATTTCACCGTTGCGACGGAATACTTCCACATTAGAACTTAAACCGTCCACAATGATCGGTTTGAATGCAACAATATGGTTTTCCTTGATCTGCGTGAAAATGGTATCAATATGCATGTAAGACCGGTCGGCCGGAATGTTTATTTGCACCACATTATTAACTACACCTTTTGCAAACAAGACATCCCGAAGCGAATGGATCGCATGCTGGGTCGTTCGCTCGCTGCGTCCGATAAGCAAATAATCTTTGTTGATGATCATCACATCTCCGCCTTCCAGACTAACCTGTTGACCCAGGCGGGAGGGCGGAAATTCATTGATATGATTCAGATTAATCAATTTGCCGGATTCCTTTAACTTCCGAAAGATCGGATGGGCGAAAAAGATAAATCGGGTTAGGAAGTTTTCCCGTGCACGCGCTTCTTTGGCCGCTTTGGTAATCAGCACATGGTCGTTGATCGTAACAGCAATATCGCGGGTGAATATGAAATTCGGAATCGGATCAAATAAATATGTATCTATCGCTTTGTAATAACCGGAAATCAACACCTGCGCCAGCTCCTTATTATCCATTTCTGTAAGCAGCTTAGCGTAATCGGCATGTAGCTCCTCATAATCGATAATCCGGTCGAGCATCCACTTCTTGCTGTCAGTATCCTCAATTAAGGCTTCTTCCAACAAATTTTGGGTTTCCAAGACATTTTCAGCGCCCAGGAATTGACGAAGAATACCGGTAAACACATCATGCTCTTCCTGCATCTGTGGTAAATGTACGATATCATCAAAGAGCAATTCTTCTGCTCTTCTCGGCGAAATTCGGGAAATACCCTCATCTGGCCGGTGTACAATTACACGCTTAAGCGAACCGATCTCGGATGAAACCTGGATAGGATTATTCATAATTTGATGCTTGTCTGGTAGTGGCATTATAAGATCTTTTCGACTTCATAAATCGAGTTAATCTTGCCGGCAAAGATGCAATAAAAATAGGGATTTTCCTGAAGTACACTGATCTCTGTTGGCCGACCATCATCAATATGGCTGGCCTTCAATTTGGACTTTATCGTGAAGTATGATTGAAAATGCTGCCAGTCAACTGGCTCCCGAAAATATTGCCCCATCTGTACCTTCATCTTGCGAAAATTGGATTTGGGTCGGGCAAAACAGGTTTTACAATCACGCAGTTGATCCGGCTGGCAATCGGTACGCCGATGCTGGCAATTAAACTCCGGCAGGTTCCTGTAAGAAACTTCATGATGGGTATAGGCAACGGAACTCAAAGAGTGAAGTCCCGACCGACCAAAGGGCATGATCGATCCAAAAGGCCCATCCATAACAGTCAGGCCGATGTCTTTTAATTGGGATGAATGCAGCAAGGCAATCTCCGAAATTTCGTGCATCAGTTCAATTTCCCGAACCCCAAACATGCGGTTGATCTGGTTTGTACCGGCATAGGTGGCATTCAATACTGCTGCACATTGAATCGTCTGTTCCTCTCCGGATGCATCCCTTAAACAGACCAGCCATTGATCTGCCTGCCTTTCGGCGAAAGCCGGACTACAATTGGTCAACACCGGCAAACCGGAAGCTTGAATTTGTTCCCGATAATAGGCGGCAATTAAAACCGGGTCGAAGGTATCTTCCCGGGTCAGGTATAAAGCTTCGAGGCGATCATAAGAGAATGCCGGATGGTTGCGGATGCGTTCGCAGGGCAATTTCAGGTAGTTGCAGAAACGCTCAAATTGAGAGGCATCGGTGAAGGAGCCATAGCGATCTATTGCGTAATATTTCTTGAAGTGACCGAGTATAAAGTCTTGATGATCAGCAGTAAATCGAACTTTGTTATCGTCCGACATTTTGGCAGTCGCGATACTTCTGGGGTAGTGGTAGCCGCCGTGTAACCGTGCCTGATTTACCAGGGAGGCCCGCCGCATCAGCTCCTGATCTTTTTCGACCAGGAGTACCCGGTGACCTGCCCGGTGCAGGTAAAGTGCGGCATAGACTCCAAACAGTCCGCCGCCGATGATCAGAAAGTCATATGTTTCATGCCGGGATTTCAAGCAAGCGTAGTTTTTGGTAAAGGTCGCGATAATCAACCGATTGCAACAGGCTCCAACACCGGATGTTTTCTTTAAGCTGGTCGGCATTTGACGGACCAATCAGTATGCCTGTTACCTGGTCGAGGTAGTATGAAAAGAGCATGCCTAACTGAAAAAAGTGCGCTAAGGGCGGCCGGCCATTATCTGTACTGCTTTTCAAAATTTCTTCCAGCTTGTGCTGTATGTTCAGCAGCAGATCAGGTGCAATATTTCGAACCTGAATAGAACTTTCTTTCCGATAGACCCGGTTTAATTTGAGTCCTCCGGCGTTGGTGCCATAGGTAAGAAATTCAGCCTTACCGTGGAAGGACTGGTAATGGGCAAAAGCGCTTTGGAGGATATTGTGCTTGATCTGAATACGGAAAGGAAGCAGGAATGTCTGATTTAGGGCCGCATAAATTTCCGGATGCCGGATGCCGGATAAACCGGGTGTTAAGCCCTGCTGATGAGCGAGTTGCAGGGCTTCCATACTTTCGGCAACAGCCGCTTCCGAATCCCGGTTATCCCAGTGAATCATGAATGTCTCTAGATTTGCCCCAAAGGCTTCCTGGTAGTCAGCGAGATTCATAAGCAGAAAGGACCGGGAAAGGTTGTTTTCTGCTCCGCCCAGGTTATTTAGGCTGCCCACTTTTATCAATAGTCTCAGGTCAGAAACCCGATGAGCACGGATCCATTCTTTCAGGATATGTTCGGCCTTCCGGAACGCATGTGGATCCTGGTTGATCGGGTAATTTGTGGCACAGTCAATTTGCCTGAATCCGGATTCGTAAAAGTTGTCCAGTAATTGAAAACATGCGTCTTGATCAATGGTCCATCCCCACAATGCCGTGCCGAGAATAAGATCAGGATTATCCATGCTGGCGGATTTTATTTTTACGCTGTTTTAAAGCCCGCATGGAGGCCAGGTATCTTTTAGCGAGGGGCAGAATTTCTACCCGACTGCTGGACACATCATCCGTCCACACAACGGGGAGTTCGTATAGTTTCAGGCCAAGCCACTCTCCAACGGTCAGCAATTCGGTAGAGAAAAACCAGCCGTCGTTTTGGGCCCCGGCTTCCATCAGGGCATTCAGTTTTTTTCGTTTGAGGAATTTAAAGCCACACATCCCATCCGAAAAGCCCACGCCTAAATAGACCTGGAGCAGGTGATTGAATATTCGGGAGGTAATTTCCCGCTTCAGGCTGCGGCCAATTACTTTAGATTGGCTATGTAAACGGGTGCCATATACGATGTCAAAATTCTGATTTACCAAAGCCTCAATTGCCGGCTGAAAATGCTGCAGGTCTGTAGCCAAATCCAGATCCATGTAGCCTACAATGTCTGCATTTGATTGGCCCCAGGATGTTTTTAGTGCCAGTCCGACGCCGCGTTTTGGCACCTGAACAAACGCTACTTCCGGCCATTCTTCTGCCAGTGTTTTTCCAATAGTGCCTGTTTGATCAGTAGAGCCATTGTCTGCGATTACGATCTTCCAGTTCGCCGAAAGGCTAAACTGGTCGAGTAAATATTGACGAAGGATAGTTACCTGCCGAGCCAGCGTTGCTTCTTCATTTAAGACCGGAATGGTAATTTCGATAGTCATATAAGCCAGGATTTGTGGCGTGAAGATAGGTTGATTGCCCAAAAAACAAACCAAATCTACCGGAGCGTTCGACTCAAAACAATCTACAAAACCATACATTCTGCGAGATTGGGTCTTTAGAACAATTTTCCTGCCCCTTCCGAATTCAAAAATGTAAACGCTTTTTCCTTACTTTGTAGATTATTATGGAGGATTAATCGAATGCTCGTCTTTCTGGTTAAACCCGAATAGGAATCTTTGCATTATTAGTTGAAATTGCATGTCTGTGTTTAAGAATATCAAATCGTTATTTGTTTTGGAAGATGAGAACCCATCTCCAAAAACGACATCGAAATCGGAATCGAATAAAGGCGCAACAACCCCGGATTCAGGCTCTCCGGTCGTACGGGAAAGCCCTGCCGGTGTTCGTGGCCAGGTGACCATCAAATTCATGGATGTGTTATTTGCCGCCATGGAAAAAAATAACCTGGACGGATTTGATTATCTGGAGTACAAACAGTCTCTTCAGTCACTGGCTAAAATGCCAATGGATGAAGCCACCCGATACCAGTCGGCTTATGCTATGGCACAAACAATGGGAGCTACTCCTCAGAAATTAATTCAGTCTGCTTCGCATTACATCCAGGTGCTTCAGGCAGAAGAACAAAAGTTTCAGGTAGCCCTGGCCAACCAAAAACAACAGAACATCTCCGAAAAGGAAAAACTGGCCAACGATTTGGATCTGACGGTGAAGACGAAAGAAGAGGCGATCAAAAAATTGCAACAGGAAATAGAAACGACACGAAAACAGCAGCAAAGCCTCCGCAAGGAAGTGGAATCAGCAACCATAAAGGTCGAAAGTACCAAGAATGATTTTATTGCTTCTTTCAATAAATTGGTCAGTCAGATCAATCAGGATATGGAGGCGATGAAGAACTATCTTAAGTAATTTTGAATTTTGAATTTTGAATTTTGAATTTTTAGTGCTGGATTGCGGCTGCTTGAAACAATCAGGCTACATGTAAATTATACAATGGTGGACACAAACGAATTTAAACCAAAATCATTTTGGAAACGCCCGGAGGGTGTAACCGGCGCGATCTTCCTGGGGGGGCTGATTATTGGAGGCGGGTATTTACTCTATGCCATCCTGCCGATATTGGTGGGTTTGGCGGCTAATACGCTTTACCTGGCCTTGATGCTGGTTGCCTTTGCGGCACTGGTATTTGTCGTGCTCGACCCCAAAGCCCGGAACCTGATCTCCTATATGTACAAGAGTGTCATGCGTTGGGTTACCAGCCTTTTCATCCAAATTGATCCGATCGGAATACTAAAGTCCTATGTAGAAGACCTGGAAGACAACCTGAAGAAGATGAACAAACAAATCAACCAGTTGCGTGGCCAAATGCACAAGCTGGGAGAGATTATCTTCAACAACAAAAAAGCGATCAAGGATAATCTGGAATTGGCCTCTGAAGCCAGAGAGCGGAATAAAGACAGTCAGATGATTCTCAAATCCCGGAAAGCAGGACGCTTGAAGGAATCGAATGTACGTCTGGAAGATCTGTATCACAAGATGGAAGTACTCTATCGGGTACTTAGCAAGATGTATGAGAATTCGGAGGTGATGAAGGAAGACATCAAAGATCAGGTCATGGTCAAAGAGCAGGAGCGCAAAGCCATCCACGCCAGTAATTCTGCCATGAAATCAGCGATGAATATTATCGCCGGTAATACAGACGCACGCTATATGTTTGATATGGCCCTGGAAGCAATCGCCAATGATGTCTCAGAAAAAGTCGGCGAAATGGAGCAATTCATGGAAATGTCTTCTAATTTCATGGAGTCTGTTGATTTACAAAACGGCATTTTTGAAGAGGAAGGCCTGCGGATGTTGGAAAAATGGGAAAAAGAAGGCGTCTCCCGAATTCTTGGAGAAGAAAAATCGACGCTTCTGTTAGAAGCACAGGACGAAGGCAATGTTTTGGATCTGAATGCGCCTGTGAAACGCGCTACACCCGAAGCAGAGCGGATTAATCAATATGACAGCTTCTTCGATTAAGCTTTTCTCCTGTTGATTTTGATCAAAACACTACACATCCAAAATAGCAATAAACAACAACCAAGTCATGGCTAAGAGACTCACAACTTTTTCCAAATTCGTTATTACCCTGGTCATTGTGGCCGGTGTGTTTTTTGGTGGCAAATACATTTTGCAAAACACAGAATTTGGACAAAACCTCCTGAATAAATCCGATAATCCGGAAAACCCCAAAAAGGATAACCCGAAACCATCCGGTAATACTGATGTAATCAGTGTCGGAGTTGTAACCTGGGGTGGTTATGCGGGCGGACAATACTTTAACGAGGGCTTTGATGCTAATACAAATTCTCGTTTCTATAAAGATTACGGATTTGAAGTCGAGTTTAAGGTACTTGACGATTTTGATGCTTCCCGGGCAGCCTGGAAACGCGATGAAGTGCAACTGCTCTGGTGTACCATTGATGCCTTCCCAACCGAAGTAAACGCCCTAAAGGATTTTGATCCGGTTGTAGTCTGGCAGGCCGACTGGTCGCGCGGTGGAGATGCCATCGTAGCCCGTCGGGGAATCAATAGCGTGGCCGATCTTCGCGGAAAGCGGATCGCCGTAGCCGAATTATCTCCTTCCCATTCCTTCCTGATCTGGTTGCTGGATGCCGGCGGACTAAGTGTTAATGATGTGGAAATAGTACCACAGTCAAGTGCCATTGATGCCGCAGAAGTATTCAAATCGCAACGCGTTGACGCAGCTGTTGTTTGGAGTCCGGATGATGAGGCTTGTTTGCGGGCTGTTGCAGGTTCCAGTGTACTGGAAAGCACCCGCTCTGCTTCCAATATCATTGCCGATGTATTCATTGCCAAGCGTTCATTCGTGGAAGCAAACAAGGATAAAATGAGGCAAATGTATGAGGGTTGGATGCGTGGTTCAGCAGAGATCAACAGCTCTGATGCCAATAAACGTAAAGCGGCACAAATCCTTTCCGAGAACTTCCCTGGCTTTACAGTAGATGACACCTACCAGGCCATCAATAATGTACGGCTGACCACTCACGGAGATAACCAAAATTTCTTTGGCTTGGATCCGAACTTCCGGGGTGTAAATGGAAACAGCCTTTATACTCGGATGGCTAATGTGTATCGGGATTTGGGTTACATCGAAGGAAGTGTTCCAAATTGGCGACTCATTGCCATGCCGGAATTAGTGGAATCAACCAACCTCTCCGGTAGCCAGCATGAGGCAGAAGGTACTAAGGAATTTTCTGAACTTGACGACCAATCCGGCCGGGACGCAGAAGCAATTGCCTCCAAACAGGTGCGTATCAATTTCCGTACAGCCGAGTATATTTTGGATGAAAATGCCAAATATATTATCGACAAGGAATTTGTAGAGATTGCAAAAGCTTTCGCGAATGCCCGTATTCGGATCGAGGGAAATACAGACAGCCAGGGTTCTCGTTCAACAAATATTGCCCTGTCCAAAAAACGGGCAGAAGCGGTGCGGGATTATCTGGTTGAAGTACACAATATGCCACGCAACCGTTTTATCGTAATCGGCAACGGACCAGATAAACCCTTGGCCTCTAATGATACGGAAAGCGGACGGGCACAAAACCGGCGCACTGATTTTGAATTGGTTCGGGAATAATTTGAAACACACACATTATGTCCTTATTCACGCTCCGTGGAAATCTAAGTAAGGTCCAAAGCCTGATTCTTGGTCTGGTTGGCCTGCTTATTTTCCTGGGACTTTGGTGGCTTATGGCCGAATGGTTTGCCATCGATAAGTCAGAATTGTCGGAGAATCCCCGGTTGGAAGAAACGGAAACAGATTTCGTACTTTCTGCTCTGGAGGATTTAGACCCGCTTGATAATAAACTGCCGGAGGATGCACAGACTGGTACTTATACCGGTCTGCGCATTCATGCACCCGGCTATGATTCTACTTCCATTGCCCTCCGCCTGGCTGATGATGCCGGCGGCCTGTTTAGTATTCATCCCAAAACAGGGGAAGTACGACTGGCAGAAGGCCCGCTCAATTACGAAGAATCGACTGTTTATACTATTGTTGCTTCCGCGGATGCGAGTGACGGACGAAAATTCTCATCCAATTTTACGATTCAGGTTCAGGATCGAAATGAATTCTGGATAGGGCCACTCGAAGATGCCGATTCACAGGTGAATGAGGTGTCCGTATTAGCAGGTGTGGAAGAATATACGGGCTTGCAGGCTTTCGCCGAAGATCGGGATGGCACGGATAAGGTTAGTTACCGATTGCTTAATCATGCGAAAGGGTTGTTTGCTATCGACCGGGAATCAGGTCGGGTGGTAGTGCAGGATACCGCTAAGCTGAGGCAACAGGGCCTTGGGGCCGTACCGTTAACGATTGTAGCCAACAGTACAGATTTTTCGGCCGATACGGCCAATTTTTATGTGCAGTTGATCCAGTCAAATCAGTCTGTTACCCAAGTAGCGGGTCCGGATAAGGTTTATCCTATTTTGCCGACACCCGGCCAGGTGGTCAAGTCTTTTCCATCCCTGATTCAGGATGACCATTTATGGATGCACACCTTTAAATCAATCTGGCTGAACATGCAGGGTTATTGGTGGGCCATTCTGATTTCGATTCCGATTGGATTTGTCATTGGGTTGTTTCCGATTTTTCGGGGCATGTTTAGCAAACAGGTTGATGCTCTGCGCTATTTACCGCTGACTGCCCTGACCGGATTGTTTATTATCTGGTTTGGGATTGAGGACCAGATGAAGATTGCCTTTTTGGCCTTTGGTATTATTGTTTACCTGCTTCCGGTAGTCGTGCAGCGGGTGGATGAGGTGGTGGACGTTTATACCCAGACTGTTTTTACGCTGGGCGCGACCAAATGGCAGACGATTCGATCTGTTTTTATTCCTTCGGTCATGTCTAAAGTGGTTGACGACATTCGGGTATTGACAGCCATTTCCTGGACCTATATAATTATTGCTGAATTGCTCAACCGCGAAGACGGTATTGGGGCACTCATTTATATTAAGGCCCGGCAGGGGCAAATTGCAAAAGTTTTTGCGATCCTGTTGGTCATTATACTGGTAGGGTTTATTCAGGACCGGCTTTTTGTTTATATGGATCGCCGGTTATTTCCACATAAATACCTCAAGTCGAGACTGGATGGTATCCGGGAAACTGAATATGGACTTACGGCGCTTTTCCTGTTGGTTACCCTCACTATTTTGCAAGGTATTTTCCTTCCGGGAATGGGTGCAGCTATGATGAATATTGCCATTATCGTGGCCCTGGCTGCCTTGATCATTATCGGTTATGGAGAAATAAAATTGTTCCAAAGCCGTAAACAAACGAATTAATCCATGCCGCAATTTATAGATACTCCGGATCCTAATATTATAGAACTGCGTGGCATTAACCAGTCTTACGATGGAGGCGAAAACTTCATCATTCAGGGCTTGGATTTCCTGGTAGAGGATAAACCGGCACAAGGTCAGTTTGTGGTCATTCTGGGCATGTCTGGTTGTGGTAAATCTACCATTTTGCGCTACATCGCCGGTTTGCAGGAGCCCACTGCCGGAAAAGTACTGATACATGATAAACCGGTCAGTCCCGATAATCGGGTAGGGATGGTGTTTCAACAATATTCTTCTCTGCCCTGGATGACGGTTTTGGAAAATGTGTCCCTGGCACTGAAGTATAAAGGCATCTCTGCCGCCGAACGTCGTAAGCGTGCCATGGAATTAATTGAAATGGTTGGACTCGCCGGCCATGAACATAAATTTGCCCAATACCCTACGCTTTCGGGTGGTCAGCTACAACGTGTGGCCATTGCGCGTAGCCTCATCGCCAATCCCGAAATCATTTTGATGGACGAGCCCTTTGGCGCCCTGGATGTTAATACAAGGCTACAAATGCAAGACCTCCTGGCAGATCTCTGGTTGAAGTTTCATCCGACCATCATTTTTGTAACCCACGACATCTCGGAAGCTGTTTACCTCGGAGATGATATTTATATAATGAAATCTGCTCCTTCCCGTTTTGTAGAGCACATTAAAGTAGATCTGCCTTTCGAACGAAATCGGGATACGAAACGCGACCCGCACTTTGTGGAGCTGGTACGGGAAGTTGAAGACCGTATGGTACGGGTGGCCGAATTGGGGTAATAAAATCATTTACGGCATAATCGGCATTTTTCACTACTTTGGATGTATTCCTTAAATGAAAAACCACCTATTATGAGTAAATTGTTACCACAGGCACCAAAAAACACTACTGTTATTATTAGTGTTGCCCTCGTTCTTTTAGGATTGTTTGGTGCGGTATTAAGTCCCACAATTGCCGATAATGGCGACTGGTTTATGTTGGCCGGATTCGTTTTTCTTTTACTGGGCGTTTATGTAAAAGGGCTTTAAGAAGCAGTTTGATTTAACATAGTTTTGAGCGTGTTTGGGTTTAAGAATCCAAACACGCTTTTAATTTGGGCTATTTTTACAAGCCTGTATTCCCTCATTTGCACGGGTTATTGGCGGCATTAGGGATTTTTGCATTTCGTTAACACCTTACTTACCAGCTAAGGGTAGTATTTTCCGATCCTTTGTCCTAACTTGGATTGTCATTTTTTGGGAAGTTACAATTTCCATACCATGTTACTTCGTAACGGGTATATTGCCTTAGAACACAAATAATGTTAGCATCCACACCACAGTTCTTTTTGGAATTCAGCTTCCTGCTGCTGGTGTTTTATTTGTGTATTCAAAATCTAAACCTGCTGCCAACAGAGCGAGCCAGTTTGCTTGCCGGCATTCCGCTGGTGGCTTTTTTACTCCCCGGCTTTCGATTCGCTTTTTCAATGGATTCTCCGGCTATGATTGGCTGGGCTGCCGGTTCCTTTTCCTGGTGGGAAGCAGACTGGGGAGTCTTTGCGCGAAATGCGAGTCTGGCCGATTTGATATTAATCGCTTATTGGCTCGGATTTGCCTGGTTTCTGGCCCGTTTTCTGGATCAGCTTGCCCGGCTTGGGCTTTCCAATAATGGCTTTTCCGTAAATCGCTTTTTTAATCGATCGTTTGATCCGGCGCAGGCACATCAACGGGCTATCGCTGCTTTACTTGTTCTGGGGCGCCCGGAAGATTCCCGGATGTTGGAGCAGGCACAAATTCAGTTGCCCGGGCGGTTGCACCGGGGTCATTTTTTTGAAGTAGCATTGGTGGAATTGATGGTACTGATCAATTGGTGGAATCCATTGATTCATCTCTATAGGAAAAAGTACCTTGGGCAAATCCGGCTGGAGTTGGACCGGCAGTTGATGCCGTCACGGATTGTTTATTCCAAGGAGCAGGATCAAATTCATTTGGCGCTTAGGCGAATTATAGCCTCTTGCGCGGGTTTTCTCTTATTCATTAACCTGCCCCTTCCCGGCGCAGAAACTTATGTGCAGTTTTTCCGGAACATAGAAATAAAGAGTCAAACGGCATTCCTGGATGATCCGACCCTAATGGAACCCACTGCTACCCTTGAGTGGGGCGGACATGAAATTCCATTGGCAGCCGTACATTCAGACGCCACGCTGGCTTATGAGTTATATTATCTCCAGCCTTTCGAGTTTTATATGCTGCGCCAGTATCACATGCGCCTGCGGGTAGGTGCAGCACATCCTGAAATTTTATCCCTGGTCGGGCGTATTGGCGTGCCCCATTCTAATGAGTTATCGCTTATCGAATCGAATGCTGACTTTGAAGAACGTTTGCCGCGCCTGGTATCTATGGGTGAGCAGACCCTCTTTCTTCGTTTGGAAGGAAAAGACGGGCGCACCTGGGTAGCTGTTCTTGCGATTTCTGAAACGGCTCAGGTATATAACGAAGAAAACGGCATGAATGCGATCGCCCGGGATGTAGCGGGTATTGAGCAGATTAAAAAAGCTAAACCGACGCCTGTTACTCCTTATCGTTTTGTCTGGGGTAACCTGGAAATTCCCCTGGAAAAATATGCCAATCCGGATGTATATCGTGGATTTTTAGAGCTTCCGCTGGATAGTTTCCTGAATTCCGTGTCGAGCCAGATGCGTTTCTTTGCCCGTGACTCCCTTCTGGAAATGGAGCATCTGACAATCCGTGCGTATGGGGATCCCAGTTGGCGGTCTGTGATCTGGTATCCGGAAATCGTTGATGATGCGGCGACCCTGGATGAATGGGTGAGTCGGGATGACCTGGCTGCAAAGTTGACTCCCGGGTCAGAAATTACCTTGTACGGACGAGCGGGCGATATGTATGTGAATACGGTAGCGATCCGAATACATGATCCCAATGAGCTTTACCAACCGCTTTTCCGGGCGCCGGAGATCAATCAGGACCCCGCGGAGTTTGATTACCAGTTGATTAACAGACCTGGTTATGAATCCATTGTTCGCATGGATACCCTGCAGGAAAGTAGCCACCGGATTGTAAATATGTATCGCAATAAGCCGGATTATCGCATTGTGCATGTACCTGGCTTCCGAACCAACGAACGCCTTGTTAATGCCTGGGAATCTGAAACGGAGTTTATCGAATCACAGCCCTATTTGTCGGTAGCCGATTTTAATATTTTTTCGGAATTGCCTGAATATCATGACTTTCAGGATTCTTTGGTACAGCTTAACTGGGGCGAGATGTGGGCGATGCCAAACAGTGAGGTTTACGAACCCAACGAATATGAATTAAACCGCCGGGAATCGCTTCGTTTATGGATTGGAAGTCGATCTTTTACCATTGAAAAGGCCACCGTGGATTTTGCCAGAGATGGTGAAGTGCGGGGACTCTACTTTTTGGATTCGACCGATCTTCAAACCCCACATGTGCTTCCGAAAGCTGAACCTGAAACCAGTGTATTCTTTAAAAATCTGGTTATTCGCGACAGCGCCGGAACAGCTTATGTGCTGCCTGTTATTTTTGGATTTCATATTGGTAAAGAAACAAATCCGGGCGATTGGAATATTTTAATAGATGCTGACACGGAAGGGCGATCGGAGCGTACATTCGAACCCGGGTCTTATCTCTTTCAGCATTATCGACTTTCGGAATTAGTAGAGGAATTGCTTGGCGTACGTGCAAACCGCCTTACTTTTGAGAACCAAAAACAGGATCCCTGGGTTATGGTTCGTTTTATTGGCGAACACTATCGAGAATCCCAGGCTACTAAAATTATCTTGCGTTCGCTGATGAAGAAATATGGCTTTGTCGTCAAATCAGAACGCCTTAATGGTCCGGTGGCGCGTGTTCAGGTAAATTTTGAAGATAAATTACTGGAGTCCAGATCTGATACTTTGACGATTGCAGAAGGAGATAAAATGCAGGTTTTTGACCCGGAAGGTTTTCATCTGCTCCGTGGAATCACGTTGGTAGAGCTTACACACCTTCTGGAAGATCGTTTCGGCCAAATTTTTGAAATGTATCCAACGCCTTATAATAATATCCCTTTTAACTTTTCTTTGGTGCTGGATAACCTGCCGTCTGTAAAAAAACAATTACTCGACCAATATGGCCTCCAGGTTTTTGAAGGCGATTGGAGTTATTATGCCGTAAAGGTGCAGTTTGGAAATTAATCCAGCAAGCTACTTGCCCGTCCCAGCGCATTCTTCCCAAATTTCCGCCGGATATGATCCAATTGTTGCAGGAGTTGCGTTTCTTCAACCGTATCTTCAAAAAGTTGCATTTGGTAATTGCCGTGTACAAGTCCGCTGAAGCGTACACCGAGTAGTCGTACGAGTTGTCGGCGTTGATAGAGTTTATCAAATAGCTCTTCTGTTTTTTCGAGTAAAACCCGATCATTGGCGGTATAGGGAATCTTGCATTGATGCGTGTAGGTATTAAAATCAGCGTAACGAATCTTGACTGTAATAACGGATGTGAGTTTTTGTGCTTCCCGCAATTCAAACGCCAGCTTGGTCAGCATATCGGTGAGCCTGGATTTGAGGTAACGTACATCAATCGTATCCTCATTAAATGTGCGCTCGGTCGAGATGGATTTTCGTTCGTGAAAAGGTACTACCGGACTATCATCCAACCCGTTTGCTTTACGCCAAATGCTGAGGCCTTGTTTGCCGAATTCACGCCGCAATAATTCGGGTGGAATCTCTGCGAGTTTGCCAACAGTACGTACCCCCATAAAGCTCAGTTTCTTATACGTCGCTTTTCCGATAGACGGAATTTTAGAGGTGGACAGGGGGGCCAAAAACCCTTTCTCGTCTCCGGTTTCCACGAGCTTCATGCCATTGGGTTTGGCCTCACCCGTACCGACTTTGGAAACCAGTTTGTTGATGGATAAACCAAAAGAAATCGGCAATCCGGATTCTTTTATGATCCGTTGCCGCAATTCTTTCGACCATTTCCAGCAACCCATGTGGCGGTCCATTCCGGTCAGATCCAGGTAAAACTCATCAATTGAAGCTTTTTCGAAAAGCGGCGCCTGCTCTGCTATGATCTCCGTTACAATTTTTGAATGTTTGGAGTAGGCCTCCATATCACCCTTTATCACAATCGCATCCGGACATAAACGCATCGCCATCTTCGTCGGCATCGCCGAGTGTACACCAAAACGCCGCGCTTCATAACTGCAGGAAGAAACAACACCCCGCGTACCCCCGCCAATAATGAGGGGCTTACCTAACAACGCGCTGTTGCGAAGGCATTCGACCGACACAAAGAAAGCATCCAAATCCATATGCAGAATAGCGCGATCAAACATTTGTCTAACTGATTAAGGGGTGTGGTCAAAGTTAAACAAAATGTTTGTTATCCTGGTTGGTTTAAAATATTTTATTTCAAGTGTAATTCAAACTCAAACTACCTCCGCTTCTCGTCGTGGGGAGTGCGCGCCTACGGCTTGCGGGGGAGTGCTTGCCTGCGGCTGCGCGGGGGAGAATCAGCTGCGCTGATTGGGGAGAATGCACTGCGTACTCTCACACTCACACTCACACTCACACTCAAACCCACACTCACACTCAAACTACCCCAAGTCTATGCCTACGGCTTGGTCTAGGCGGCCTTTCAGGCCTGCCGGTCTAGGTGTTTCCTTCCCGGAAATACGGTCTATTATTCAACCTGCCAAACTTAGACCGCGAAGCTCAGACCACAATGCAGAAGGCAAGCTAGACCGGGCCAAAGGCCCTAGACTGCCAGTTTATTGTCGATTTGCCATGTAGTTAAAGTTCTCAAACTCAAACTCACACTCAAACTCAAACTCACACTCAAACTACCTCAAGTCTATGCCTACGGCTTGGTCTAGGCGGCCTTTCAGGCCTGCCGGTCTAGGTATTTCCTTCCCGGAAATACGGTCTATTATTCAACCTGCCAAACTTAGACCGCGAAGCTCAGACCACAATGCAGAAGGCAAGCTAGACCGGGCCAAAGGCCCTAGACTGCCAGTTTATTGTCGATTTGCCATGCAGTTAAAGTTCTCACACTCAAACTCAAACTCAAACTCACACTCAAACTACCTCCACTTCACGCAGCGAACTAACCCCTCCACCATTAATTTTCCGGCGCGGGAAGAAGCCCCTGGTTTACCGAGGAGCTGACGCAACTCCGCATAACCGGAGCGGATATCTGCGGCTTTGCCCTGATTTAGGATATAGAGCAGTTCTTCGCGCATGCGATTGACGGTACAGTTTTCCTGAATCAGTTCCTCCACGACTTTTTTGTCGGCGATCAGGTTGACCAGCGAGATGTATTTGACACGCACCAGTTGGCGCGCAATGAGGTAAGAAAGCGGACTGCCTTTGTAGCAAACCACCTGTGGCACATTAAAAAGTGCTGTTTCGAGAGTAGCGGTACCGGAGGTCACAAGCGCAGCGGAAGCTTGAGCAAGCAGCTGGTAAGTATCTCCGTGAATCAGTTGGATCGATTGATCGTTGCCTAATAAACTGCGGTAAAAAGATTCCTCCGTGGAGGGTGCACCGGCGATCACAAACTGGTATTCCGGGAAGGCGCCGGCAACCTCTGCCATCAGAGGGAGCAGGCGGCTGATCTCTTGTTTTCGGCTACCAGGTAACAAGGCAATTATTGGTCGTTTATCCAGTTTATGCTTTTCGCGAAAGCGGGCATCTTTTTGAAAATTTGCGGTGATATCAAGTAGGGGATGACCAACAAAATCGACATCCATCCCATACTTTTTATAAAAGGCCTTTTCGAAAGGCAGGATCACAAACAGGCGATCCACTGATTCGCGGATTCCTTCGGCCCGTTTGGCATTCCAGGCCCAGATTTGGGGCGCTATGTAGTAGAATACCGGAAAGGATTTTGGTGCCGCCCATTTGGCAATCCGGAGATTAAAACCGGGATAGTCAATAAGAATGAGCGCATCAGGCTGGTAGGCCTCAATATCGGTTTTACAGAATCGGATATTGCGCAGGATGGTTCGGATATTCAGCAGAACCTCCAGAAAACCCATGAAGGCCAGATCGCGAAAATGCCGGACAAGGGTAGCTCCGGCAGCTTCCATCTGATCACCGCCCCATACCCGAAATTCGGCAGCAGGATCAGATTCCCGGATAGCCCGGAGTAGGTTCGCGCCATGCAGATCACCGGAAGCTTCTCCGGCAATAATGTAATACTTCATAGAGAAAACGATTCACTAAATAAGATCGCCAAGAAAGAGGTACATCCAGATCGCTACATAGATGAATGTAGGTAGCACGACACCTCTCATAGAATCGGTAAATCGCTTTTTCTGAAAAATATTCATCAGGATCGCATTAAATGCAATGGCTACAATGCCAATAGTACGCTCCTTAAAGTGCGGACTAAAACCTTTCGAACTCATAATTCCCGTGCTTTCCAATACACCAAAAAGGAAATATAGAATCCCGAAGCCAATCACCGGAAAAACCAATCCGAGTAATAAGCCGTTTACAAAAGAATTTTTTCGAAACATAGAATAAATAATTCCTAAATTTTAATGTTTAATTCTTAGCCGGATCTAACGATTTAAACGTTTTAAACCTTCGCAAAGCGAACAACTAAAAATTGTTTTCCAACTTTTTTAATCCGGCAATTGCCTGATGTACTGTGAGGTCATGCCCTGAAGGAACGACCGAAACATAACCATTATCCAGCGCCCATAAATCTGTGTCAGGAGCCACATCGGATTTGACAAACTCGCCCGTGAGCCAGTAGTATTTTTGTCCGCGAGGATCTTTGGCCTCCATAAAGTCTTCTTTCCAGTTGGCTTCAGCCTGTCGGCAAATACGGATTCCTTTGATCTCGGCTTCCGGAATCTTCGGGATATTTACATTGAGCAAATTACAGCCATTTATGCCGTGTTCCAACACTTTTCGGATGACCTGTCGAACCACCGTTTTTGCAGGTTCGAAATCCGCATCCCAGGAATAATCGAGCAGCGAAAAACCAATAGACGGAATGCCTTCAATAGAAGCTTCCATCGCTGCCGACATGGTGCCTGAGTAAATGATATTGATCGAGGCATTCGATCCGTGATTGATCCCCGATAAACAAAGGTCGATTTGCTGATCTTTCAAAACGACATGCTTTGCCAATTTAACGCAATCGACCGGTGTGCCGGTACATTCATAGGTCTCTACTCCAGGGATAACTTCTACCTGATGCAGTCTGATCGGCTCCGAAATCGTGATCGCGTGGCCTTGAGCAGACTGTGGAGAATCGGGTGCAACTACGACCACTTCCCCGAATTCACGGGCTACTTCTACCAGTGCCCGAATACCCGGAGCCGCTATCCCATCGTCGTTGGTAACCAGAATACGCATGTGTTGATTTTTTAGAGTCCCCAAGGTAGGACTTCTTCCCGAGAGCTGCTGTCTGCCAGCTTAAGTGAATACAATGAAATAACCATAAGTACTTAAAAATCAAAATCTATCTATATTTTTGGCTTGCAAGCTTAATCCAAAAAAACACCTCCTGCATGGCGCATGATCATCACCACCATCACCATTCCTCCGGCGAGAATTTGAAGGTGGCTTTTTTTCTCAATCTGGCATTTACGGTGATCGAAATCTTTGGCGGGATTTATACGAATAGCATAGCGATTATTTCGGATGCGATTCACGATTTAGGGGATAGCCTCTCCCTGGGCACCGCCTGGTATCTGGAGCGGAAATCCAAGCAAGAAGCCGACAAGCATTTCTCTTTCGGGTACAGACGGTTTTCGCTCCTGGGTGCCCTGATCAATAGCCTGGTGCTGATCGCTGGTTCGATTTATGTGATCAATCAGGCTATCGGCCGGATTTTAGAACCTGAACCTTCCAATGCTTCCGGAATGATCTTGTTTGCTGTCGGCGGCATACTCATAAATGGCTTTGCCGCCTGGAAACTCAGTGGCGGCAAATCACTCAACGAAAAGGTGGTTTCCTGGCATTTAATGGAAGATGTACTGGGCTGGGTGGCGGTCCTCATCGTAGCTATTGTCCTCCTGTTTAAAGAGGTAAACTACCTCGATCCGGCGCTATCTCTGTTTATTGCCGCCTATATTTTGTGGAATGTGGTCAGAAACTTAAAGAAAACGCTGTACATCTTCCTGCAAGGCACTCCCGATGATATAAAACTCCACGAAATAGAAGCGCGATTATTGGCTGTGCCAAGTGTTCAGTCGATGCACCACACCCATGTCTGGTCCCTGGAAGGCGAAAACCATGTCTTCACCACACACGTAAAATTGGAGCATATTAGTACCTTTAGTCAATTACTCGAAGCTAAAATGAGCATTAAAAAAATTCTCCGGGATTACCCCTTCCAGCATTACACCGTAGAAACGGAGTTGGATGAGGAGACGTGTGGGTTAGGGGCCCGATAGATATCGGGAGTGAGTTAGTGGGTTAGTGATTCAGTGAGTTAGTGGTTCAGTGAGTTAGTGGTTCAGTGAGTTAGTTGGTTAGTGATTCAGTGGTCCTGTTGTCCTGTTGTCCTGTGCCCCGATAGTTATCGGGGGTGGTCCTGTGAGTTAGTGACCTCATTAAAAATTAAAAATTAAGACTTAAGAATTCTAGAGTGGTCCTGTTGTCCTGTTGTCCTGTTGTCCTGTTGTCCTGTGGTTCTGTGGTTCTGTGAGTTAGTATCTAATTCAAAATTAAAAATTCAGAATTAAAAATTCTTTAGTGGGTGATTATCAGCAAATACTAAAGGCTATTAAAACCGGCGAATTTCACCCGGTTTATTTTCTGCACGGACAGGAAGCATATTTCATTGACCAGATCTCGGATTTGCTTGAATCAAAAGTGCTTACGGAAGCAGAAAAATCCTTTAACCAAACGATTCTGTACGGAAAGGAAACAACGGCCAATACCGTCATTGACTCGGCGCGACGCTACCCAATGATGGCGCAGCGGCAGTTGGTTATGGTCAAAGAAGCACAGGAAATGAAGGAGTTGACCGATCTGGAAAAATACATAACAAATCCACTCGAATCGACTGTTTTAGTTATTTGCCATAAGTATAAAAAGCACAGTCTGACCGGCAAGTTTGGTAAGGCAGTGAAAGCCTCTGCGCTGGTGTTTGAGTCCAAGCCGGTGTATGACAACCAGATGCCCGACTGGATTATGAGCTACCTGAATGGTAAAAAAAGAAAGATCGATCCGGGTGCTGCCCGCCTGGTAGGAGAGTACCTCGGAACCAACCTGGCCAATGTGACAAATGAACTGGAAAAACTGATCCTCAACATTCCGGTAGGCCATCAAATTACAGACAAAGAGATCGAAGAACATATCGGTATTAGCCGGGAGTACAATGTTTTTGAACTCCAGAAAGCCCTCGGTTTTCGGGATTCCGGAAAGGCTTTTCGGATCTGTAAATACTTTGCTGCCAATGCCCGAAAACACCCGCTGGTAATGATTGTCGGAGCATTGTACAACTACTTTAGCAAGATTTATATGCTCAAAGGCCTGATGGCTGAGCGCAAATCCGAACAGGAAATTCTCAAAGCACTTGGACTGCGGTCTTCCTTTTTTCTGCGCGAATATAACCAGGCGGTTAAACAGTACTCCAGGCAACAATTAGAAGGGGTTATCCATCAGCTGGCCAGTTATGATTTACGCTCTAAAGGAGTTGATTTTAATGCGACCACCAGCGATGATGAAGCACTCTATGTAGAACTTGTCTGGAAAATATTACACGAAAAAGTTGCATCTTAAATTATTACGACCCTATATTTGGCCCCACAGAAAGTATTACAACATGAATTTTTCGCTGAACAACAAATTTTGGTGGCACGATATCTCCGCACATGAGTGAGGTGACTGTCCCGTTGTTCTAATACCATAAAACAAAAGCGGCTTGTCGATTCACTCGGCAAGCCGCTTTTTTTATTTCCAAAACGAACAAGATGTTTCCAGATACTACAATCAAATACGACTTAAGCCTGCGCTGCAAAAAAATGCTGGCAGATACCCTGACTCCTGTTGGCTGCTTTCTGCGGCTCCGCGATCGCTATCGGCAGGCGGCGCTGTTAGAAAGCAATGACTTCCGCTCGGCCGAAAACTGTTTTTCCTATATCGGCTTAGATCCTATCGCCGGCTTCCAACTCCAGGGGCCGCTGCTCAAAACAACCTACCCAAATGGCACCATCGAAGAGGAATATATCTCCGATTTGTTATCCATTCCGACAAGAATACAGGCTTTTCTAAAGGCTTTTGAGCCTTCCGGCGAATTGCCTGCCGGACTGTTTAATGGCTTCTTCGGACATGCTTCTTTTGAAGCTTACCAGTATTTTGATACACTACAGTACCCAAAATCAGATAAGCCCGCACTGGTACCGGATATGAATTATAGCCTGTTCCGTTTTATTCTTGCCTTCGATCATTTTCGGGAAGAAATTTACCTGATCGAAAATCGGCCGGAGGGCAGTGCCAGCCAACTGGATCAGCTGGAAGCCCTGCTCTTGCAGGCAGCACCGACCCAGTATCCGTTTCAGTGTATAGATTCCGAAACCTCTCCGATTACAGATGACAACTTCATCGATATGGTACGTGCCGGAAAACGGCATTGCCAGCGGGGCGACGTTTTTCAAATCGTACTCTCCAGACCTTTTCAGCAGGCTTACCGGGGCGATGATTTCCAGGTATATCGCCACCTGCGCTCCCTAAATCCTTCGCCATATCTGTTTTACTTTGACTTCGGGCAGTACCGCATTTTTGGTTCCTCACCAGAGGCACAGCTTCAGGTGAAAAACCAGATCGCTTCGGTCAATCCGATCGCCGGTACCTACAAAAGAAGTGGCCATGATGCCGAAGACCGACTTCAGGCGGAATCCTTATCCAAAGACCCCAAAGAAAATGCCGAACATATCATGCTCGTTGACCTGGCCCGAAACGATCTGGGGAAAAATACCACCAATGTCCGTGTATCCAGGTTGCGGGAGGTACAGTACTTCAGCCATGTAATCCACCTGGTCTCCAGTGTGGAGGGACGAATCCCCGAGTCGGGTAACCCCATACAGGTGTTTGCCGATACCTTTCCGGCAGGTACGCTTTCGGGAGCGCCAAAGTTTAAAGCGATGGAACTCATCCGCACCTACGAGGGTGGCCCCCGAGGCTTTTACGGCGGTGCCATCGGATTGATCGATTTTCAGGGCAATATGAACCAGGCAATTGTGATTCGATCTGTACTCAGCAAAAATCAAAAACTGCACTACCAGGCAGGTGCGGGTATCGTAGCTGCCAGTGTGGAAAAAACCGAGTTACAAGAAGTTGAAAACAAACTTGGCGCAGTACGGAAAGCTATCCAACGCGCTGAAAATCATACAGCATGAACATTTTATTAATCGACAACTACGACAGCTTTACGTATAATCTGGTGCAGGAAATTACCAACGGATTGGGGCAGGAAACCCGCATTACAGTAGTGCGAAATGACACCTTTGATCTGGAGGATGTACCGGCCTACGAAGCGGTGATACTTTCACCCGGTCCCGGAATTCCATCTGAAGCAGGTCTGATGCCCCAATTGCTCCGTCAATACGCACACCGGATACCTATTCTTGGGATCTGTCTGGGGCATCAGGCCATCGGGGAGTGCTTCGGTGCCACACTTCTAAACCTGGATCAGGTCATGCACGGGGTGGCTACGGAGGTTCAGATCGTGTCTGACCCGGCAAAGCTCTTTGCTGGATTGGGAAATCGTTTTGAGGTAGGCCGCTACCATTCATGGGTAATCAATCCGCAGACCTTGCCCGATTGTCTGGAGGTGCTGGCTCTCGACGATGCCGACCAGATTATGGCTATTCGTCACCGGGAGTATGAAGTCACCGGACTCCAATTTCACCCGGAAAGCATCCTGACACCCGATGGAAAACGGATCCTTCAAAATTTCTTTTTGGGCCTTTCGGCGAATACAAATTCTGAAACCAAGCCTCAACGTGTGCAAATGACAAACCCATGAAACAACTGCTTAATCAATTATTCGAACACCAGAATCTGGATCGGGAATCTGCCAAAGAGGCACTCCTGCAGATCGGAAAGGGGGACTTTAACGAAGCCGAAATCGCATCCTTTCTCACTGTTTTTCGAATGCGTGCCATATCAGTTGAAGAAATCAGAGGCTTTCAGGATGCTTTACTTGAGTTGTGCTTACCCTTTGATCTTCAGGGACGTACAGCGATTGATATTGTCGGAACAGGAGGTGATAATAAAAACACGTTCAATATTTCAACGCTTAGTGCCTTCGTGGTGGCCGGCGCCGGATACCTGGTCTGTAAGCACGGAAACTATGGCGTTTCCTCCTCCTGCGGATCTTCGGATGTGTTGGAAAAACTGGGCTATCGTTTTAGCAATGCGTCGGATACGCTGCATCGCCAACTCGACAAAGCCGGGATTTGTTTCCTGCACGCCCCGCATTTTCATCCGGCTATGAAACGGGTGGCCTCCATCCGCAAACAGTTAGGAGTCAAGACCTTTTTTAATATGCTCGGACCACTGGTGAATCCGGCCCAACCCCGGTACCAACTCTTCGGTGTATATTCTCCGGAGCTGGCACGCTTATACCAATATGTTCTCCAGGCCAATGAAAAAGAATTCGGCGTGGTATATGCCCTTGATGGCTATGATGAGGTGTCGTTGACAGGCCTCTTCCAGTTTCGTACAAATGTCGGCGAGGTCTTATTGGAACCCAAAGACCTGGGAATGGAATCCATTCAGGCAGACCAATTACACGGTGGATCTTCAGTTGAGGAAGCCGCCTCAATCTTCCGAAATATATTGGAGAACAAGGGCACCCCGGCGCAGGAATCTGTGGTGATCGCCAATGCCGGTTTGGCTATACATAGTATGGATTTGAGTAAGTCTTATGCAGATTGTTTGGAGGAAGCGCGGGAGAGTCTTCGGAGCGGGAAAGCCTTGGGGGTGCTGGAAGGATTGGTGGAGCTGTGCTCCAGCTCCGCTGTCATGCACGTGGATATTCGCCGCTAAGCGGCTCATGTGGAGGGAAAAGCCCTTTGGTCTTTTCGGGGAGTTTTTAGTTCCCTAAAGGGAACATTTATAAGATTCCAAGTTACTCAATCTCCCCGTCAAAAGCGGAGCGAATTGATCTCCCCCGACCAGATCACGTTGGGCAAAAAAAAGCTGAACTACCAATGAGACCAAAAATGCCAAAAAAGAAACACTCAATCTCCCCGTCAAAAGCGGAGCGCCTTGATCTCCCCAAACCAACGCAAACTCAATAAAAAACATGACCTTTTTAGAAAAAATCATACAACACAAACAGCAGGAAGTAGCCGAACGGAAACGAACGCATCCCGTATCCGTACTCGAAAAGATGCCTCATTTCAACCTGCCAAGCATCTCGTTAAGCAGCCACCTGTGCGAACATAAGGGCAGCGTCATTGCAGAGTTCAAACGTCGTTCTCCGAGCCAGGGAGCCATAAACGATAAGGTATCTTTGAAGGATGTCACCCGGGCCTATGTGGATGCCGGCGCCATTGCACTCAGTGTGCTCACCGACATCCGGTTTTTTGGCGGGAGCAATGCCGATCTGCAGGAAGCCCGGTGTTATAATATGTGTCCGATACTGCGCAAAGATTTTGTAGTTGACGAATACCAACTCCTTGAAGCTAAGGCAATTGGAGCAGACGTTGTGCTCTTAATTGCAGAATGCCTTTCGGCGAAAGCCCTGGCTGACCTGAGCAAACGCGCCCGGGCACTGGGATTAGAAGTATTGCTGGAACTACACAGTGCGAGTCAATTGGATAAAATTCCGCCAGATATTGATGTGCTCGGGATAAATAACCGGGATTTGCATAGCTTTCGGGTGGATCTGGATACCAGTTATCAGTTAATTGAGGCCATCCCAAAAACCCTCTGTTGTATCTCGGAGAGCGGTATCCAGCGCCCGGAAGAAGCCATTGGCTTGCGCAATGCCGGATTTAAAGGGTTCCTGATGGGGACTCATTTTATGTCGCAGCCTGATCCGGGAGTGGCTTGCGCCGAATTTATTCACGCCTTGAAGCGTGCTGAACCGCTTCCAAAAATCATCGAAAATGCTGGTTAAAGTTTGTGGTATGCGTGATCCGGGAAATATACAGGAATTGGATGCCCTGAAGGTCGATTTCATGGGATTGATCTTTCATCGGAAATCGCCGCGTTATGTCGATCTACAGGATCGTATCGGTATCCTGGCCAGCCGCACCAAACGGATCGGGGTCTACGTAGATGCTGACCTGGATGAATTGCTCCATTTTGCACATACCTTTTCGCTGGATGGCATTCAGTTTCACGGAAGTGAAAGTCCGGCTTACATCAAACAAGTACTGGACGGCTTGCCCGGCATGTTGGTTTTTAAAGCATTCTCTGTGAAAGACAAATTGCCGGATACAGCGGCTTATGAATCTGTTTGCGATTATTTTTTATTTGATACAGCCGGAGCAGGAGCTGGCGGAACCGGAGTGCAATTTGATTGGTCTATCCTCCAGGCATACCAGGGCCATACGCCCTTTTTCCTAAGCGGCGGCATCGGACCCGATTCGGTAACTGCCCTTAAAGCATTTGCCCACCCAAAATGGATCGGGATTGATTTGAATTCCAAATTTGAACACAAACCGGCGATGAAAAACATGCCAGTGCTAACTGAATTTTTAGAGAAAATACGGACCCATGATACAGCTTGATGAATACGGTTATTACGGAAAATTTGGTGGCGCATTTGTACCTGAAATGCTCTTTAGCAATGTCGAAGAACTGCGTAAGATCTATGTGGACTGGATTGCAGAACCCGACTTCCAAAAAGAATTTCAGCGTTTGTTGAGAGACTATGTCGGTCGCCCGACGCCCCTGTTTTTCGCCGAAAGGCTCTCAGAAAAATACCAGACGCAGATTTACCTCAAGCGCGAAGACCTCAACCATACCGGCGCACATAAAATCAATAATACCATCGGCCAGATCCTGATCGCCGAGCGTCTGGGAAAAACCCGGATCATTGCCGAGACAGGCGCGGGGCAACACGGGGTAGCTACTGCCACAGTTTGCGCATTGAAAGGTATCCGGTGCATTGTATATATGGGCGAGGTTGATATCCTCCGCCAGGCGCCTAATGTAGCCCGGATGAAGATGCTGGGAGCCGAGGTGCGACCGGCAAAAAGCGGCAGCCGCACCCTGAAAGATGCGACCAATGAAGCTATCCGGGACTGGATCCAAAACCCCGACGATACCCATTATATTATTGGATCGGTTGTTGGTCCGCATCCTTTTCCGGATATGGTGGCGCGTTTTCAATCGGTGATCAGTTTGGAAATGAAGAAACAACTTCTGGAAAAAACCGGTAAGGATTATCCGGATCACCTCATCGCCTGTGTCGGCGGAGGAAGCAATGCCGCAGGTGCCTTTTACCATTATCTCAATCGCAAAGAAGTGGGTTTGATTGCAGTAGAAGCGGCCGGCGAGGGCATAGATAGTGGCAAGTCGGCTGCGACTTCGGTTTTGGGAACTGACGGCATTATACACGGAAGCCGCACGCTTTTGATGCAAACTGCCGACGGACAAATCATCGAGCCGCACTCGATTTCTGCCGGATTGGACTATCCGGGTATCGGTCCGATGCATGCCCACCTGATTGCCAGCGGACGGGCCAAAGCTGTGGCTATCACTGATCAGGAAGCACTTCAGGCCGGTTTTGAATTAGCCCGGTTGGAGGGCATTATTCCGGCTTTGGAGTCAGCCCACGCAATAGCAGCTCTGGACAAACTGTCTTTTGAAAAATCGGAAGTTGTGGTCATAAACCTGTCTGGCAGGGGAGACAAGGATTTGGAAACCTATATGAAATTTGCGCCCAAATAAAAGACCGAAGGCCATGAACAGGATAGAAAAACTATTTGCACAGAAAAAAGAAGGCATCCTCAATATCTTCCTTACAGCCGGATATCCCGGCCTGGATGATATGCCCAAACTGGTAAAAACATTGGAACTGGCCGGAGTTGACATGGTCGAGATCGGCATGCCCTATTCAGATCCACTGGCAGATGGAGAGACCATCCAGGCGAGCAGTAAGATTGCACTGGAAAACGGAATGACCCTGGATATCCTGTTTGAACAGATTCAGGAATTACGTCCACAGGTGAAACTGCCAATTATTTTGATGGGTTACTTCAATCAGGTTTTGCAGTATGGCGAGCACCGGTTTATTGAAACCTGCAAGCGCGTTGGTGTGGACGGTTTAATCCTGCCCGATCTGCCACTTATCGAACTGGAACGCCGGTACCACCGCTTATTCGCTGACGCGGAACTCCCTATCTCCCTGCTGGTTTGCCCTTCGACTACCGAAGCCCGAATCCGTCAGATCGAAGCCCTTAGCACCGGATTTATTTACCTGGTAGCCGATGCAGCGACAACAGGAAATGCAGCTTCGATAAACGAGCAACAACTGCTGTATTTTAAAAGGATCCAGGCTATGAAGCTTACACATCCAAGTCTCATAGGCTTTGGCATTTCAGACAAGAATGCTTTTGATCAGGCATCCCAATTTGCACAGGGCGCTATAATCGGAAGCGCCTTTATACGTGCTATTAGCGGATTGGCAGGAGAACAATTGCACCAGGCTGCCGAAAATTTTGTACAGCGTATTATTTAGGCACCGGTGGTGGTTCTTCCACTTCTTTTGGTTCGCAGCCATCAATTACGGGGTGTATGACCCATTGATTTTCCGGTCTTTTGATATTGACCTGTGTTTCCGGCGATTCGGCAGATGCAATTGCATCGCACCAGAATTTTTGGAAAATAGCCGCATCGACAGTAACATTGGCCGGTACAAGATCAACGATTGAGTCAAATGCTGCCTGCCAGGAACCGGACCATTTACCAATCCGCTGACAATGTTTTACCGGGTGAATTTCATTATATCCGGAATGAGCCGAGTCGAATACCCAGGTACCCTTGGTGACCAGAAGATCCTTGCCGACCTCTAAAGTCCCAAGATTGGCATTCACATGATTTGGATTGCCGGTGTCCTTCAGGGCGTTATTCATTCCCATCGCGAGTATGCCAAATCCAATAGCAGCAAATATGAGGGACACGATCAGGCAGGCGATCCAGCCGACAACAGGGATTGCACAGATGATGGTTGCAGCTATTAGCGCTGCTGTCAGATAGCCCAATAATGCGAGGGCAACTTGTAGCAATTTAAAAACGCCACCGCCTTCAAACTCTGCATGAATAACAGCAGAATCAGGCTCACCCTCTTTGATTTTGGCAGTATAGCCGCTAAAATCTAAGCCGAGATCTATTATTTCCTGCTGGTTTTTAATCAGGTGCCCCTGAATTCCATCAGCTTCCACTTCAGCCTGAGTAGCACCAACATCGTTTGGGGCAAGTAAAATATTGATACTATAATCGGTATCAAAGGCATCTAATCCGGATTTGTCATCGGGTGGTTCGACTGATATTAGGCGGCCTACGGTGCAGACGTCTTTTCCCTGGCCCAGGCAAATCAGCCGGTCGAATAACCACCACCTGCAATAAGCAATCAAAGCGCCAACCGGAATGAGCATAGCGGCCAGTGCTCCGGGCCCAAGGGCAAGTGAGCCAAAAACCAATCCAAGGACAAGTGGAAGTGCTCCAATAGCCGCTCCAATTATTGCCTGCGCAGCTGCGCTACCAATAAAATTTGCGGGAGAGGTACATTTTGTATATTGATGATATCCCATATCAACTACTTTAAGATCGTTTTACAATTAAGCTAACTCCTCCGGCCATACCTTGCTGATGAAAGGCATTTACATTAAACGATTTTTGGCCGTGAAACGAATCTGGTGGGGTCACAATCACCTTGATCGTGATTTCTTCCTCCGGTTTGAGTATTGGGGTTTCCGGTTCATACCGAATGCTCCATTCTTTGGGGACCGGGTAGTTTGCCCGATCATGTGCAGGAGGTACCGCAGCGATATAGTCTTTTATTTCGGGGGCTGTCGCCGAATTATTTCGGGGTCGGCAATCATCCCTTGGTGGTATCTCATAAGTGTCGGCTTCAAAGCGATAGATCTGGCGGATTCGGGTATCGTTCCGAAGGGCAAAAGTGAAGGTGGCAGGTGAACTGGCAATGCCTACATCGGTGTTTTCCTGCCCCAGATTGTTGTCCGGATTCAGATCATCTGACCATTCAAACTTAACTTGAATACAATAATGGCCTGCCTGATCAGGGGTTCTCCAGGGCATGGAAGCATAAGCAGGGTGATTTGCACCTCCTTTTACTCCCAGGTTTATATGTGTTTTCCCGAGATATTGTCCATTAGTTCCTGCTCCAAAACCCATGTAGGAAAATTGTACAGGTAAGCCAACAACAGGGGCTTCCGTAGAATTATTCCAAATCCGGGCGACAATCTCATAATCTGTACCTTTTTCCAATTCATGTGAAGGAACGGTAACTCCGTTTTTCCGGACTTCTATATCAGGATTGTCCCAGGTTACAGCCAATCCTTGTTTCATGAGATAATGCTGCGCATAAATCAATGGATCAGGCCTTTTATAGGCGGGGTCGCTAATAGGTACGCAAGGCGCTCTGGATGCTTTTCGGACAGACCTCGGCTGGCGCCGGTCCTGTTTTTTTCGCCTGCATCGTTCCAGGATAAGTCGGCATAATCTAATAAAGTGGAGTATCCATTCATAGAGGATCGTTCTCAGGATCATCCATAATAGATCAAGAAAAGCTTTTAAAGACTTCATGTCGGTTTTTGGATTAAAGCTGATGCCGGATGTTATCCGACAACTGCAGAAATCGGCAGTATCTAAATATACGGTATTCTACAACCAGATGCTTGAATTTTTTAAGCCGTACACCTTTTTTATCTCCATGTTGATTATAGTATCTTCGCACAATAGATGTAGAATGCTGAATTTTGAATGCTGAATTTTGAATTTTGAATGAAGTAACACTAACCCACTAACTAACTGAATCACTAACCCACTCTCGAATTCTTAAGTCTTAATTTTGAATTTTTAATGAGGTCACAGGACCACCCCCGATAGCTATCGGGGCACAGAAAAACTAACCCACTGACCCCAGATACCTATCATACAATCGCTGCTCCATCCGAAGGGTTCTTCAAGGATAAGGGAAGTAAGTTTTACGCTTATGCCTTTCCGGTATATACGGAAGAAGACTGGCAGGAACGCCTGGCCGAAGTAAAAAAGGCGCATAATAAAGCGCGGCATCATTGTTTTGCCTGGCGACTGGGTCTGGACGGGCAGCAGTACCGGGCCAATGACGATGGAGAACCGAGTGGTACGGCAGGTCGCCCGATTTTGGGACAGATCGACTCCTTTGAACTCACCAATGTTTTTGTGGTAGTGGTCCGGTATTTTGGGGGCACCTTGTTGGGTACATCCGGTCTGATCCAGGCATACCGGGAGAGCACGGCCGAAGCTTTTCGGGCAGCGGATATTGTAAGCCGGATTGTGGAAGATGTCTTTAAGATACAATTTGACTACAGTCTGATGAGTCCGGTGATGCAGGCAGTTAAAAAACTCGATCTGGAAATGATCAGTCAGGACTTTGGCGTAACCGCTTATCTGACAATTGCTATCCGAAAAAGCGAGGTGGAAAGCAGCATCCACAGTCTCAAAGCGCATGTGCTTGGTGTCCGGGAAGTAGAGGTGGAACCCGGTCAGGAAGTAGCGGGTTTAAAGATAGAATTCCAATATACCCGATAAACAGGGAGCCTTTACACTTGACGGTATTCATTTTTTTTCGGACATTGCACGTACTTTATCCTTCCCAACCAGTGGCGGACATCTTTCTTCCTGCATAAACGGGCTTTTGCGTAGCCTATGCGGGATTTTTCGGTCTTGGAAAGATGGTGGTCTGAGCGTATTGGCCCACCAAACGGTTTCAAATTATTTGATTACGTATGTCCTTGTTTATTAATAATTAACGAGGTTATTACTACACCTAAAAGCAGGTTAACTATGAGAAAGATCCTACTCTTGGGATTCATCCTTTGCCTCTTTGGCCTTCAGAATGTTTATGGCCAGGAGGAAAAAGCCGATTACCAATCGCCACATGCGATGGTAGCCAAAGTACTTTTTAATGATTATGCCCTGCCGAATGGCTTTGACGGGGATACCTTGAAAATGTCCAATGGCTTGGAATTTGGATATATTCGGAATATCAACAAGTACCTGAACATTGCCTTCCCGCTCAAAGTGGGTTTGGCTAATGTAAGCGGGTTTCGAAACAAACGAACCATCTTTAGTGCGGATGCCCTGCTCCAGGTGCAGTATTACAAAGATGAAGCAAAGGTGGTGCCCTATCTATTTGGAGGTGGCGGGGTTGTTACCGAAAATTTCGAAATGACCAATGTGCAATTTCCCATGGGGGTAGGAGTTAATCTCCGCATTGGCGAAAATTCCTATTTTAATTTGCAGGGCGAATATCGCAAGTCGCAGGCAGCAGACCGGGACAACCTGCAATACGGTGCCGGATTTTGGTTTCGCCTGGGTCAACGAAAATACGAAGAACAGCTTGGCCTGGATACAGACGGCGATACCGTGCCGGATATTCAGGATGAATGTCCGACCGAAGCCGGCCTGCCCGGCTTGCTGGGTTGTCCGGATACCGATGGCGACGGCATTGCCGATAAAATTGACGAGTGCCCCGATGAACTCGGAGTAGCAGCCACACTCGGTTGCCCGGATTTAGACGGTGATGGTGTAAAAGACGCAAATGACCTGTGCCCTTCCCAACCGGGTACGCTGGAGAATAATGGTTGTCCGGAAACCAATTCAGATCGCGACCACGATGGAATAAATGACGAATTGGATATGTGTCCGGATGAAGCCGGTTTGGCGCGTACCAAAGGTTGTCCCGACAGCGATCAGGACGGCGTCATGGACTCCGAAGATGATTGTCCCAATACACCGGGGCCAATCAGTAAAAAAGGCTGTCCATCAAGAGACAGTGATGGCGATGGTATTCTGGACGAGCAGGATGCCTGTCCGGATGTAGCCGGTCCTCTTGTTTTGGAAGGTTGCCCGGATACCGACGGTGACGGCGTGCTTGACAAAAATGACGATTGTCCGGATGTTCCGGGAGCAGCATCCACCAGAGGTTGTCCGAATATTGACAGCGACGGAGATGGCGTTGTGGATTCCAAAGATGCTTGTCCTTATCAGGCCGGATCACCAAAAACTGGTGGTTGCCCGGATACCGATGGCGACGGTGTGTTGGATTCTGCTGATCAATGTCCATACCAGGCTGGCCCGGCAGAACGAGGCGGCTGTCCATTTATTGATGCCGATGGTGATGGCGTAGAAGACAAAGATGATGAATGTCCGGCACAGGCTGGCAGCAAAGCCACAAGTGGTTGTCCGGATTCCGATCAGGATGGAGTGGCCGATAAATTCGATGCTTGTCCGAACACCCCTGGCCCATACAGAGGTTGTCCGGATACCGATGGCGACGGTGTTGACGACTCCCAGGATTCTTGTCCGAATACAGCCGGTTCTGTAAGCAATTATGGTTGTCCGGAAATCAAACCGGAGGAAAAAGAAGTCATCGTAGCAGCTGCTCAGGCCGTTGTTTTTGAAGTTGGCAAAGCTACGTTAAAGGCCGAGTCTTACGCGGTACTGGATCAGGTAGCCGACATATTGCTGAAATATCCGGATTACAAGGTTATGATCAGCGGTCATACAGACAACACCGGAAAGTCAGAAAGCAACAAAGCACTCTCCCAGGAACGGGCGAACTCTTGTTACGAATATTTGGTGTCAAAAGGCATTTCCCGCCACCGGATGCAATTCAAAGGTATGGGCGAGGAGAAACCTATTGCCAGCAATGCCACAGAAGAAGGCAGGGAGCTAAATCGCCGGGTAGAATTTGATTTGTACGTGCGTTAGAAGTACGTAGCGGTAAGAATACAGGATACAGGTTACAGCATGTTCAGTTGTTGTAATCTGTATCCTTTTTTTCGTTTTACGCGTTTAAACGATCGTTTAGGCTACTAAACGATTTCCACTTCCCCAAACTCTCCAGCCAGGTTATCAATTTTGGCCTGCACGCTATCGGTGAGTTCCTGTTTGTATGCTACAATTTTCTCCAGTGTTTTGGGATCTGCCGAGCCGATGATTTGGGCGGCCAGGATGCCTGCATTTTTCGCGCCGTTGAGGGCTACTGTTGCGACGGGTACTCCACCGGGCATTTGTAAGATAGACAGCACTGAATCCCAGCCATCAATTGAATTGGAAGACTTGATCGGTACGCCTATTACCGGAAGGGGGGAAAGACTGGCAATCATACCTGGTAAGTGGGCTGCTCCGCCAGCGCCGGCGATGATGACCCGAATGCCACGTTGGTGTGCACCTTTGGCGAAGGAAAACAAACGTTCAGGGGTGCGGTGGGCCGAAACGACAGTCAGTTCGTAAGGCACTTGTAATTGATCCAGTATTGTTGCTGCCTGGCGCATAATGGGGAGATCTGAATCGGAGCCCATGACGATGCTTACTAGTACCTGTTTCATGCCTTAATCTTTAGGATGTTTTTGACTTTTTTTGCTTTTTCGACGGCGCCTTCCAGGGTCTCATCGAGTAGGGTAGCGTGTCCCATTTTCCGGAAGGGTTTGGTTTGAGATTTACCGTAGAGGTGCACCTTGGCACCCGGGATGGCCAGCACGGTATCCATACCCTCGTAAATGGCATCGCCTGTGAAGCCGGCTTCACCAAGCAGGTTGATCATAACGGAGGGCGTCTTCATTTTGGTACTTCCGAGTGGCAGATCCAGTATGCCACGCAGGTGCTGTTCAAACTGAGACGTATAACAGCTATCTATCGTATGGTGGCCACTGTTATGCGGACGCGGAGCGACTTCGTTGATCAACCAGGTACCGGATTTGGTGAGAAACAGTTCGACTGCCAGTAAGCCACAAATATCAAATGCTTCGATGGTGGATCTTACGATGGCTTCTGCTTGTTTTAATTGGTCGTCCGAAATGGTGGCCGGACATTGCAGAAATTCGACCAGGTTGGCTACCGGGTGAAAGAGCATCTCCACAGGCGGGAAAACTTCAATTTGACCCGAAGGATTGCGGGCCGCTACCAAGGCTATTTCCTTGTCGATATCTACCAGCGGTTCTACAATGCAGGGACCATCTAATAATTTGGACAGATCGGCGGCTGTTCGGATAACCGCTACTCCTTTTCCATCATAGCCCGCTGTGCGGGATTTTTGCACAAAGGGCAGTTCGAGTTTGCCACTATCCAGGGCTTTATTCAGATCCGAAGCATCGTCATAAAACAAACAGGGAGAAGTAGGCAATTTCTGATCGAAGTAAAACTGTTTTTGCAGTCCTTTGTCCTTGATCACCATCAACGAGCGGGCATTCGGGTGTACGATGACACCTTCCTGTTCGAGTTGGAGCAGGGCTTCTGTGTTTACATGTTCGATTTCGATAGTGAGCACATCCACGCTGCGACCAAATTGCAGCACGTCTTCATACTTGTTGAAATCGCCTTCGACAAATTCCGGTGAGTAGGGTCCTGCCGGGAAATCTTTGCTTTTGTCCAGCAAATGCAGTTGCACATGCCAGTTGCCTGCTGCCAGTGCCAGCATTTTTCCGAGTTGACCGCCTCCCAATACGCCGACTTTAAAGGTCGGACTAAATATATTTTTATCCATAAGAAATTGCCTGAGCTTTACTTCGCCGCAAAGGTAATTAATTGCACGCGGAGGCGCAGGGGAGGGGATGTTGTTTTTTTGCACGCGGAGGCGCTGGGGGGGTGTTTTTTTTAGCACGCGGAGGCGCAGAGTTGCAAAATAAGGACGGCAGGCAACAAACCTGAGAGAAGACCCATCACAAAAGCTAACCCAAGCTATATAAAACCAAAACTAGGGAACTTGGGAAATGGAGCAAGTCTTTTAGGTGTTACACGAAGTATGATTATCTTATACCCAAACGAAAGTGGTTTGGGAAATTTTAGCAACTTTATTTTTTTGGCCTACAAGGCAAAAAACGCAGGCATAGCCTTAGCTATGGCGAGTATTTTTAACG
>JAGQWR010000031.1 GCA_020437105.1 Saprospiraceae bacterium
AGATTTATCTCCTACGGAGATGGGTTTTTGACCAAGCGCTTTATCACTGCTTCACAAATTTCTCCGAAAAAACAACGCCTTTTTCTGTCTGACAGGAAACAACATATATCCCATTGGCAAAAGGACTCACATCAATAGTATAATTATTATCAGTGGCGCTGATTTGTGCGGACCAGATTAATTTTCCCAAGGCATCGTGGATTTTTAAAGTACCAGGTAGCCCGAAACGTTCCAGATTGATTGATATTTGATTGGTTGTCGGGTTGGGGTAAAGCGCAATATCTGGCGGCGACGGCAGTACCTCCTCCACTACATCTACAGACAAACCCAGGGTATCACAAGGACTGCCAGCCAAAGCACCCAATTTATAATAAGGAAAATGTGGCAGAGAGGAATTATTCCAGGTAGGTAGCATCAAACCCATCGGCTCAAAGTCGCAGGCTGCTCCCGGCTGGTCTGGCTCGTGGATGATGTGCATGGCATAAACGCCATTATTGCAATTGACATAAATTTTATTATCAGGTGCCAGTTGCATCATAAAAAAATTGGCCGCAAAGGGGTAAGGGGCAAAATAGTTATCCCATTCTGCAACAACTTGTTGGCTGGCGGCCAGATCGGGTGCCTCCGTATCAAATTGAAATACTTTGGCTGTTACGCTGCTATATAAATATCTGGAATTTGGAGAAAAGGCGATACCGGAACCATAGGAAGTATCTGGGATAACGACTTCCTGAAAATTACTGAACATACCCGTACAACGATCAAAATCATATAGCTTCACTGATTGGGGACCTGCAATTAGGGATCCATCATTTCGGGCATATTTAGTCCCATCTGGTGAAAATACTGCCTGAGCGGCACCACCATTTCGGTCAATAGCTGCGCCTATTTCTTGAGTGTATCTAAAGGAAATGCCTGTTGGATCAACTAAAAAAGTGTGATATTCATTTGAATCAAACCGGGGTTTTACTATCCACCAATCTCGACCATTAGCATGTCGAACAGCTGTTGAATGTCCAGCATCAAAAGTATCTTGAAGGATCAGGTTATTTTTCGATAAAACCAAACCTTCTGGGTTGGACATATCAATTATAGTAAAATAAAAATGAAAAGTTGTCACGGTACTACATATATCACAAATGTCGATACTTTCATGAATTAAATAATATAGGCTTTCATTTCCTGGATCAGGTAAAACAAATGCTCCATTTGGTACTTTATATCCATATTGTTCATTTATTTCAGCATACAAACCTGGATTTAGGCCATTTCCATTCGTTATCGTATCTCCAAAACTATTGCATATTCGGATTCCGTTTGTATAAAACAATAAATTTCCTGTAGTGTCGCAAATACTTGAATTGGTTAACGAAAAATAAAGGTCTCGGAAATTATAGGTCAACTCAACTGGCGTTTCATGGAAATTAAAATCGGTGCCGCCAAAATCAGGATAATTGGGATCATTACCATAGCCTATTTGCCAACGGTAGTCACGTAGGCTGTCGGATTGAGCAAAAGCAAATGAGGAGAAAACAAGTAAAATAAAAAGAGTGTATATGTTTGTCATAGGGAGTAATTATTAAAGAGCACAACACTTTCGCTTCGAGTATAAGCCCCCATTCCTTGCTCCAGCGGAGCAACATCTTTGTAGCAATTTCAATATACAGATTTTTCAAGCACCGTAGGTGCGACACCTGTTCTTTCAAACGGGTTGAATGGTCTAAGGTCGAAGGTCTAGGGATTGCCAAACTCAAACCCACACTCAAACTCACACTCAAACTCAAACTACCTCGGGGAGCCTCCGCCCTGCGTCGTGGGGAGTGCGCGCCTGCGGCTTGCGGGAGAGGTTCAGCTGCGCTGATCGGGGAGTTTTTTTTTGTCGAAGGTCGAAGGTCTAGAGGTTCAAACTCAAACTCCCCCGATAGCTATCGGGGCAAACTCAAACTACCTCGGTTCTCCCCTTCAACAAAACTGGTTGAAAAAGGCAGATTTCCTTCTGCGGCTCAAGGGGATGGAAGTGCCGGTTTTTAAAATCAACTCGCCTTCAGGGGAATAGGACTCTACATAGCGTAAATTGACCAGGTGGGATTTATGTGTAGCAAAAAAGCCACAGCTGGATAATGCTTTTACAAAATATCCAATATTCCTGCTACTGGTCGCTTTTCCCTGCTCTGTAAAGATCTCAGTATATTTCCCGGCTGCTTCACAACGAACGATAGTCTTGGTTGGTAAAAAGGTATAGCCTTGCTGTACAGGAACTGCTATTTGTTCTTTCATTGGTTTTGCCGCAGGATTTTGCAATGCCCTGAAAGTAGTTTCACTAAATAGTTGTTTCAGTATCCGGAAACCTGAAAAAAGCGAGAAACTTGCTTTTTCCGGGTCCAGAGTCTGCTCTTCAGTTTGACTGAACCAGAGTAAATCGCCTTTCAACTCGTTCAGTTTTTCCAGTAATTCAATGCTTTGTTGTTGTGTCAGGTCCAGATCCAGCAGAAATACTCTGGGAGCAATTGGTTGAATCAGGCCAGACATTGAAAGGAGTTCCTCATAATCCATGTTGCATTCGGCTGCCTGTTTAAGCAAATGCAGGATGTTATTAAGTTTGGAGTTCTCCGGGTTTTTGTCAACAATTTCGGTTTTGGTGATCATATCTATGGAGCGTTTTTTCACTTGGCTATTTGGGCATACCCAAATAAATCGAGTAGTCATCCCTGTAACAAAACAGTAATGAATCCAATGGATCAGGCTAGTAAAATAGCCAGCACCTCCATTTCAGGTGCCAGGGCTCTTGAACGGTGTCGATCAAAAATTAGAGCGAAAGTTTGAATTTTCGGAGCAAAACGGTAGTTGGGAAGTCCCCTCTACCTTATTAATCGTTTTTAAGCTTTTCTCTGAGCGCCGGTCGTTTACCTTTCCAAACCGATGATTCAGAAATCCGACCGTTTATTAATTCTAAAGTAACAAATTCTTTTGTGCTTCCTAATTTGAACTTAAATATTTTTTGCATGCATGCCACTTGGAAGGTACGGATTTTTCTGGCCAGAGTCTGTACCGAGTCAAAACCATTATTTCTCACAAAGATCCCGTGAATGATTTAATCGTTTTTTCAAATTAAACCACTACCGATGAAAAAAATTACGCTCCTTATTTTATCGCTTATAACGGCGATGCAACTTTATTCCCAACCTTTCGATAATGGAGATTTCGAACAATTCACCTGCCTGCCTGTGTGTGCCAACCCGATATCCTGCACACCATCCTGGTGGGCATATGATGGGACGCCAAACGCCATTTATGCCGGCGGTGGCTGTGACCGCCTCGTTTGCCAGGGAGATTTCAGTATGTTAATTCGCAGAGGAGATCAAACCGGCGTAAAACAACCTGCAACTAAGAACCCTGTATTTCAGCAGCCAGCCGGAGGTAATTATGCTGTTAATATGGACTTTTATATTAGTGAAAATTCCGAAACAAGTGGCCGGCTTGAAATCTATGGTGAAAACGGAAACGGACTCGTCTTACTGGGATCATCGGATTGCATTCCTGCGGAAGACCTTTGCCAGAATATCACTGTCACCCTGAACCCCTCAGTCGTAGATTATGAAAACCTGGTATTTGGGGTGGACAATTGTAGTGGGCTTCTAGGTTCTTTTCTCCCTGTTATTGAAGGGGTCATGGACAACATAAGCATGTGCCAGCCCTATGAGATCCTCATAAGCACGCCAAATTGTAACGACCTCTGTTTTACTTTAAAGGAAAATAACTGTAGCGGCATCGATTCTGAGTCCCTAGTGATGAATCAGGATCAATACTTTTTCTTCATCACCACCCCGAACGGTGATGAAGTGGTTCTGGATTCCGAAAACCCGGAGGGATGTATGCAAATCCCACCTGGAACAACCGTTGAATTGCTTTTTGAAGTTTTTATCCTGTATAAAAATGGGGATTTGGGATATTATTCTTATACCGAAGAATATACACAGCCCGATCCACAAACTACGGCCGAATTTATCGTTGTCGATTCTAATGGAGATGAGGAGGACGTATTCTGCTATGGCGAGCCGATATACTTCCAGAATACCAACACCAATGATGAAACAGAATGGTTTATCGCTATCTGTATGCAAAACATTGGAGATCTACCCTCCGACCCCTGCCTGGGCTGGACCAGCAATCAGGTTAATGGCAACTGGAACCAGGGCCAGGTGCCAGACAGCCCCATAAATTTGTTAACCGATGTATGGCAGCTTCATCACCCGGACTGGGACTTCTGGCCAAATCTTCAATACACCGTTCAATTGGCAGTACGGAATAAACCTTGCGTCAGTTGGGAAGCGTATTATGTCACCTTCATTGTAGAGGAATGTTCTGTAGATGTAATCAACTACACCATTACGCCTATTGATGAATGTACCTATTGCTTCTCGCCAAATTTTGAAGTTTCAGATTGTATCGACTATACCAATTATTATTGGGATTTCGGAGACGGCGAAACCAGCACAGAGCTTAATCCTTGCCATACCTTCGACTCAAATGACAACTTTAATGTTAAGTTTATTCTGGAAGGTTACTCAATGGATCCCAATGGCAACCCTGCTCCGGTAGCCTGCTCCTGGGATGAATTTGGTTCCATTATTTGTCCGCACGAATGCGAGCCAGCCTGTAAATGTGATGTAAGTAATGTCGCGATTGGCGGCTTATACTCTTCCGGCTGTCAGGGCTATGCATGGCCTGAAACAGCGGTTGGTAATGAATGTACCAAAGTATTAAGTTATTCATGGGATTGGGGCGACAACACGCCTGGCACTGCTACCTCCTCCCCAGCAGGCGTTTGGCATAATTATAACTCTTCCGGGTTGTACCTGGTATGCCTAACTGTCACTGCCCTAAACCTGGAAACCGGTGCCATTTGCTCAGAAAAGGTTTGCAGCGGACTGGCTATCCATTGCGCCGCGGAGAGTTTTGGTCAGCCGGGTTCTGCCAGAAGTGATCAAAATTTAGACTGGCTGCAGCACACTGACCTATTCTATCCAAATCCGGCAGATACAGAGTTATTCTTTATTTCAGAATTAACAGATGGTCAGATAAATCCGATAGCCATCATTTACGATGCCACCGGAAAAACATTGATCCAGCAGCCGCTGACCAGCCATATACCTATTGATATCAGCAGCTTAAATGCAGGTGTTTATTTCGTTAAAATCAGAACCGATAATGGTCTGAATACCGTGAAAAAACTGGTAGTTAAATAAGTAAGGTTCTCTATAAAGAAAAAGCCGGCTCTCTATTACAGGGGGTCGGCTTTTCTATTTCGTTTGGTCGAAGGTTCGGAGATTTTCAAACTACTTTGTGGAATGTTCCGCTGCGCGTCACGTGGAGCCGCCGCTGCGCGTCGTGGGGAGTGCGCGCCTTCGGCTTGCGGGGGAGGTTCAGCTGCGCTGAACGGGGAGTTTTTTTTTGTCTAAGGTCTAAGGTCTAGAGGTTCAAACTCAAACTCTCTGATAGCTATCGGGGCAAACTCAAACTACCTCGACCGGGCGCAGCCCCTAGACCGCAAAGCCGAAGGCAAGCTAGACCAGGCCAAAGGCCATAGACTGCCAGTTTCATGTCGATTTACCATAAAAACCTCAAACTCACTCTCCCCCGATAGCTATTGGGGCAAACTCAAACTACCTCGACCAAAAGGCCTGCAAGGCCTGCAAGGCCTAATAGACCAAAAAGTCTAAAAGACTTAATAGACCCAAAGGGCTAAAAGCCCTAATCGACTAAAAAACCCTTCCATTTTCACCCCAACTCCCCCAAACTAAACCGCTTCCTTCGCCGCAGCGATCGCTGCATCAAGACCACTCGCGTCTTTCCCGCCGGCAGAAGCGAAAAACGGTTGTCCGCCGCCGCCGCCTTTGATGTGGCTGGCGATTTGGCGGATCAGTTTTCCGGCATTTAGCTCGGTCGTTTCGGTTAAGGATTTGGTGATGTTGATCATGAGTTGCGGCTTGTCACTAACATTCGCGCCAAGCACGATCACCGCCGGACTCAATTCCTGCTCCAATTGGAATACCAGGTTTTTGAGCGCGGCCCCATCCGAAATAGGTACTACCGCAGCCAATAATTTATAGCCGTCTTTTTGCACTGCTGCCTGAATAAGCTCATCCTTAATAGAGCCAGCCTGCGCAGCCTGCATTTTTTCTATTTCCTTTTTCAGTGCCCGGTTTTCGTCCTGCAAAGCAGCTACCTGCCTGGCCGGGTGCGGTGCATTTTTAAACAACTGCCGCACAGCTCCCAATTCATCCAACTCATTCTGGAAGAAGGCCTCTGCTTCGGTGCCTGTTACTGCTTCAATCCGACGGATACCGGAAGCTACAGAGCTTTCTGAAACGATTTTAAACTGGCCTATCTGTCCGGTTGCCTGCACGTGGGTACCCCCACAAAGCTCCCGGCTGAAATTTTCATCAAAGGTGATCACCCGCACGGAATCGCCATACTTTTCGCCAAAGAGCATCATGGCGCCGGTTTTCCGGGCTTCTTCGATCGGTACATTCCGGGCTTCTTCCAATGGAATGTTTTCCCGGATTTTTTCATTCACCATTTCCTCGATGGCTCGAACTTCGCTGTCCTCTACTTTCTGGAAATGTGAAAAGTCAAAACGCAGGCGGGCTCCGTCCACATCCTGTCCTTTCTGAAGCGCATGCTCGCCAAGAATACTGTGGAGTGCGGCGTGCATCAGGTGGGTCGCGGTGTGGTTGCGCTCAATGGCATGGCGACGTGTATCATCGACTTCTGCCAGTACTTCCCATTCAATCTTGTTCGGTAATTCTTCTGTTATGTGAACGATCAGATCATTCTCCTTTTGGGTATCTACTACCCGAATCAATTCATTGCCAAAATGCAAGACACCCTGGTCGCCTGCTTGTCCGCCGCTTTCTCCGTAAAAGGGGGTGCGGTTTAAGACGATCTGGTAGCGGTCGCCCCGTTTGTCTTTTACCTGGCGGTATTTGATCACCTTGGCATCTTCGACCAACAATTCATCGTATCCAACAAATTCGGTTTGGTTTTGAGACAGGATTTCGATCCAGTCGCCTACTGCTTTTTTTGCGTCTGCGCGCGAACGGGCTTTCTGCTCTTGCAGGGCCTTATCAAAACCAGCCTCGTCGATTGTCAGGCCTTTCTCGGAGGCGATCAGGCGCGTAAGGTCGATCGGAAACCCGAAGGTATCATATAACTCAAAAGCATCAGCTCCAGTGATCTGACCACTGGCCACATCGAGTTGGGCAAAGCGGTTTAAGCCATTCTCCAGGGTATTTAAAAAGGAGCGCTCCTCCCCTTCTATCACTTTTTTAATCTGATTTTTTTGTCCGACAAGCTCCGGAAATACATCCCCGAAGTAATCCGACAACAGCGGCACCAGCGTATGCAGGAAGGGTTGTTTGATATCCAGGAAAGAATAGTAGTACCGTACTGCCCGGCGCAAAATCCGTCGGATTACATAACCGGCACCGGTATTTCCAGGCAACTGGCCATCCGCAATAGCGAAACTCACTGCCCGCAAATGGTCAACCACTACGCGCATGGCAATGTCAACGTAGGCATCATCCGCATAACTGGCGGTATAGGTTTTGCCGCTTGTTTTAGCTACCTGCTCAATGAACGGAGAGAAAACATCTGTATCGTAATTAGATTTTTTGGCCTGAATAGCCATACACAGGCGTTCGAAGCCCATGCCGGTATCCACGTGTTTTGCCGGGAGGTTTTCCAGGCTGCCATCTGCTTTGCGATTAAACTGGATAAAAACGAGGTTCCAGATCTCTACGACAAGCGGGTCGTCGTTGTTGACCAGTTCGCGGGCGTCTTTTGCCAGTTGCTGTTCGGGAGTACGCAGGTCATAATGAATCTCTGAACAGGGGCCGCAGGGGCCCGTATCACCCATTTCCCAGAAGTTGTCTTTTTTGTCGAAATAGAGAATCCGATCTTCAGGCACGTGCTTTTTCCAGAAAGTTGCGGCTTCATTATCGCGTTCTAATCCTTCTGATTCATCGCCCTGAAAAACAGAAACATAGAGGCGGTTCTTATCGAGCTTATAGACCTCAGTGAGCAATTCCCATGCCCAATCGATGGCTTCTTCTTTAAAATAATCGCCAATCGACCAGTTTCCGAGCATTTCAAACATGGTATGGTGGTAGCTGTCGCGACCAACCTCTTCCAGGTCATTGTGCTTGCCTGATACCCGCAAGCACTTCTGCGTATCTGCAATGCGTGGATTATCAGGTATTTGATTGCCCAGGAAAAAATCTTTAAACTGGTTCATTCCCGCATTGGTAAACATCAATGTGGGGTCATTTTTATTGACCATCGGAGCAGAAGCAACGATCTTATGTCCCTTGGATTCGAAAAAATCTAAAAACTGTTGGCGTATCTTTCTGGAGTTCATGTAGCAACCCGATTTTGCGCTGGGTAGTTAAAAAAAGCGAATGATTATGTAAAAATGACACGAATATGCATATTTGCGTCCGCTAGAATACTTTGAATTTTTGGCACTTAGTAATCCCCACAAACCCGCTCCGCCATTCATTTGGCCATCTTTTTCCGTAAATAAATTCCAACTTCCTAATTCTCAGAGAGTTATTTTTTTGGCAATTTATTTTGGAATACGACAAGCAGGTTATATTTTTGGGGCCTAAGGGAGGAAAAATCTAAATTTGACAATCCGGTTTTTTGGCATCAGGCCATTAAGATTGGGTGCAAATTTAGCATTTACTGACCGAACAAATCACTCATGGGAAAAGAAAAATTTTTCTACAACACGCATACCCTACGGTATGAAAAAGTTGAGGTCACACTTAAAGAAAAATTAATCCGAGCTTTCGGATTTTTGTGTGCTGTAGTTGTAACCGGCGTTTTTGCTACACTCTTTATCTGGCAATTCTTCCCCTCGCCTAGAGAGGAGATGCTGCTAAAAGAGAATCAACAGTTTCAAACAGTCGTCACCGATATCACAAATCAGTACGAAAAAATGTCACTGGTTCTGAATAATCTGCGCGAACGCGATGCCAGCGTACACCGTCTGATGTTCGGAATGGAGCCAATTGATGACAACATTTGGCAGGGAGGTATTGGTGGACACGAGAAGTACCGCGACCTCAGCCAGTTGCCTGAATCAGGTGATATGCTTGCAAATACTCTTGCACGGGTAGATAAACTAAAGCGGCAATTGTCGCTTCAGTCTGAAAGCCTGGACACCATCATTATGCTGGCAAAAGACCGGGAGCAAATGCTTTCATCGATTCCTTCGATCAAACCGGTTCGTTCTGACAAGCTAGCCCGCAACATTAAACTACTTTCCGGCTTTGGATACCGCATTCACCCGATCCACAAAGTTCGCAAAATGCACACTGGTATCGACTTTACCGCTCCTACCGGCACACCTATCCAGTCAACCGGTGATGGTAAGGTAGTACGGATAGACCGTCTGCGTACAGGTTATGGCAACCATGTGGTGATCGATCACGGTTATGGTTACCAGACCCTTTACGGACACATGAGTCAGATTGACGTACATGTGGGTCAAAAGGTTAAAAAAGGCCAGCAAATCGGTTTGGTGGGTTCTACAGGAAGCTCTACGGCTCCACACTGCCATTATGAAGTTATTTATAAAGGCGAAAAGGTGAACCCAATTCAATATTGCATGGATGGACTGAGTCCGGAAGAGTATCAGGAATTGGTTGGTCTGGCAGATGTTGCCAATCAATCTTTCGATTAAGACCTTAGACAGAAACACCTTTTTGGTGAACGAAAATACCATAAAGAGAAATCAACCGTTTTCTCTACAAAGAAAAAAGAACTATGATTAATTCTTTGAAAGACTTCCACTTCGGGAGTCTTTTTTTCATCCTGCTGTTTGGTGGCGTACTGACGACACCTGTTTACAGTCAAACCGATTCAACACTTGTACCAGAAGCCAACACCCGACTGATCACCGTGATCGGCGTAGGTGATATGATGCTGGGCACCAATTACCCTTCTGCTTCCTATCTTCCCGCTAATGGCGGAAAAGACCTGCTGGCAGATGTTTATGAGATATTAGCTGGTGCTGATATCACTTTTGGCAACCTGGAAGGCGCGATTCTGGATAGTGGCGGCACTGCCAAACGCTGCAACAATCCGGATGTATGCTACGTTTTCCGGTCTCCGGAAACCTATGTAGAACATTATAAAAAAGCCGGATTTGATTTCCTGAGCCTGGCTAATAACCACTCCGGTGATTTTGGTCCGGTTGGTCGAAACAAAACGAAACAGGTTTTGGATGAGGCCGGAATTGCCTATGCCGGACTAGCGGGGACAGACGAATTTGCCCTCGTGGTAAAGGACAGTATCACTTATGGCCTCGCCGCGTTTGCTCCAAATAGTGGCACCTGCGATATCCGGAATATCTCCAGGGCCAAAGCGATTGTATCCCAACTTGCAGAAAAAGCAGACATCGTAATAGTCTCCTTCCATGGCGGCGCAGAAGGTGCCAAACATCAAAATGTACCCCGTAGCACAGAGTATTATTATGGCGAAGATCGTGGCAATGTGTATCAATTTGCCCACGCAATGATAGACGCTGGCGCGGATGTGATATTTGGTAATGGGCCGCATGTCACCAGGGCGATGGAGCTCTACCAGGATCGCCTGATCTGCTACAGCCTGGGGAATTTCTGTACCTATGGCCGCTTCAATGTACAGGGCCAAAACGGGATCGCTCCGATTGTCAAAGTTTTCCTCGATGAAAAAGGGGCGTTTTTACAAGGGGAAGTCATTCCGATTTATCAGGGCAAAACTCATGGTCCGAAGATTGATGAATCTGGCCGAATCATACAAACACTCCAGGCGCTGAATAAAACAGACTTCCCTGAATCGCCACTGCTTCTGACGGATGAAGGCTTGTTGATGAAGAAATAGGAGATCCGTTAGAATCGTTTAAATCCGTTTAAATCCGTTTAATTCGACACAGACGAATTTCTAAGCTCTAAACTATCATCTCTAAACTCTAAACTCTCCTCTCTAAACTCAATCAACAAGGCGCAGCCCTCTCAAATTGAAGCATTTTTTTCATTCAAAATTCAAAATTTAAATTCAGCATTATTCTTTCCCTTATCTTGTCTGAATGTCGAACGAAAACGAACAACAATTTTGTTACAATTGCCACTACCCTATCTCGCAGGAAGCGAAATACTGCGCTCATTGCGGACAAAAGAACACAGATGGCCGGGTAACAGTACGGGAATTGTTTAATGAGTTTTTTGAGATCGTTTTTAATATTGATAACAAGATATTCCGCAGCTTAGGAGCGCTTGTTATTCCTGGCAAACTGACTAACGAGTATTTTCACGGTCGGATCAAACGCTATTTCCACCCGATCCGGATGTTTTTTGTGCTGGGGCTGATTTTCCTCGTCACCATGGGTACCTATACCAGGAAGGTGGAGCAGCTTGTCACTGATCAGTTGGAAAACAGTACCTCCAGATCCTATGGATTTTTAATAGCCCTAGAAGAGGCAGATTCCCTAAACCGTATTTTAAAAGAAACCTACCCCGCGTCAGGTGATGCACTGGATAGTTTAATCAAGGGGCTCCGGTCTTCCGACAATCACCTGGAGGACAGCATTGATATGCAGGAGTTTATCTCGGTCATGGATGAGGAATCTATTGTTATCGCCCGAAAGGACATATACGAAATGTCCATCGATTCGATCTATGAAGCCTATCATGTGGAGGGCTTTAGAAAGAAAATGATCCTGCGGCAACAACTGCGTTTCATGAAATCAGGCAGCAAGTATATTTCATTTATTGCCGGAAACGCGCTCTGGGCAATTCTCCTGTTCATGCCCTTTCTAGCGCTGGTATTAAAGTTATTATACATTCGGCGAAAGCAATATTATGTGGAGCATCTGGTGTTTTCGTTCCATATCCATTCGATGATTTTCCTATTGCTTATTCTCAGCTTAATTTTGCTGCGGTGGACAGGACCAACTGTATGGATCATATCGGCTGTTTTACTGTTTTTATATTTCTTCCTGGCACTCAAGCGGGTTTACAAACAAAATTGGTGGAAAACCATTGTAAAGGGGCTTTTGGTTAGTTTATTTTACATGCTGTTTTCCGGCATTTTCCTGATTATCGTTTTTCTCATTAGCTTCTTTATTTTTTGAGTATAGATGGAATCTACAGACTCCTACGAAATTGTTATCGGCCTCGAGGTACATGTGCAACTTGCAACCAAATCAAAGGCGTTTTGTGGAGATCCCAACCTCTTCGGAGCTGCGCCTAACAGTCAGGTAAGTGTGATTTCCCTGGGGCATCCTGGTACGCTTCCGCGAATAAATGAAGCACAGATAGAAGCAGGCATCAAGCTGGGTTTAGCGCTTGGAAGTACATTTCCGGATACGGTAAGTTTCGACCGCAAAAATTATTTTTATACCGATTTACCGAAAGGTTATCAAATCACCCAGGATCGGGCTCCGCTTTGCCAGGGCGGCTATCTGCCCATTCGGCTGGGAGACCAGCTCAAAAAAATACGGATTCACCATGTGCATCTGGAAGAAGATGCGGGAAAATCCATCCACGATCAACTGGAGGCCCACAGCCTGATTGACCTGAATCGAGCCGGCGTGCCGCTTCTGGAAATAGTAACGGAACCTGATTTACGGTCCGGAGAAGAAGTGGATGCCTTTATGACAGCCGTGCGCCAGCTGGTACGCTACCTGGAAATTTCCGACGGACATATGGAGCAGGGCTCTTTGCGCTGTGATGTGAATGTATCGGTGCGCAAAAAAGACAATCCTCAATACGGCGAACGCTGCGAGGTCAAGAACCTCAACTCCATGAAATTTGCCCGGCAGGCCATTGCCTTTGAAAGCAAGCGACAAATCAGCTTACTGGAATCGGGTAAACCGGTTATCAGTCAAACCCGGCAATTTCATCCGGAAAACGGCAGTACAAGTTTGCTGCGCTCCAAAGAGGAAGCACCGGATTACCGCTATTTCCCGGAGCCGGATATGCCCCCCGTTAAACTCCATGCAGAGCAAATTGATACGCTAAGAGTTCAGCAGGTGGCGTTACCCTGGGATTTATATACCGAATTTCAAAAGTGTGGCCTTTCGGCGGAAGCCGCCCGACAACTCAGTGAATCCCGACATGTAGCTGCCTATTTCCAAGCCTGCCTGGATGCAACGGATGCTCCTGTTAATTTGGCCAACATCCTCATCCAACGTATATTGCCCGAGTTTCCGGATTTGGAGGGATACCCCTTACAAGCAGCACAACTTTGTGCGTTGGAAGCTGTGGTTAGCAGCAAGGAGATTACCGCTGCGGCTGCTTTTCAAAATCTGTTGCCGGCCTGGGTACAGGCTCCCGAAAAAAAGCTGTCTGAATTAATCGATCAGCTCGAATTAAAATCTGATGCGCCTCTCAGGGAGTTGGAAGGAATATTACGGAAAGTTGTTGCCGGCCATCCGAAAGAAGCATTACTTTACCGAAATGGAAATACCAAATTATTTGGCTTTTTTATGGGCAAAGCCATGCGGGAGACAGGTAAAAAGGCAGATCCGCAAACCATTACGGCTCTCTTAAAAGCTATTTTGGAAGCATAAAAAAACCGATTTTACCCGAAGGTAAAACCGGTGGCTTTGGTTTATTGAGGTCATTTTTGTTCTTATCGAATCAGGCATTAATTTCACGATACAAAAAAAGGTTACCCTATTCGGGAAAAAATAATTTTTCACAGGCGATTCTTTCGCCGAAAGGCGTTAAGATTAATCTACCCTCCCAAAACCCTATATTTGTCGGTAGTCAATCCACATACATGACGAAAGACCCCCACCCAGACATACGATTTGTTGAGGCTTTGTTAAATAACAACCACAAGCTGGTTGCTGCTATTTATGAGCAGTATTTTCCAAGGATTCGAGCGTTGATCGAGAAGAATTCCGGGAATGAGGAAGATGCTTATGATATCTTCCAGGAGGGATTAATGGTGATCTATGCCAAGGCCAAACAGCCAGACTTTCAGCTTACTTCCTCCTTTTACTCCTTTTTATACGGCATTTGCAGCAGACTGTGGCTCAAGGTATTACGAAAAAAACGTACGGCCGGGGTAACCTTAGACGAGGAGTTGGAATTTAAGGATGATTTTAATTTCGAAGACGCAATATTTCACAGAGAAAAGCGGAAACTTATCCGAGAAAAATTCGGACAACTTAAAGAACGCTGTCAACAAATCCTGAATTTAACCCTTCAGGAAGGAAAGAGCCACCTGGAAGTTGCCGAAATTATGGGATTTGCCAATGCAAATGTGGCTAAAAAAGAAAAGTCCAAATGCAGAAGCAAATTGGTTGAATTAGTGCAATCAGATCCCCGGTTTAATGAACTTCGCTAATACACCCAAATGCCGAAAACGTACTAAAACCTGATGTATGCGGAAAATTTCGGCGTACAATAGACAAAAGGCAATGACATGGCGAATTACGACAAAGACACAAACGAACGAATCGGAGATTTTCTGGATGGAAATCTCGATTCTGCGGGTCAAAAATCTTTCCAGGAAGATTTGAGAAAAAATAAGGCAATCCAATCTACACTTGATTTACACAAAGCTGTAGAAGAAACGCTAAGCGATAAGGGAGAAGCAGCTTTGGAGGCCACCCTCCGGAGTATGCGAAAACCTACAACTCAGGTTAAGGTAAGACGCATACAACCCAAGTGGCTGGCTGCCGCTGCCGCAGTTGCTGTATTGGTGGTCGCTTTTTTCTTATTCCGCCCAACCGATACACCAACGGCCCTTACTGGTCCGATTGCAGCTTATTTTGAGCCCGGCCAGATGGAAATCACTCAAATGGGGGGAAATGCCGAAGCACTTCTGACTGAAGGTCAACAGGCCTATAACCAAGCCGATTTCCCATTGGCACTCCAAAAGCTCCAGGCTTATCTTGCTGTTGACCCGGAACACGAAAATGCTCGACTCTTTGCCGCCAAATCAGCAATAGCAAGCGCTTCCTTCGACCAGGCCCTCAATCTGTTGTTTTATTTTGACAGTATCAGCAGCTTACACACGGAGGAGGTAACCTGGCTAAAAGCACTCGCCTATATCGGCTCCAATCAACCCGAAAAAGCAAAACCCTTGTTAAGCGCCCTGCAAAATGGCACCGATGCTAAATTGAAAGCACAAGCGGAGGAGCTGTATCAGGAGCTTTATTGAACTGTTGAATACTGAAAATTTACCGTTTCAAAACTTCGCGAAGTGAACTCTGAGATAATTTGTTTCTCCACCTAAATATAATTTCGCGGGTTTCGTTTACTTTGCAAGTATGCGAATTAAATCTGCACTCTGGTTTTTCCTGTTTATTCTTTTACTCGGCAGTAAGGGGCTATATGCGCAGGGACCACCATCAGGAGACGGCCCGCCAAGTGGCACAAATACCCCCAACTCGCCCCTTGATGTAGTAGTTGACACTTCCATCTATTTTTTCCTGTATGCTACTGATCCCGGAAAATACTACCCGATTGAAGACACCCTTTTAGGCGATTATTTTAGCCAGTACGATCCGATCCGGAAAGGAGAGACAGATAAGGCACATCTGGGTACACCGGGGAGTCCGCATCGGGATCTCTTTTTTCAACCACAAGATTTCAGGGGCGTCACGCTGGGCATCAACCAATTTGATGCCAATCGGATCACCCCGGAAAAAATGCGCTTTTACCGCGTGCAGCAAGCCTATAGTCGCATGGGCTTTTCGCAGGGTTCCAGCCAGGAGGAAACCATGTTTGATCTGGAGTTTGGGCGTAGTTTTGACAAGGGGCTTAGTATGTCTATCAATTACTCCCGAATGAATAATATGGGGGCTTATGACCATCAGCGGGCCATTGATAATGCTTTCGGATTTGGGCTGTGGTATCAAAGCAAACGGGGTCGTTATGAATCCTTTTTCAGCTACACGACCAATTCAGAGACACTGGAAGAAAATGGGGGAATTAGCGACGACCTGCGGGTGTTAAATAATTTTGGAGACAGCGTTTTGGTAGAACCTGCGGGTGTGCCCACCTACCTCAGCGATGCGATGAGTCGCTACGATCAGTCTTTTTACAGCTACGAACAGTATCTGTACTTTTTTGCGCCCAGAGACACTTCCGGTAACCTAAGACCCGCCAGTGTAGGCCTCACGCATCGGATACAATATATTACAGAAGGCCAGAAATTTTATGATGCGGATCTGGAGGAAACGGAAGTCGAAGAATATTATCAGGGACTGGCTATTGATAGTCGGGGATTGCGCAATTTTAGCCGGCTAAACACATTTGAAAATACGGTTGATTTATTCATCATTACCCAACGGCCGGCAGCAGATAAGGAAGCACCTCCAATACGGCGGAGTTTTCTAAGAGCAGGCCTTGTGTACGATCTGCATACCTTGAAACAGGAACCGCTGGAAGAAAATCTAAATAATTTGTTCCTGCGGGGGCGCTGGGATTTCACACCGGGACCGGCATTCCAGGCATCGGCATACGCTCACTTGGGATTCCTCTCAAATATTGGCGACTTTAGGCTGAGTGGAAAACTGGCTACAGCTTTGGCCGACTGGTTCCAGTTGGAGGGACAAGCCGTTTTCCAGCAACGAAGCCCTACCCTTCTGGAAAACCGAATGTTTATCAGTCAGCAGGAAATCTGGAATGAATCTTTCCGGAAACACACAGAAACCCGAATCGAAGGTCGGCTGGTGGTACCTAAAACCAAATCTGCTGTAAGTATCGCCTGGAATCTGACCGATGGCTATGTCTATTTTGACACGCTTGGGTATCCCAGGCAATTGGGAAGTGCCCTCAATATTTTACAGTTTCGGGTAGATCAAAGTGTCAAAGTATGGAAACTTTATCTGGATAATCAGGTATTGTTGCAAAGTGGTACCAATAACGAATTGCGTTTACCTGCCTATTACAGCAAGCACAGCTTTTATTTTATGGGCAACTTGTTTAAGGAAGCGATGTTTGCCCGCATCGGCTTTGACCTCCGCCTGATCGGTCCGCATACACCTGTGACGTACCAGCCTTTAACAGGCCAGTTTATTCAACAAACAAGCCGTACGCTCGACTGGCAACCATTAATCGATGCCTTTATCACCTTCAAAGTGGATAAATTTCGATTCTTTTTCCGCCTCGAAAACATCCTGCCAGTACTTACCCAAGACTATAATTTCCTGATCTCCGACTATCCAATTCGGTCGATGGGCCTGCGTTTTGGGATCTCCTGGCAGTTTGTGGAATAGGTTCGCGCAGCGAACCTACAACTCATAATTTGGTTTCAACTCGTGATTTTCGGAGTAGAACTTATTAATGATTTGGATAACCTCTTCCGGATCGTCGGTGACAGGGATTAACCCCAAATCTGCCGGGTTAATATTATGCTCTTTTTCCAGCATCGTTTCTACGATCCAGTCTTTGAGTCCTGACCAAAATGAGGTGCCAACCAAAATAACAGGCACCCGGGTAATCTTATTCGTCTGAATCAACGTGAGTACCTCAAATAATTCATCCAGCGTACCAAAACCACCTGGCAAGGCGACAAAGGCCTGGGCATATTTCACAAACATAACCTTCCGGATAAAGAAGTAGCGGTGGCTAATATTTTTATCCGGATCAATAAATGGATTGTGGCTTTGCTCAAAAGGCAGATTGATATTGAGGCCTACGGATGTCCCTTTGTTCAGGTACGCCCCTTTGTTGCCGGCTTCCATAATTCCGGGGCCACCACCTGTAATCACCCCGTATCCTTCATCAGTAAGTCTGCGGGCGATGGTTACCGCTAGTTTGTAATATTTGTGGTCGGGTTTGGTACGAGCTGAGCCAAATACGGAAACACAGGGTCCGACAGCGTTTAGGTTTTCAAAACCATCAACAAATTCGGAAAGAACCTTGAACATCGTCCAGGAGTTCTCGCCTTTTATACTCTGCCAGGTTTTACGTTCCTGGCGCTGGTGCTCTGTTTCGGGGCGTTGCCCATTGGTTTTATTTTCTTCCATTATTCAGGGTTTTTGTTAATCCCTATTGTACATATCATAAATCGAGGCAATGTATTCCTGCACCTCTTTCAAACTGGAGAAGCGGCTAAATAATTGCTTCAGGCTATCTTCCAATTTCCCGGAGGATGGCTTGACGTATTGCTCGACATCTGCCAGCGTTATTTCCGGGCCACTAAGGATAATGAGCCGCTCTACTACATTCCGCAATTCCCGAATATTACCGGTCCAATTGACTTCCTGTAAGGCCAGCAATGCTGGTTCAGCTACTTTTTTAGGTGGAATGCCATATTCGGTACAAATCATTTTAACAAAATGGCGAACCAACTGTGGGATATCTTCCCGCCGATTATTCAGGGCCGGCACATCTACGATGATTACAGCCAGTCGGTGATAAAGATCTTCCCGGAAATTCCCTTTGCGAATCTCTTCTCGAAGATCCTTATTGGTGGCAGCTACTACGCGCACATCCACCTGAATTTCTTTGTCGCCTCCTACCCGGGTAATGCGACTTTCCTGTAATGCACGGAGCACTTTGGCCTGAGCCGACTGACTCATATCGCCAATTTCGTCCAGAAACAGCGTGCCGCCATTTGCCAATTCAAACTTGCCCAGGCGCTGTTTATGTGCACTCGTAAAAGAGCCTTTTTCATGTCCAAACAGTTCACTTTCGATCAACTCTGAGGGAATGGCAGCACAGTTTACCTCAATAAGTGCTGCATCAGAGCGGCTACTCTTTTCGTGCAGCCAGCGGGCTACCAGTTCTTTTCCGGTACCGTTTGGACCAGTTATTAAAACCCGGGCTTCGGTTGGTGCTACACGGTCTATCGTTTGTTTGATTTCTTCAATCCCGGCAGATTGTCCGATCATTTCGGGCGTATGTTGTTTAGCGACCCGTTTCTTTAAGACCTTTGTTTCGCTGATCAGATTGGATTTATCCAGGGCATTTCTAACCGTAATCAGCAAGCGGTTTATATCAGGTGGTTTGGCGATAAAATCATAGGCCCCCTTTTTAACCGCTTCTACAGCCGTATCGATATTCGCATGCCCGGAAATCATAATCACCGGTGTATCCGGAGAAAGCAGGCGTACGCGGTCAAGCGCCTCCATCCCATCCATATTGGGCATTTTGATGTCCATGATAATCGCATCAAAACCCCCACGCTGTAATTTGGTCAGACACTCTACCCCATCGCTCGCATCCTCTACCGTAAACTTCTCAAATTCAAGGATATCCCGGAGTGTCCGGCGTATCGCTATTTCATCATCAACTATTAAAATCTTGGCCATAGTGTTCTACTGTTTTCCGGCATCTTCTGCTCCCCAAAATAAATCGGCCGGTAAAGGTACGGGATTTTTTGTGCGGTGACCAGCGTTTGTTATCGAAGCATTTGTTTAACTGATTTTAGCCTAAACCAACTTCCGAATAGCCATCCAGGCCATTAAACCGGCGCCCCACTCCAGTGCGGCTTCATCAATATTGAAGGTATTGGTATGCACAGGAGAAGTAATGCCTTTTGCCTTATTCCCTGTACCCAATCGATAAAAGCAACCAGGTATTTGCTGGGAATAGTAAGAAAAGTCTTCTGCGGTCATCCGGATAGGAAGTTCCACCACATTTTCTTCCCCCAGATACTCGATGGCAAATTGCCGGGCGGCATGGGTTTCGTCTGCATCATTGACCAAAAAAGGATATCCTTTAACGATGCGTAATTGGGCCTCTCCGCCCATACTTTTAGCTACGCCCTCTACTGTTTCTCGGATCAATTCGTGCGCCCGCATGCGCCAGTCTTCGTTCATTGTTCGAAAGGTACCCATCGCATGCACCGCATTCGGAATCACATTGGTGCTTCCTCCTTCTGAATTTATTTTACCGATCGTCAATACGGTTGGGATGGTCGGATCTGCCCGTCGGCTTACTACCTGTTGTAAGGCTATGATTATGTGGCTCATCAGCAGAATGGGATCCAGGCAATCCTGCGGCAGCGCACCATGTCCGCCCTGGCCTTTCACCGTCAGGTAAAGCTCATCCGCGGAAGCCATATACATACCGGGGCGCATACCGACCTTACCCACTTCGAGTGGGGGGTGTACATGCTGACCGAAAATAACTTCCGGGGCCGGGTTTTCCAATACACCTTCCTTGATCATAATTGAAGCACCTCCCGGCATCTTTTCTTCTGCCGGCTGGAAAATCAATTTTACGGTTCCGGAAAACTCCTCTTTTAATTCCTCCAGGATATGCGCAGCGCCCAGCAGGGATGCACTGTGTACATCATGGCCACAGGCATGCATCACGCCTTCCTTTCGGGATTTATAATCGATCGTGTTAATTTCGGTGATGGGAAGCGCATCCATATCGGCACGCAGGGCAATGGTGCGTGATTCCGGATTTTTACCTTTGATCAACGCGACGACGCCATTTTCTGCCACGCCGTGCGTATGCTCTATACCGGCATCTGTCAGCACACGGGAAATAAATTTTCCCGTCTCTACTTCCTGAAAGGATAATTCGGGATTGGCATGCAGGTGTCTGCGCCAGGTTGTTACCCGTTCCAGATTATTTTTGGCTTGTTCTTTTACTTTTTGAAGGAGCTGTTCCATGATGGATTGTTATTTCTAAATTCGGTTTTTCCTTTACGGAATAAAGATAGGTATTCCCTGCGGGCACTTTTGGGGATTGAGAAAAATACACTCAAACCACTCCCAAAAGCTATAGGGACAAACTCAAACTCCCCCGATAGCTATCGGGGCAAACTCAAACTACCTCAAGTCTATGCCTTTGGCTTGGTCTAGCTTGCCTGTCGGCTCCACGGTCTAAGCCTTGCGTCTAAGTAATGCGGGCTAAAAAATAGACCGCGAAGCTTAGACCGCAATGCCGAAGGCGAGCTAGACCAGGCCCTTGAGGCCCTAGACTGCCAGTTATTGTCAATTTGCCAAGAAATCGAAAATCTCAAACTAGCCCCCCAACAATTTCCAGGAGCGGGCAAGAATATCAAGGTCGCTGCCCGGTCGGTAATCCTTGGCATAGAGAAAATTGAGTCGGCCAATAGTTGCTTCATCTACCTGTGGCACCTGTAGCCCACTTATTGTGGTGAGGACACCCCGGCGGATTTTTGGCAAATCCTTTTGTTGGTCTTTAGTAGAAGCATAACCTACCCAGGATTTTTTTCCCAGCAGGGTTTGAAAAATATTTAACAGAAAGCCGCCCGGTCTTTTTTGAAACCAGATCAGAAAAGGAGAAACCAGCAAAAAAAGCAGGGAAAGCAATACATCGAGCACCCGTTTATTTCGGCGCACCATCGGAAGTGCGATGGCAAATTGGATTTCGATGGTATAGAGTTCTCCGGCGGCATTTTTGGAACTGCTGCCAATAATGCTCAGACTTTCATTTGGCAAAATGCGGTAGCCAATATCCGCCCCCAATCGGGTCATCCAGTGCATGATCGCTTGCGCAGAAACATCTTTTCCGCAAAAAATAATCTCATCTACTTTATAGATATAGACAATTTCATCCAGTCTTTGTATATCACTTAAATAGGCATCTGTTTTTGGAATGCCGTTTGCCGAAACCAATCCGATCAGATTGCTGCGTACCTGTGCTTCCGCCAGCAGGCGTTTCACCCGGGAAGCTTCCGAAGTCGAACCTACAATTACCAAATTCAGGTCGCGCTCCCGGCCTACGCTGAGATTTTTAAATTTAATAAAGTGGAGCAGAAAGCGCAGACCAACGGTGGAGATCACCGCCCAGGCTGCCCCCATCAAAATAATGGCCCTGCTTGGCCGATACTCCAGGGGCAGGAATCCATATACTGCCGCCAAAAACACGGTACCAAGTAAGAGCCCTCTGACCAGCCGTCGGAGATTCCAGTGTTGGTCATAGCCCCCGCTAAAAAAGACGCCTCCCTGCCAGATTAGTAAATAGAGTGGCAGGTTGATGTAGTAAAAGGAGTTTTGGTAATAATCCGGATTTTGGTGGTAATGGGTAGCCCACAAGTCCTTAATAATCACGAGTCCGCCGCAAATCAGGAGGGCATCCATGATAGGCAGATAAGCTCTTCGGAGGAAATTATTACAAAGTGTAACAAAGGCCCGCAAATAAATGGCCACATGGAGCATAAAAACAAAGGTGCGTGCCTTTTCTCCATGAAAATGCTTTTTGGCAAAAATGATCATCGCCTGATAGAAGGTTCGAACATAGTTCAAACTTCCTTTTTTCGTGCTCTCTCCTTTGTAGTGAATAATGGTTGTACCCGAGAAATAGATGTTTTTATATCCGGCCTGTATGATGCGGTAAGAGAGGTCAATATCTTCCCCATACATAAAAAAGGCTTCATCTAACAAGCCAATTTCGTCCAATACTTTTTTTCGGAGCAGCATAAATGCTCCGGAAAGCACCTCCACTTCATGGTTTTCCAATTCCTCCAGGAATCCCTGGTGGTAATAGTTAAACAGGCGGGATTTCGGAAAAATTCTGGAAAAGCCGGTCACCTTGAAAAAGGCGACCAAGGGAGACGGAAAGCCACGTTTTGATTCGGGCAAAAACTGACCTGAACCATCGATCATACGTACACCCATGCCACCTGCTTCCGGATGAGCATCCATATATTCCAGACACAAGCGGAAGCAATCTTCCTCCACAACGGTGTCCGGATTGAGCAGGAGTACATATTCGCCTGAAGATTGTCCGATGGCCTGATTATTCGCAATAGAAAAGCCGGGATTATCCTGATTGATAATCAGGCGCACTTCCGGAAATTTGCGGCGCACCATCTCTACTGATCCGTCAACGGAGTTATTATCAACTACAAAAACCTCTACTGGCAAGCCGATTATAGCTTTGCGCACAGACAGGAGGGCCTGTTCCAGAAAGTACTGAACATTGTAATTTACAATAACGATGGAAAGCTTTACGGCCATTTTTTCCTGCATAGAAACGGGCTTAGGATCTGGCATCCGGATCGGAAGCAACTCGATACGGAATACGTGCCTGAATGGAGCGGCCCAATGTTAATTCGTCGGCATACTCCAAATCACCACCAAAGGAAACACCTCTGGCGATGGTACTGACCCGAATGTCGTGGTCGGCCATTTTTCTCGTCAGGTAATACATCGTGGTTTCGCCTTCAATTGTAGGACTAATAGCCAGGATCAGTTCTTTGATTGTGCCTTTCTCGACCCGTTGGATCAGGCTATCAATATTCAACTGTTCGGGCCCGATGCCTTCAATTGGGGAGATAATACCTCCAAGCACATGGTAGAGTCCCCGAAACTGACCGGTTTCTTCAATGGCCATCACATCGCGAATCCCTTCTACAACGCAAACCAGTCCTTTATCGCGTCCTGGATTAGCGCAAATCGCACAGTGCTCTGCATCGGAAATATTATGGCAATCTATACAATGCCGAATCTTTTCACGCATTTGGGTAAGTGCCTGCGCAAATTCACGGCTATACTCCACATCCTGGCTTACCAGATGCAGCGTAAGTCGCAGCGCTGTTTTCTTTCCGATTCCCGGAAGGGAGGCAAAAGCACTGACTGCTTCTTCTATCAGTTTGGAGGAAAAATTCATAAGGGTAAAGATACGAATTCCAATTTTTCAAAGTTCGCTTATGTTCGCTGCGCGAAGGTTGTGTTCGCTGCGCGAAGGATTAAACCGTTTAACGCGTTTGAATCGTTTAAAATGTGAAGTTATCGACCCTCGACTAAATTTCCGACCAGGAAATCAATCGACCCAACGGTCTGAAAGACCGAATCGACCCAAGCCAAAGGCTTCGACCTCAGACCCCAGACCGGGCGCAGCCCTTAGACCGCAATGCCGAAGGCGAGCTAGACCGGGCCAAAGGCCCTAGACAGAAACCTTCATCCAATTAAATTGAAGAATCTGTCATTATTTAGGTGTAAAGCCTTAATTTTGGCAAATCTTCAAAGAACACCCACCAATTTACCTGGAAAAATAAAATTTGAACATGGCAGATGTAATTCGCATGCCCCGGATGAGTGATACGATGGAAGAAGGCAATATTGTTGCCTGGCTAAAGTCTGAAGGGGATACTATAGAATCTGGTGAGACCATTGCAGAAGTAGAGACTGATAAAGCCACCATGGAACTGGACAGTTATTCTGAAGGTGTCTTGTTACATATCGCTGTAAAAGACGGTGCTGTTCCAATCAATGGTATTATTGCTGTTATCGGGCAAAAAGGAGAAGACTGGAAAGCAGCTATTGCAGAAGCAGATGGTCCTGAAGCGGAAACAGCTTCCGAGCCGGCCGCAACAGAAACGCCTGCGGCACCAGAAACCCCGGCACCAGCCGCAGTCAGCCCGGCCTCCTCAAACGGCACATCCGACCAACGTATAAAAGCTTCTCCCCTGGCAAAGAGTATTGCCCGCGAAGCAGGAATTGACTTGGCAGCCGTTTCCGGAACCGGAGATCATGGCCGGATCGTCAAAAAAGATGTTGAAGCCATTCTTGATAATAAACCTGCTGCACCGGCACCGGCCGCACCTGCTTCTACGCCGGAACAAGCTCCTGATGTTGTTCCATTTTCCATACAGGGTGGTGGAGATCAGTTTGAGGAGGTTGCTGTTAGTCAAATGCGTAAAACCATTGCACGCAGGCTTTCAGAAAGCAAATTTGGTGCACCGCATTTTTATCTGACCATTGAAATAGACATGCAGGAAGCTATCAGCTGGCGGAAAAAAATCAATCAGCTTGCTCCTGTAAAAATATCTTTTAATGACCTGGTCATTAAAGCTGCAGGTGCCTCCTTACGCCAGCATCCTGCTGTAAATTCTTCCTGGCTGGGTGACCGTATCCGTTACAACAAAAATGTAAATATTGGGGTAGCTGTTGCAGTAGAAGACGGCCTCCTGGTTCCTGTAATTCGTTATGCCGATATTAAATCGCTGTCGCAAATCAATACGGAAGTTAAAGAAATGGCCGGACGTGCCCGCGACCGGAAATTAAGTCCGGAAGAAATGCAGGGCAATACATTTACCATCTCTAATCTGGGGATGTTTGGTATTGAAGAATTTACGGCAATCATCAATCCGCCGGATGCCTGTATTCTGGCCATTGGATCAATCATCGAAAAACCGATCGTTCGCGATGGCAGGGTTGTTCCTGGAAACATGATGAAGGTTACACTCTCCTGCGACCACCGGGTTGTAGATGGGGCAACCGGAGCCAAATTCCTCCAAACACTAAAAGAAATCCTGGAAGAACCACTTCGCTTATTGGTATAATTAGGTGTACCCTACTTATGGAAGGAAAGAAAACGTTGATCCTTGGTGCCTCGCCAAATCCGGAGCGTTATGCCTATTTAGCTGCCAGGTCACTGGATGCACACGGGCATAACATTGTAGCGATTGGATTTCGCAAGGGTTTAGCCGGGCCCGTTGAAATCCAGCCAATAGGCGAACCCTTAAGCGACATTGATACGATTACAATGTATCTAAATCCAAGTCGACAAAAGGAATACTACGACTATATATTAGAGACACGGCCTAAGCGTATTATTTTCAATCCGGGAACAGAAAATCCGGAATTGGCTGCCTTGGCTTTGGAGGCAGGGATAGAACCTGTTGTTGCCTGTACCCTTGTGATGCTTTCTATAGGAGACTATTAGTACTAATTTTAATGCTTAAGTTTTGATCAAACAAAAAGAGCCTTCCCAGTTGGGAAGGCTTTTTTTGTTTTTAAATCGGTATCGGGGATTAACCCATAAATCAAAACTAATAATTAATAACCGGCATCTTTATTACCATTGAAGTTGCCAGTACCGGCATCGGCACCTTGTGGACGGGCCATATCAACTTCACCAGCTTTTGCTACCTGAAATTCTACACGGCGGTTCATGAAGCTGCTACCATTTGTAGGAACCAGATTTCTTTCCTCTCCACCATAATGCAGAATCAGACGACTCCGGCTAATACCATGCGTATTTACCAGGTGATCAATTGCTGCCTGAGCACGGTTATATGATAATACCTCATTGTAATTTTCAGAAGCCGTTTTATCGGTAAATCCTTGAACCACAACTTTGATATTCGGATTTGACTTCATGACCTGAGCGATATTTGCCAGGTTGCCATAATCACTATACCGAATTGCATAACTGTCGATGTTGAAGTGTACCATAGGGAGGAACCAATCTGCCATAGAATGGCTGCTACCGTCACCAAAGGCGTTGTTGATCATATCCTGAACATCTTCCTTGGTCACGTAGTTCGGACCTTTGGTTTGCGCAACGCCATTACCATCTACAGAAAGATTTGGCGGAGAGAAAGGCTCCTGGTCCATATAATCAGGAACACCATCGGTATCGCTGTCCAACGTCATACCACGGGTATCAACGGAAGCACCGGCAGGTGAATCTTTTTCCTGATCAAGCATGTCAATAACACCATCACCATCCGTATCAGTCATATCAAAAACCGGACGGGCTTTCAACTCAGAGATATTACTTAATACAACATCCATTGGGTTGATCCAGTAAAGTGGTTCTGCTTTTTTGCCGCCACCCCGAAGGTTGAAGTTCAATCGAACAGAAGTGTAGTTCATGATATCTCTCCAGCGGAAATCTGTTCCATCCAGATAATCAGTACGCTTACCAAACACCGTACTAACTTTATGTTCCAGGCCAATATTAAATCCTTCTCCGAGGCGGAAACTTAAACCGGCACCTGCTTCAATTACGGGTACCACATTGCCTGTTTTCCGGCCTGGGATAATAACATCATCCAAGTCATAAGAACCTGCTTCTTTAGATTTTACAGCTGTTTTGGTGTAAACAGTACCTGCGCCAACAAATGCAAGCAGATTCATTTTCCGCCGGGAATCGCCGTTCCAGCGTAAGTTATTTAAAGTCATCACTCCTTGAAGGGTACCTGAAGCATAAGTGGTATTATGGGTATATAATTCACCCATAATTCTATTTCCACTAGACTCACTATCGCCTTTTGCCTGGCCATACATCATATCCAGTCGGAGAGAAAATACATAATCAAGTGCTTTCCGGAAATGAATCCCGGCAGCCCAACTTGGGTTCCATTGCACATCACCAGATGAAAAGAAATGGCCTCCATGAAGGCCAACTTCGAGGCCATGTTTTGGAGTGGCCTGAATTCCTGCTGAGGCAGATACATCTCCTGCGTCATCCTGAGCTTGCAACTCAACAGCAGTAAGCGTTGAAAGTCCGAGGACTAGTGCAAAGGCAAGTAAACTTTTAATTGTCATAGGGTCAAACTTATGTGGGTTAATCATTTAGGCAAAAGCCATTATACAAATGTATTGGATATTTATTCTTGTTTCAAGTATGTTCTGGAATAAGAAGCCGCTATAACTCAAAAAAGCCCCAAAAAAAAATAAAACATACCATTCCCTCAACAAATGAACACTTTTATAGTAGTAATTTGTTCAGTGCAATGCCCAAAGCGGTTTCAGAAATCAATGTTAACTCCGTCCTTTCGGAGTGTATTTCCTGGATTGCGTTCCGAATAGTTAAGGAAACATCCTCAAAAATCGCTTTATCTGTCACCAGTACATCCGGCTGCATGAGGTAGGCAAAAACCCTGGCCATCCCACAATTTGCGATAAAATCCGGAATGAGGCTAAAATGCTTATCTGCAAAAGAGGCAGTCGGACCAAAAAAGATACCGTCATCAACAAAAGGTACATTGGCGCCACAGGAGAACACTTCTATTCCACCCTTCATTAGACGCTCTACCTGATCTTTTGTCACAAGTTTGGATGCTGCACCCGGAATAAAAATGTCTGCTCCCAGATCCCAAATACGATCATTTGCTTCTGATGCTGACACCATATTTTCTGAAACCAGCTTATTCCCGTTCTTGTTAATATACAGATCCTTGATCTGATCCAAATTCATACCATCGGGATCAATTACTCCTCCTTCCCGATCAATGATACCCAGGATTCGTACTCCCTGCGACGCCAGATAAGCGGCAGCGGCACTCGCTACATTTCCCCAACCCTGAATAATGGCCGTTTTTCCTTTTAATTTCCGCTTGTGGTAAATATCGTAAAAATGCCTAACTGATTCTGCCACACCATATCCTGTTATCAGGTCAGCTACAGCATATTTATACGGACCGTCAGGCACATATTCCTGATCTTCCACAATCTTGGCACAGCCATAACGGAGCTGACCAATAATATTGATTTTCTCGCCTTTCTGACTATGAAAATGGCCATTTACAATACCTTCCTGTGGGTGCCATAAACCCAAATCCTCGGTAATGGGTATAACATCTTTAAGTTCATCCACATTCAAATCGCCACCCGTACCATAATAATTTTTCAATAATGGAAAAACTGCCCGATACCACCTGCGAAGTACTTCTTCCCTTCTGGGATCGTTAGGATCAAAATCAATGCCAGATTTAGCACCGCCTATCGCCGGGCCACTCACACTAAATTTGATTTCCATTACTTTGGCAAGTGAAACGACCTCACTTTTGGTCAGGCCCTTACGCATCCGGGTGCCTCCTCCGGCAGCTCCGTTTCGGAGCGAATTAATAACTACCCACCCGCGGGCAGAGGTTTCAGAGTCGTTCCATTCAAAAACGATCTCCGGATTTTTGTCTTTGTAAACCTTTAATAAATGGTCCATTTAGCTAACTTGGTTAAGGCTGATATATTTAAAAACGAGCACGAGTCAGGGATATATACCCAAACGAAAGTGGTTTAGGTAAACTAGTTCTATTCTATTCGGTTAATTCTTGGCAAAGCGCATTCTATACTCCACTTCTACATTCCCTTTCCGGATATTATCGAGTTTTCGTTTGATTAGTTTCCGCTTGATCGGTTTGAGATGCTCTACGAATAAAATACCATCAACATGGTCGTATTCGTGCTGAATAACGCGGGCATCCAGGCCATTGTAGGTTTCCTCGTGCGTCACAAAATGTTCATCCTGATACCGGATTCGCAATTCTGGCAGGCGTTCCACGTCTCCATTCAGATTCGGGATGCTCAAGCAGCCTTCTTCATAAAGCCAGGGCTCTCCATTTTCTTCCAGGATTTGGGCGTTGATAAACACCTTTTTGATACCGGTCTCCACCTCTTCTTCCTTCTTGACCTGTTTCGTATCCACTAAAAAAAGCCGAATCCCCTGCCCGATTTGCGGAGCAGCCAAACCAACACCGTTTGCGTGGTACATTGTCTCCCACATATTTTCAATCAAGGCTGCAAGTCCGGGATGATCCGGTTGGATTTCAGCCGTTTGTCTTTTTAAAACAGGCTGGCCGTATGCATATATCGGTAAAATCATGTCATTTTAATTAAAACGGTGCGAAAATAACGAAAAAGCAGGATAGCTGGTTACCATACCTCCGATTCGAGATAATCTCGCAAGATCAGTGAAGCCGCAACCCGGTCAACAAGGCCCTTATCTCTGCGTTGTTTCATCCGGGCACCACTTTGGCGAATGATGACTTTCGCATCTTCCGAACTGTATCGCTCATCCCACAAAACAATCTCCAAACCCGGAAACTGTTTACGCAACTGCCGCTCAAACCCAACAACCATGTGGGCGATTTGAGCCGGATTCCCATCCGGATACAAGGGCATACCCAGTACGATGCAATCTACTTCCTCGCTCTTCAGGTATGCTATTAAAAAATCAAGCAGGCCGGCCGTTGATAATGTTTCCAGAGGTTGGGGGATAATCTTTAGAGGGTCTGTTACTGCCAGTCCCGTCCGTTTCGTTCCATAATCAATTGCCAAAATTCTGCCCACGGCGCAAAGATACGTCTTGTAAACAGAAAAAAAATGCCAGCCTGACATTGTCTGTCTGACTGGCATTAAAATTCAGCGTGTACTGGAAGAATCCGACACGCTCTTAGAAATAGAAAAAGGCTTTATTCATGTCGGATGATCCGTAGTGTCTGCATTTTTCCGGCACGGCGTACTTCCAGGAAATACAAGCCGGCACCGATGTCTGACATTGGTATTAACAGGTGCTTACTACCTGCATCCTGCCAGGAATGGTCATCCCAGATCACCCGTCCCCCTACATCCCTCAACAACAACGAGATTTCAGCGGCCTGCTCCAAATTAAAGGAAAGAAAGGCATCTCCCCGGCCCGGATTGGGATACAGATTTATTTGGTCAGACACGCCCGCATCAAATAATAATTGAAGCGGCAGATAGGCCCCCGATCTGTTTCTGAATTCCGATTCCCCTTTCGGCGAAAGCCATAGCAACCCCTCCAGAGGCCCCGAAATCTGACTCTTAAAATGTAAGGAATATAGCACCCGTTTGGGCGCTGCATCCAGTTGGATTCCAGCCAGATTTAATTGGCCGGCATCGAGTTGAAATGCCGCCAGTGCCGGATCCGCAATATCAACGCCCAGAAATTCCAACACGTTGGGGTCCCAGGCCAGTGTTTGCAGCCAGGAACCTGAGAAAGACGGATCATCCATCTGGATTTCAACAGTAAAAGGTGTTCCTTCCGACAGCGCCTGGTCGGAAATATGCCAAAACACACTTTCTCCGATATTTCGATTTTCCGGTTCCCCAAAATTTAAGGGGTTGGCGCTATTGTCCACATCCCCAATCTTGACTCCGATAAAATCAGCATCCAGCTGATCTTCGGTCAGATTGTTATAACTGATCACCTCCGGAAATGGCGGTTGGAAAGGATTTTGTGGATTCGGAAACTCATAGGCTGCTTTCACAAAGCGCCAGGAATCATTATTGTAAAAGGAGTTGATCTCTCCCAGGATCAACTTTCGCAGTTCCAGTGCATCGATTGTTGAGATGGAACCAGATCCATTCACATCTGCAGCAATAAGTTTATAGGGAGAATCTAATGGTTGAATGCCCAGAATATGGAGGCTAATCAGCAAAATATCATAAGTTGAAACCCCATTCTGAAAGTTGATATCTTTTACGGGAGTTACGGTGTAATCATCGCCTGCCTGCAGGTTGTAGAAACCGTAAAGTCCGTCCGGACCATTTGTCACTGCGGGCTGAAAACCATTATTTATATCAATTTCAACCAGCGCAACCGGAGCATTCATTTCGGTGGTTATCTGCCCGGCGATGGTCAAATCACCAGAGCTACAATGCCCCAAATTGTCCTGCACGTAGATATCAAATACACATTTATCGTAGTTATAGGCCTCGTCAAACACCCACATCTCCAGGGTTTGAGGACCGAGATCATCGCAGGTGAACGTGCGGATGGTATCATTAAAAAAGCCGGAAAAACTGAGCATCAAATCTTCGGGCGCTGTACAATTATCATAACTCCCCAGATTAAAGACAGACACATTAACATCGACCATACCATCGGGCGACATTTCTACTACCAGGCCATTCATACAAACGGGTGTTGGATTTTTAGCGTCCACTACGTTTAATACAAAGGTGCAATAGGTCGCATTGCCACATTGGTCAGTAATGGCATATTCCACATCATACTGGCCAACAGGCACATTGGGGAAAGGACCAAATCCTTCGCCCAGATCGGAGCTTACCTGCACATCAATTTCCGGACTACAATCGGTTACAATCGGGAAATCAAGGTTCACAGTCTCATAACAAACCGGTCCCGTAATCTTTATAAAGGTGCTAAAGGCACAGAAGACGATTGGTGCTTCATTATCGGTAATGTTCAGCACCTGCTCGTATGTCCAGATGCCCGACTCTGTAACCGGGTCAAACTGGCACCAATCAATTACAGACCAGGTTCGCACAATTTTAAAACAAGCCGGTTCAGACAGATCGAAAAAAGCATCTTCATAACTGATTCCCAACAAGCTGCATTCATGGTCCAGAAATTGCGGGTAGGAATAATTAATCGGACTATCAGCCAGGCTATCAGGCGACAACTGCAGCAACGAATCACAGCTGCTTGCTTCAAAATCTTCGGGCCAAAGAATCATACTTTCGCCGAAAGGCAGGGGATCTTCAACCTCAACAGAAAAAGAACAACTGCTCTGATTTCCGGAAGAATCCGTTGCGGTATAGGTGAGGTTTAACAAACCGATATTACAGACATTCAGGTCTTCAGAATAATTGAATGTGAGCGCATAATCGCAAGCTTCCATGACCGAAGGCAGGCCAAAAATTTCCAGATCGCTCAAGGGGGTATCGCAATCGACTACCTGGTTTTCCGGGCAGGTAATTTGGGGAGCCAGTTTATCCTCCACTTCGACCTCGACCATACAGGTATTGGCATGGCCGAATGCATCGCTGACCTGTATTTGAACCAGGATCGGGTTATTTTGGAGATCCGCACATCCAAAGCTTATGCTCGGTGTAAAATCAACTTGTTCGTCCATGCGCCTTCCGGCGAAATAAACCTCGGTACAAAAATCATAACTTCCATCGTCCAGGCTGGCTGCCAGAATCTCGGCAACGCCGGCCACATCCAGGGCAACCGTTGTAAATTCATCACAAATGGCAATTGGCGCGGAAGAATCTACTACCTGCAAATCGAAACTACAAGAGGCTGTATTACCACATTCATCAATGGCTTGGATATTCAGATCATAAATACCAGCTTCCACTTCCTCCAGAAACGCACCCGGATAAATTATTTGTCCGCCGAATCCCTGTACCGTAATTTCAAAGGGAGAACAGGCATCGCTGGCATCGATTTCGGGGAAAACAAAACTCGCCAGGCAGCCGGGGCCATTGATGCTTACAGAAATAGAATCCGGGCAATTTAAAACAGGGGGCAACAAGTCTGCCAGGTGAATTAATTGATTCTGACTGACAACTTCTTCCGTCTGACACCAGTTTTGTACCGTCCATTTGCGGAGAATCTTATAACTCGATCCGCAGCCTTCCAGGATAACATCCTCGTAGGAGGCATAAAGCTGGCAGAGGTTCTCTCCTTCGAGGAGTGGATACCCATCCAAGGTAGGGTACCCACTTATTGCCGGGCCGGGTTCGTCTCCGGTACAATCCAGTGCAGTTGGGCCGTCGAGATCTGGCGGAAACTGCACCAAGCCAATCTCCGGAACTGAAACTTCCAATATTTGCAGACAGGGAGTGGCCTGATTCCCTGATTGATCAACTGCCTGCCATTTGCGCGTGATGCGTTGCAGGAGGCCGTCCTCGCCGGTGCAATCAAAATTTTCGATAAATTCACTTCCGAGTATTGGTATAATATTCAGGTCACAATTATCCATGGCAGTGGGTGGCAGGATATCATCCGGATCAGCCAAACAACTTATCTGAATCGGGATTTGCGGACAATCAAAAACGGGCTTCCATTTATCCAGTACGTTTATATGGGCCCAGCAGGAATTGTCATCACATGTATTGGTCACCTGCACTTCCAGTATTTGGCCGATCATGGTGCTATTCACTACATCGCCCAGGTCATTGGGTCCGTTAAAAATATGTACCTCAAAAATGGAGTACGAAGGGTAAGAGCCTTCCAGAATCAGGTCCGGGTCGAGCAACTGCATACAATCTTCATCCAGTGAAATTTGGATCAGGTCATTACAATCCATGCTCAAAGGCAGCGAGGCGACCTCCACTTCCTGACTGATGGCCTGAATGCATCCGGGTTCGCAATAGGTGCAAGGCGCTATATCTGGTTCCTGGTTAAAGGCATATCGAATCAGGTAATTTCCGATTCCCAGGCCGGCCGGATCAAAGACGGTGGCATTGGGTACCAGCAGACTCATGTCTCCAGGATCGAGGATATCAAAAACACCACTTCCTGACGCGCCTCCTCCATTTCCCAAAAGCAGTTGAACTTCGGAACTTTCGCAATAGCCACTTGCCAGTTCTGTTGCTACCGGGTTGGGGTAGGCACATAGGTTTGAAACTTCGAGGGTATCCTGGCCATTGCTCAGCAGGAGCGTATAACCAAGTTGGTCAACATGGACCCCCTTTAGAACATAAAAACCCGGATCGGCTTCGATCATTATCGTACCGGTAAGAAAAGGTATCGGCTGAGCTGGAGGTTGCGGACTGGAAGGTTTGTAAAAACCGGTATTCTGTAGGATCATCCAGGATTCATCCGGGTCCGACTGCACTACGATGGTCTCCGTAAACTGTCCGTTTTGGAGATTGGTTGCATTGCCTTCCGAATTTGGACTATTGTCCCGGCAACTACAGGCACTTGCTATATAGGCTTCCGGTTCCAGACATCCTTCACACTGTGCAAATATGATCTGAATACTACTAAAGAACCAGAGAAACACTAAAACTACTATTCTCGGATTTGCCATTTCCCTATTGGCGGTAATACGTTTTTTCATGTTGGATTGCCGTTTTGTGTCAGTAATTGGGTATGCCAGGGTATGCTACAAATATCCTGACCGGCTTCTTATTGAAAAATCAACAGAAGCCTAAACAGGGTTTAGGGAAGGGGAAAATGGGTAGCAGGCCAAAGGGGGATCTGCAGGTTTTTTTATGTGGAGATAACTAAAGGTTATCGAAGCGATTCGAACAAATATAATTCTTCCTAATGAGATTCCGTTTTTCTTTTATCAAAAAACAGGCCAATCTGTAAATTAAGAATGTTGAATGGGTAACTTTTCCGGACAGAAAGAGATAAGAAAGTAAGCCCGGATAACCCAGGCACAAAGCAATATCAAATAATATAACATGAATTACCGGATAGTGTTAATGAGCCTTCTTTTTTTAAGCCTGATTTCCTGCAACAAAGATGATAATCCGCTACCGCTCCCCGATACGGACTTCAAAGAAGAGATGCGGGATTTTGTAATTGGTTTGAGTCAATATGCTAAGTCGAATCATCCGAACTTTCTGGTAGTACCGCAAAATGGCATTGAGCTTATAACCGAAGATGGACAGGAAGGCAGCCCCTTACACAATGCCTATCTGAATGCCATTGATGCTCATGGGCAGGAAGATCTTTTCTACGGGTACAACAAGGATGACAAAGCCAGTCCCGACAAGGAAACAACCTACCTACAGCTTTATCTGGATCAATCCCTAAGTGTTGGCAAATCCATTTTGGTCACAGACTACTGTTCTACCCCGTCGAATATGGACGACTCGTACAATCAAAATCAGGCAGCTGGTTATATTTCTTTCGCAGCAGACGAGCGGGAATTGTTTAATATACCAGATTACCCGAATCCGATACGGGGAGAGAATAATGCCGTCATTACAGAAATCGGACAGGCAAAAAATTTCCTGTACCTCATAAACCCCGGGAATTTCTCCTCCAAATCTACTTTTATCCAAGCTGTAAAATCAAGCAATTACGACCTGTTGATCATGGATTTGTTTTTTGACGAAGTGCTGTCCTTCACTGCCACTGAGCTCGAACAATTAAAAGAAAAAGCCAACGGGGGTAAAAGACTGGTTATCTGCTACATGTCTATCGGAGAAGCAGAAGACTACCGATATTATTGGCAATCTGACTGGAATTCTAACAAACCTGACTGGATGGAAGCTGAAAATCCAAATTGGGAAGGCAATTACAAGGTCCGTTATTGGGAATCCGGCTGGCAGGACATCATTTATGGCAATGACAATTCTTATCTAAAAAAAGTGCTGGATGCCGGGTTTGACGGAGTATATCTGGATATTATAGATGCCTTTGAATATTTTGAGTAACAGGCAATAGTCCGTTCACTGCAACCGGGGTCAGGGGAAGCCATTTGGTTATCCAAAAAGCTCAATTTATGTCCCCTGGATTCTCGTTTGTAGTATGTTAGATGCGTTTAAAATCTTATTTAGCGCCTTCAAAATGAAGGGTAGTCGTGCTCAGCATCGGGCTGTAGCTTCTTCCCCAGTCAAATTCAAGCGAGAGATAATCAGCTTCAAAACGCAGGGAAAAATTTCGGGTGTCCTCTGTCAGTTCCAGGCTGTTGTTATAAATCAGATCGTCATCCCATTCATACTCCAGTTCGGCATAGCCTTTAAAGGCATCAGCCATTGGGCCGGAGCCTGTAAAAGACAGGATACATTTTTTGCCTGCCACTTGGGTGATTGTAATGGTACCCGCACCCGAATCAGTTTCCTGAAAATAGCCATCCAGATAGGTACTGCCTGCTGAATCAATTACTACTTCGTACCCGGAACTGTAATAATCATATACCCCGGAATACGTAGCTTCCATTTTGGAAATGTCCTTACACGCTTGTGGATCCTTAGAACAGGACACCAGAAAAACACATAAAAAAACAGGGAGGATTCTCATAATCGGTTATTATGATTCCAGGTTACAGGAAAAAACCAGACCACCTCCGAAAGAATTATCCAAAGGTGGAGCTGGGTTTTCCAACGGTCGTATGTTATTGTTTCCCTGCCTGTATCTTAACCTGGGAACTGGTGTCAATACCAGTTAGAATTTCAATTTGGATTCCGTCAGACAAGCCTACCTGAACTGGTTTTTTTTCAAAGACCTGATCTCCGGATTCAACTTCAACAAAGGTGCCTTCCTCTCCAAAAATCAAATCCCGCTCTTTAATGGAAAGTGCTTTTTCCCTTTTGTCCAGAATAATATCGGCATTAGCGCTATAACCCGCTCTCAGGAAAATATCTTCTGATGGAATAATGGCTGCCTTGATTTCAAACTTTACTGATCCGTCAACCGTTACTCCTTTTGGAGCGATGTACTCCAAGGTTGCACCAAAACGTTCGCCCTCTATCGCACCGACTGTCAGTTCGAGCGGCATCCCTTCTCGAAGTTTACCTACATCTGATTCATCTACCTGCCCTACAAATACGAGTGATTTCATATCTGCCACAGAGGCTATAGTGGTCCCTTCATTAAAGTTATTTCGTTCGATTACAGAAGTCCCTACCTCCACCGGAATATCGAGGATCATCCCATCTACCGTTGAGGTCACCATATTGGCAACCTGCTGGGATTTGCGCGAGGCTCCTTCCTGAAGCAGTTGCAAATTATTTTCCGAAGCTTCCAATTCCTGGCGGCGAATATTTAGTTCCGATTCAAAGGCAGCCAGGCTATTGCCAGATGCAACCTGCACATTTTCAAATTCCGCTTTCGCCAATTCCATTTGGGTGCGGTAGCTATTGTATTCCTGCTCGGAAATCACTCCGTCGGAGAAGAGTGCGGCATAGCGCTTTTCTTCGCGTTCCGCTTCTTCAAATCGGAGTCTGGCAGCATCCACGTCAAGGCGTCGGACATTAAGTCCTTTTTGCCTTTCCAATTCCCGTTTGGCTTCATCAAATCGAATTCGGGCTAACTCCAGGCTGTTTCTGGCATTATTGATATTGACCTGGCTGGGCACCAACTTGATTTTCGCAATATTTTGTCCTTGTTTCACGAGATCCCCGGCCTGAACGTAGAGCTCTTCCACTACTCCGGAAACCTGGGGTTTCACAAAAACTTCTTTCCGGGGACGCACCGCACCACTGGCAACAGCTTTTTTTACAATATCCCGATATTCCGGATTTTCGGTTTCGTAAACAATAGGTTCCTTATTGGCTTGCTTATAAAAGTACACGCCTAACAGGATAGACAGGATAGCCAGAATAATGGCCAGGGTAATCATTACGCCTTTTCTCATAATGGGTGGATTAACAGCTTGTAATTTCTTATTCGTCTTTTAATGCTTGTACGGGTTCGATATTGGCGGCCTGAATTGCGGGAACCAGACCAGTAAGAGCACCGGCCAACACGAGGATAAACATGGCACCCAGGGCTGCGCCAAGATTTACCTGCGGATTGGAAAAGAAGGCTCCACCGTCTCCAATAAAAGCTTTAAGTAATGCAATCATCCCGGTACTGGCCAATAAGCCCAGATAACCGGCAATAAAAGTGAGAAACACCGATTCCATCAGGATCATACTGATGATTGATGTCGGTGTCGCGCCAAGTGCCTTTCTGATCCCAATTTCCTTGGTTCGCTCTTTGACAATAATTAACATGACATTTCCTACTCCGATGATGCCTGCCAGGAGACTTCCTATACCCACAATCCACACCAGAATGCGGATACCGGTAAACAGGCCCATAATTTGCCGGAATTCTTCCTCCACATTATTGGAACGCACGCCCTGCGGATCCTCCGGATGAATCTTATGGCGCTCCCGGATCACATCTTTTATACCCTCTTCTAATTCGGCTACCCGATATTTGGGATTTACCGTACAAACAAACCAGGCTACTTCTCCGGGTCGGTTGGTCACCTGTTGTGCGGTAGTCAGTGGCATAAAAATGGTTTCTTCCGATTCCTTCACATCCTCTTCATCCGATTGATCTGTCCGGAATACACCAACAACCTGATATTCTGCTCCGTTAATACGAATATATTTTCCGAGGGGATCTTCCTCCTCAAACAGCACATCCCTGACCCGCCGCCCAATACAAATGGACTTGCGTTTCTGGGCCATGTCTATTTCGTTGACAAATCGCCCTTCAACTATCACAATGGCTTCAATAAAACGAAGATCTGGCGTTTCTCCCCGAACCGAAAATGCGCCTTTATTCAGACCATAACTGATTTCGCCGCTGGGTACAAACAATCGGGGAGAAATGTATTCTACCATATTTCCAAAGCGGTCTTCAATCGCCTGGATATCGTCATCTCTTAACTGGGTATAACGTCCGGCTGGCAATCCGGCATAGGGCTTTGTAGTGCGTTGAGTCCAGACATACATTGAATTTCGGGCATGGGAACCAAACTGGCTAACCACGCCATTTTCCAATCCGCTACCGGCACCCATCAGAATTACCAACATGAAAATCCCCCACCAGACACCCAATGCTGTCAGAAATGTCCGCAGCTTGTGTTTGCGAATGGTTTCGAAGATTTCCTGCCATTTATCGTAATCAAACATAGGCCCCGTATTTTATTGTTTCATGGCTTCAATGGGCTGTACTTTAGCCGCTTGTAAGGCTGGAATCAATCCGGCCAGGGCACCGCAGACCACCAGAATAATCAAGGCAATAATAACCGCCCCAAAACTGACTTCCGGGTTATAGAAGAATTCCAATTCTACATCATTTGCTTTCATCAGGGCATTGATGCCATATACAACCCCAAAACCGCTTAACAAGCCAATATAGCCTGCCATACCGGTCAGAAATACAGACTCCAGCAGGATCATTCCAATAATAGACCGAGGTGTTGCTCCCAGTGCTTTTCGGACACCAATTTCGCGCGTTCGTTCTTTGACCACGATCAACATAATATTGCTGACCCCGATTACCCCGGCAATAATGCTCCCAATGCCCACAAACCACAGAAATCCATCGATCATATTAAAGACCGTTTGAAACTGTTGATATTCCTGCAGATTATTGTTGATGTATAGGGCCTGGTCGTCTTTCGGATCAAATTGATGCAGGCTGGCCATGTGCTGTCGCACCTGTTCCTCCACCTTTTTAGACCCCTCCAGGGTAGGATCTGAAACGGTAAACATCAATTGGTGAATGCGTTCTGTACCTGAATCAATTCGTTGGGCAGTCGTGATAGGAAGATAAATCCGGCGCCGTTCATTTTCGCCACCTTCATCGGTGAAGACGCCAACCACCTGATACTCTACTCCTTTTACCTGCACATATTCCCCGACAGGGTCTGCACCTTCTTCAAAAAGATCCTCGACAATCAGATCACCAAGCACACAAACTTTCCGAATCTCTCTGATATCTTTATCATTGATGAATCGCCCTTCCGTCATCAGTGTATTTTCCAAAAAGAGGTGATCCGGATGTACGGTCCGTACATCAAAGGAAAGGGATTTGTCCTGGTAGTTTACTACATATTCGCCGGTAAGGTAATAGCGGCCGGTGAGTTTATCAATGCCTTCCACTTCATTCCGAAGCATGTCATAATCATCATTGGAGAACTGGAGGTAGCGACCTGCGGGCAGGCCCTGATAGGAGATCGAAGTCTGTCCGCGATACACCCAAATACTATTGAGTGCATCATCCCTAAAATTGTGTTCGAAGCTGTTGCGCAATCCACTCCCCGACCCCAATAAAACTACGAGCATGAAAATCCCCCACCAAACACTGAGTGCAGTTAAGAAGGTACGGAGCTTATGCCTCCGGATCGTATCAAAAATTTCCTGCCAGTTATCTAAATCAAACATAGATGTATAGTTGGAATCCGGTTATTCTAAATCAATCAGGCCATCTTTAAGAAATATGGTTCTATTGGTCATTTCGGCGATATCATGCTCATGGGTGACCAAGACAACGGTTATGCCTTCCTCATTTACCTCTTTAAACAGCTTAATAATCTCATGGGAAGTAACCGAATCGAGTGCTCCGGTCGGTTCATCAGCCAATATCATGCGGGGTTGAGTGATCAGGGATCGGGCAATAGCCACCCGTTGTTGTTGTCCGCCGGATAATTGAGTAGGCAGGTGATCGGCCCAATCGAGCAGTCCTACCCGATCCAGGTATTTTAGGGCACGTTCCCGGCGCTCTGCGCGTGGTATTTTCTGGTAATACAATGGCAGGGCTACATTTTCCCAGGCCGACTTAAAAGCGAGCAGGTTAAATGATTGAAATACAAACCCAAGGTGTTGGTTACGCAGTCGGGCGGCCTGCGTTTGCGAAAGGTTTTTTACCAGTATATCGCCCAGGTAATAATTCCCCTGGTCATAAGCATCCAGGATACCGAGTATATTAAGCAGCGTAGATTTACCGGAGCCGGAGGAGCCCATAATCGAGACAAACTCGCCTTCCAAAATCTCCAAATCGATCCCTTTTAGTACTTCGAGTGTATTAAAACCCGTTGTATAAGACTTCCGGATATTTTCTAGTTTGATCATGCTATTGGGTGGTTCTTTTCCTGGAATCAGAGTCCATTTTCCTGTCAAAAAACGAAAATGGATTCGGTATTCTCAATTTAAACTGCTCAATGAAGGAAAACAAAAAGTTAGGATCGTTGCAAATGAATGGACGAAACCGGGGATTTTGCAGACAAAAGCTACAGAATGCTTAATTTTATTCAAATCAGGGCAGCATTCTTAAAACGCATCCGTTCCAGATTTAGTAATAGTGTTAATAAGAATATTCGACAACCAGCAATGCAACAACCCATACCCGAAATTTTAAATCGCTGTTTATTTCCGATACTAGGCGTTCTGCTATTTTTTGGATGTAGCAAGGACAATACTGATCCGGGTATATTGGTCGATGTGCCAACTACTTTTAACGTCCGGATGATCGAACATCTAGACAGTACCGGACGATCCCTGAGTTTTCAGGTAAGCACTATCGAATTCAGAGATTGCCTGAATGAAACCATCGACTACAACCTCTTCCAGAATCAAAATTCTGTACAGCTTTCGCTGAATGAAATCGTAGCGCCGGAAACGTGTATGGAGGGTAGTGCGCCAGCTACAGTTAGTATCCTGCTTCCTGATTTGGTTAAATACAGCTATAAGGTTCAGATAAGTTTAAAGAACACCATTGAAAACAACGGTACGCTGATTAATGAGGATACGCGATATAGGTTAGACATGGAAACCTTCAATGGATTCCAGGTATTAAATCCCGAGCTCCTGAAAGTACCGGAACACGTAATCTGGGGGTCCTTTGCTTTTCGATCAGAGGATATGGCCACTATTTCACAGGCCTTTTTTCAGGAATTGGAGCAACTTGCTCATTCAGGTACTTTTCCTACTGGTGATTATGGCCACTTTTATGTTATTAGTGATCAAAATGTATTTATCCTGGATCAATCTCCGAGTGATCTGAGCTTCCGTCGGAATTTTCTTTATTACTTCAGCGGTGATCCGGCCGATTTGACCAATCTTTTGGAAACGTACCGATCAGAATATAGTGCCGATATTGATATCCTGATGCAGGATGATCTGGGAAAAAGTTGGTAGGGTTCGCTGCGCGAAAGTTTAAATCGTCACCGACGAATTTATAAACTCTAAACTCTCACCTCTAAACTCTAAACCCTAAAAAACGACAGGGCGGAGCCCCACCCCTTCCTAGCTGTTTTCGAGCAGCATTTTCTTTTTGCTCTCTTTCAATTCGAATGAAAAACCATCTTTCACTAATTTTTCATACCGATCGGAGTCGAATTTATAGAGTTTAGCCGGGCGATGGGCTACACCTTCCTGGGCTTCCTCCAAATCGATGAGCAAATTCATGGAAAGGATTTTCTTCCGGAAGTTTCGCTTATCCAGTTCTGTTTCCAGAATGGCTTCATACAGGTGCTGTAAGGCGGTGAGTGTAAACTTGAGGGGCAGTAATTCAAAGCCTAATGGCCGGGTGCGGACCCGCTGTTTAAGCAAATCAAAACAAGCGCTAAGGATCTGGTTGTGGTCAAAAGCCAGCGCTTTTACAGTGGAAATTGAGTGCCACTTTGCTTTCTGCGCAAAAGAGGCAGCCGTAACCATGTATTTATTGATATTGATCAGCGAGTAGTAAGCAACTGTAATGACACGACCTAGCGGATGTCGATTTACGGCTCCAAAAGTTTGGACCTGCTCCAGATATACATCCGAAATCCCGGTTAGTTCTTCCAGTACTCTGCTCGCAGCCGTGTTTAAATCCTCATTTGGATATACAAGATCTCCAGGAAGTGCCCACATGCCGGAAAACGGATCTGCTCCACGTTTAATTAAAAGAATCTTCAGATCTCCTTCATCAAAACCAAAGATGACATTATCTACAGAAAAAGCAGATTTAAAAAAATTATTGAATTCAGACATACCTTTCAGTTTCTTAAGCCCTAAGCAAAATATTAGTCCGATTTTGCTTAATCGTGTACTTTATACACAAATATCGCGAAATTTTGGGGATCCGGCAGAAAACGCACGCAGGAGCTGGTTCTTTTATCTAGATTGTTCCATTACAGATCATCATCATTTGCAACAAAACCGGAGTGATCCGCTCAATCGCAGCACGATCTACTAATTTGATAACCAGCTCATTATTCCGGGTAATAAGCTCTCCATTCCGATAAATTTCCACTACCGAGGCCTGATCGATCGTAGATACCTGCAGTCCCGGAAATTCGCCCGGATCATTATCCGGAATCAGGGAAAATCCGTTAGAATCCAATTGTTTTAGATTTACGCGGGTTTCAATGTTGCCGGTAGCGTGGTTTACGATTTTGAGATTGCAGTTGCCGTCAATACTAACTTCAACATCCACTAACTCGGGCATTTGAGGCTCCGAGCGGGCAAACTCTTCCTGGATAGGTTTTATGCTTGACATAATACGCCCAACAGTATCCCCTTCGTCCAGGGCTGCTTCTCTAAGTTCATTCAGAATTTCTTCACCTGTTTGCAATCCGGACTCGGGTACAGTTTCAGTTTGTTCTGGTTTTTCATTTTCGGCGCAAGCCAGGAGTAAAAAGACAAAGAGGAAGGATAAAAGGGTATATTTTTTCATGGGATTAAATTTGCACTCCGACAGGTGTTGTATGGTTTTTCCTGCTTTCTGAAGCGCCTTTCGCTAATAATTGAAATGAAAGATCTTTTCCGATCCGCTAATTTAAGACCAAGTTAGAGATCAAAAACGGTTTGGAACACGAAAATATTTACATTTAGGCAGAATAATTACAATAGCCATGAAATTTCGTTTTTTACTGCTTCCTTTACTATTTTCCAATATGCTCCAAGCCCAGAACGGAGCAGGTGTCGTCATCAACGAATTTCTGGCTTCCAGCGATAGTCTTTCCGGAATACCGGATCCCAGCGGCAGCTTTGCCGACTGGATTGAGCTATACAATAACACCAATAATCTGGTAAACCTGAGCGGTTTTTATTTGAGTGATGATTATGTGTTTTTCGACAAATTTATCTTTCCAACCGGTGCACAGATTGAAGCAGACGGGTACGTGATCATCTGGGCCGACCAGGATTTAACTGAAGCCGGTTTGCACGCCGATTTCAAACTCAATAAAAGCGGAGAAGAAATCATTTTGCTCAATGCCAGTCAGGAGGTACTCGACAGCATTTCTTATGGGCCACAGGAAACCAATGTCAGTCTTGCACGGATTCCAAACGGAACGGGAGATTTCACCCAACGTGCCCCGACTTTCTCCGCAAATAACGATCCTCAAACTTCTGCGGTTAATCAGGTTATTGCTTCCAGTATCCATGTGTCCCCAAATCCGGGAAGCGGCCCGTTTACGGTTGATTGGCCAACCCAATTAGCTGCTTCACCAGATGCCTGGGATCTGCTTGATTTGCAGGGACGTAGTATTCAGATACAGGTAGTGCCTTTCGGCGAAAGCCAATTTATGATCCAGGTAGCACCTAAAGTAGCTGGTATGTACCTGCTTTGGATTCGTGTTGACAACCAATTTTATGTCAAACGATTAGTCATCCAAGCTGATTAAATAACATGACTCAAGTCGGGCTTTTACAAAGATAAGCGAAAGAGCAGGGCGGCTTTGAAGGTCCCAGCCTGCTCCATGATAAAATCATCCACCCGGTCTTCCTGGCTTCTGATCTTGATCCCATTTCGGACAATCCCATATAACAGGAATTCATCTACAGACTGAATTCGGGCATAAGGAATGATCAGTTGCAGGTGGGTATCGGTAAAGGAAGTCGGCTTGAATAGCACAGCATCCACTCCCAACTCCAATCGACCGGACAACTGACTTTCGCCATCCCACAAAAAAGCTTCGAATTGCGGTGGATTTGAATGGCTTCCCTTTTTCATACCTGAAGCGTGTGTTCGATCCAAAAAAAAACCCGGTTCCGGAGAAGACTTCCCCGAAACCGGATTTGTTAAATTAAAGCTTGATAAGCTTCGATGGCAGAGCCAATAAATTGCCCTGCTTGCTATACAAGGCGAGCAGATAGAGACCTGCTGATTGATCACTCAAATCCAGACTGACTGTTTCTCCACTTATCGGTACCGTTTGCAATAATTGTCCTTGTACATTGGACACCCGCAGCACATTCTCAGAATTAATGACTGAGGCAGGCAGGGTGATGTTGAAGTAGTCGCTTGAAGGGTTAGGGGACACTATTAGGGATTTATCAGGGGTCGGTTCATTCACTGCGGTAATTGGCACGTTTATACAATACTCCGCACTGCAAACCATTCCGGTATAATCGGTACGGGTCACAAGCATACAAGTAAAGTAATCGCCTGGAGATGGAAAAACGTGGGTGATTGAATTAGTACCACTTGATGAGCCATCTGGAGAGCCATCACCCCAGAACCATGCCACCATATCACAATTATCAATCAGACTAACAGGAGTGAAGGTGTAGTTCAATCCAGAATTTTTCACATGGGTAAATCCGGCATTCACGTCATTCTGAAATTGTGGGTTTTCACAGGTACAAACATTCATCTCCACTTCGGGCAGACAGGTATTCACTTTAACCCGGCAGGTATCACCATCGGGTGTGATGTAATGTACGGTGGCGCAAAGCTCTGCATCACCGGGCACCAGCGTTATTGACTGACAAATATTGGTTCCGGTAAAGTCAACGCCATCGCAGTTGAGGTCCCAATCGATCAGCGAACCGGCCGGAATATTCGGCGACAGGCAGAAGTCATACGAATTCCCGCCCAGATAAATTTGCTGGATACCATAGTCCATAACGTCTGTCATGAAATCAGCACAGCAAAAATCGCCAATACCACAGGGAAGGATGAAATCTTTGACATGGGATTCACTGTAACAACTGGTGTTTTGACTCAGCTGGCACTCTACGGTATAGCAAACAGTTTGCACGCCGCAGCTGTAATTGAAACTGGCCGGATCGTTTCCTAAGGTGATTTGATCAATATTCCCGTCGCAATCAAAGTCCCAGAGCACCCGCACATTATACGGGGCAAAGACAGGTACCGGATAAAAGTTAATTGGTCCGCCACTTGGCGTCCAGTTACTAATATCTACAGCCAGATCGATCTGATTGGAGATCTGTATCAAATGGTCCTCACAGTCGGCACAGGTAATGGGTACCTCAACCAATTCGCATAATTGAATACTACAGGTATCTCCATCGGAAAACGGTCTGAGAATGGTAAGCGTGGCCAAATACGCACCCGGAGCCGGGGGATAGTTGTGAAAAACACAGGGCACCAATCCAGATACCGGAGGAAGCTGAGGGGAACCATCCCCAAAGGTCCAGGTCAGCCAGTCGGTGGGAAGAATATTATTAGGTGCACACAATTGATAGCTGGGACCGGGAATGACGTTGAATCCGATACCGGAAAATTCGTCATAAAAATCGTCACAACAGCAGTCACCCACCGTTACCACCGTAAAAGTGACTGTCAGATTACCACAATTGACCTGATTTACGTTTCCCGGAAGGGAAAGGATCGCAGTGTATTGTTGATTGGGTATGGTTGGCGTAACTGTTACGGAAGAAGTATTGGTAGCCAGGGGGGTTCCGTTGGCATTAAACCAATTCCAGGTAGCCCCCGGAATACAGATATCTGGCAGGGAAAGCGTGGCATCAAATCCACAATCGACAAAGACCGTACTGGAGGCAGCCGGAAATTCCTGCAAATGAATGTTGTACAGGGCCATATTCGGCTGACCCGCATTCGTCTGGCGGGGGTAAATAACCAGGTTATTAAAATTTGCACCGGGTGTAAAACAAACCACCGTTTCAGAAATGGCCAATGAAGTTGTGTTTTGTTGGTTATAAATCAAATATGGAAGTACTGCAGGAATGGCATTTAACAATCCGTTGGATAGTCCAAAAATGAAATTGTCCAGGGAAGCTCCTGTTCCTCCTCTCCTCGATTTGTAGGAAAGCAGGAATCGTTGGCCACCGGCACCAACAACATTAACCGGGCTCTGCATCCCTTCTCCAGTCGACCCGTTAGCTGCCCACATCGCAATTATGCCACATTCTCCCTGGCCGGGAATGACTCCAAAGTTGCCGTTTGGCGTACCCACAATCGATCGCCAGCATGGAAAAAGAGCGGTATTATCCACATCTAAATAGGAATTGCCCGCATAAAACGCATCACAGGGAGTGGGTAGAGAAAACTCGGGATTGCAGATTAATTCGCCGGGACAAGGATCCTGTACACAACAAATCGTTATTGGTAAAGGCGGAATAACCGGATCCGTAGCAATAACCAGAAAACTCGATGCTGTCTGCATTCCGGCATTGATAGCGGTATAAGGGATATAAATCGCAGTATCTAAGCTTAGCCACAAGGCATTCGGTTCAAAAGTCAGGGTGGTGGCATCCCAGTTTACAATACCGAGGCCATCTGCAGCAGAAGCATCCACCGTAAAGATGGAAATGGATCCGCAGTCGATCGGACTTTCACCGGTTTCAGTATTCAGACAAAAGTCATTTGCTACGAGGCTAACTAAATAGCCATTGGCTTCAGGGGCATACAGGGTATCGGGATGAGCTTCCAGGAAAATGCTATCAACCTGTGCCCACAGGGCCGGACAGGTAAATACTATTCCGAGAATAATCAACAGTTTTTTTACATTTGGTTTCATGATACATGGATTTTATTGAAACCAAATGTAGGTGCAGTATTAAAGGCAAACCGAATGCTTTCAAATCTGGCGGTACTTGTTTCTTATTCGGTCGGATTTAGATGGGATTAGGAGGAGGTAGTTTGAGTTTGGTCTAGGGCCTTTGGCCTGGTCTAGCTTGCCTTCCGGCTTTGCGGTCTAAGGGCTGCGCCCGGTCTGGAAACGCGTTAAACGATTTAAGCGGGAACTCAGCGAATCATTGTCGAAGGTGGATGAAGTTTAGAGTTTAGAGTTTATAGTTTAGAGTTTATAAATTCGTCGTTGAGGAATTAAACGATTCAAACGTTTTAGACCTTAGCGCAGCGAAAAAGGCAATCGTTGCCTGTGTTTGATCATTTAATCTGAACAAAGTGATAATCAATTTAACCAGTGATACCCTGACAAAACCCACGCCACAAATGCTGGAGGCGATGATGGCTGCTGAAGTTGGCGATGATGTTTTTCGGGCTGACCCGACGGTAAACCAGTTGGAAGCAAAGGCTGCTGCCCTTTTTGGAAAGGAAGCTGCATTATTTTGTCCATCAGGTACAATGACCAATCAGATTGCGATTAAGGTCCACACCAATCCGCTGGACGAACTTATCTGCGATCATTTCTCGCATGTGTATCAATATGAAACCGGTGGTTATGCCTTTAACTCGGGTGTTGCCGTAAATCTGATCCAGGGCACAAATGGAAAGATCACAGGCCTTCAGGTGGAAGCAGCTATTAAACCTGTGTTTGACTGGCTGCCTAAAAGTCGCCTGGTGGTTTTGGAAAACACCTGTAACAAAGGGGGCGGATCTTATTATCTCCTGGAGGAGATCAAACCGATCCGCGCAGTTTGCGATCGACATGGCTTGGGATTACACCTGGACGGTGCCCGCTTGTTTAACGCCCTGATTGAAACCGGCGAATCTACACTGGATTATGGAAAAGTATTTGACACCGTGTCGATCTGCCTGTCGAAAGGCCTGGGAGCTCCGGTGGGATCGCTTTTAATTGGTTCTGCTGATTTCATTCGGGAAGCGCGGCGTTTCCGAAAAGTCATGGGCGGGGGTATGCGGCAAGCCGGATATTTGGCAGCAGCCGGAATTTATGCCCTGGATCACCATGTAACACGATTGAAAGAAGATCACCGCCGCGCCCGGGATCTGGCCAGCTGCCTGGAGGAATTAGACTGGGTCGAAAATTTACGTCCGGTACAAAGCAACATATTGATCTTTGATGTAGTAGGCCCGACCAGCGCTCAGGATGTTTTGGATCAACTAAAGGCAAAGGGCATTCAGGCATCCGGCTTTGGTCCGCAGACCATCCGTTTTGTAACTCATTTGGATTTTGATGATCGTATGCTGGAAATCGTTTGTAGTACTTTGAAGCAGGTAACAGGAAGTTAGGCTAACCTTCTTCACCCCGACGTTTGATTTCATCCCGGATTTTTGCAGCCTGCTCGTAGTCTTCTTTTTCGAGTACTTCCTGTAGCATTTTTTCGAGCTCATCGATGGAAAAGCTACCCAGGGCAGAAGATTTTTTGGAGGCTCCTTCCTTTTTACGTACGGGTGTTTTGGTGCTTTCCTGATCTTCTAACACCACTCCGGCAGCGTCGAGGATAAATTCGTAGGTAAAGATTGGACAATTAAAACGCACTGCCATAGCGAGTGCATCAGAGGTACGAGAATCAATTTCGATTTTGTCGCCGTTTCGGAGACAGATAAGTCGGGCATAGAAAACACCATCTACCAGATCATTGATGACCACTTCTTTCAGTTCAACCTGAAAGGTTTCGAGGGCATTTTTGAACAGGTCGTGGGTCAACGGTCTATTGGGGGTCATACGTTCCATGGCTACAGCAATTGCCTGGGCTTCAAATCCGCCAATGACAATTGGCAAACGCCGGCTACCATCTTGTTCGCCCAATACTACGGCATAGTTATGTGATTGAGTCACACTGTGAGAGAGGGCTACTATATCTAATTCAATCTTTTTCATTTAACACGCCGGTTTTCAAATTTCCCAAATAAAACTTGACACTAAACCTGATCCGGATAAGGTCAATTTACGATTTTCTTTATTACTATAGCCTGAAAAACAATCAGGACTTTCGATCGAAGCCTTTTGCTTTTTCCCAAAGGGCATCCATTTCCTGGAGGTTCATATCATTCAGATCACGACCTGCCTGTTCTTCAATATACTCAAACCGACGCTTAAATTTATGGTTCACTCTTTCAAGCGCCGTTTCCGGATCAATTTTGAGAAAGCGGGCATAGTTAATCAATGAAAACAACAGATCCCCGAATTCTTCCTCCCGTTCTTTCTGCAACTCTTTTTGGTGGATAGTCTCCTCAAACTCGTCCATTTCCTCGCGCACCTTGGCCCAAACCTGATCTATGTTTTCCCATTCAAATCCGACCTGAGCCGTTTTTTCCTGCATGCGCATCGCTTTGACCATAGCAGGTAATCCTTTAGGAACACCCTGGAGAACAGATCGTTTACCTTCCTGCAATTTTATCTGCTCCCAATTTTTTTTCACCTCTTCCTCATCCTCCACTTTTACATCCCCGTAAATATGTGGATGCCGCTTGATCAGCTTATCGCAAACAGCATTTAGAGAATCAGCCAGATCAAAAGCCTTTTGCTCTTCCGCAATTTTAGCATAAAAGACCATATGCAGCATCAAATCGCCCAGCTCCTCTTTGATCTCGTCATGATCCTCATTAATAATTGCATCTGCCAACTCATAGGTTTCCTCAATGGTTAAAATGCGTAAGCTTTGGAAGGTTTGCTTCCGGTCCCAGGGACATTTTTCCCGGAGTTCGTCCATAATCGTAATCAAACGACCAAAGGCTTCCAGTTTTTCTGAATAGCGAACAGGTTTTGACGCCATTTTGTGTAATTTTGCGCGAAGGATGGACAAAAAATCACTAAAAGTGTGGTTATCAGCCTCCCTGAATAATTCCCGCAAAAATAAACCAATAAACCAGACCCCTTGTTTAAGAGGTAAACAAATGTTTAAGTGATGGAATATTTATATGTTTTACTGATCATTTTCGGCACTTTCGGCCTTTCTTTTGCCCTGATCAACATTCGGCAAATCATAACCGGAAATGAATTTCGGGGTACTTGTGCCACCAATAACCCGATGTTGAAAGCAAAAGTGGGCGAATGCACTGTTTGTGGCAAAACCGCTGATGAAGCTTGTAAAATGCCAGAAGCCGGAAAAGCCTAGGCACTCTTCTATGAGCAACAACCATTCGCTGCTGGAACGCTGGATGCTGCAGCATGCGATCGTAATCCTTGCTTTTGCGGCTGTTGCTTTCATCTCCCAAATTATCTGGATTTTTCCAGCTGGCGCTGCGCTCTCTTTTTCCCTTTTATTCTATAATGCCCGTAAATCCTTTGCTCCGTCTATCCTGCTTAGCGGCGCAAATCTGGTTACCGGTATCCGCCTGGCAGGCGTATGCAGCCTCTTTCTGCCCGGACTCTCCCAGGAAATGCTTTTTGGTATTGGCCTGGTGATCGTGTTATTAGACGGACTCGATGGATTCCTGGCTCGAAAAATGGGACAGGAATCGGAGTTTGGTGCCTATCTGGACGCGGAAACGGATGCTTTGCTGGTGGCTGCCCTAAGTTTTCTTCTTGTCTTACAGGGAATGTTTGGCTGGTGGATTCTCATTCCCGGATTTCTGCGCTACCTGTATTTCATCCCGGTTTACTTCTGCAAAGATCCAAACGTGGGCGAGTTTAGATTTGGGCTCGCTAAATATATCGCGGTCTTTTTTATGGGGAGCCTGCTCGCCACGCTGATACTCCCCTACTCCATCACCCTCCCCGTTTTAATTGCAGCCAGCCTGGCACTTTTTTATTCATTCGGACGTGGTCTGCAGCATGAAATCCCAGGGCTGTTTGCTTCTGCCGGTTGGAACCTCTTTATTTTTAGTCTGTTCTTTTTGATCGCCAATTTCCTGATATTCATTCCAATTTATATCGGCCATTTGGATATAGGGATGTATGAGCTACCCGATCTCGCTGCACAATCCGGTTTCGGACCCCAGCTTGCATTTCGGTCCACCAATGATCCTTTTCGTATTTGCGGTGAATTTCTCCTGCTCACTTTTCTGCTTTATCTCCTGCGAAATAAAAAAATAGCTTTCCGGCTTGTTGCCTGGGTGGGCGTCTGGTTATTTATTGGCTTAATTCTTTTCCAGACCTATCAGGCATTTTATATCCGATTATATGGGGTGGTTCCAAAAATGGCGGCCGACATTGTGCTTTTCCGGGAGGTGTTACCCATTTTCCTCAGTTCGGTTGGGGGCGACAAACTCACTTACTTTCTTGGAGGATTGGCGGCAATGTCTGTCCTGATACTGATTTTCTTTTTGGGCTATTATATTTGGCTGAAGTCCATTCGAAAACTAAAAAACCGGCTTATAATCCCTATTTCCTTAGGTCTGTTGTTGTTATTTAGTTTTTGGAGCAGTTGGAGTTTATCAATATCCGGCAAAAGTACATTTAGCAATACGGCCCAATGGCTCAGTCCGAGGATAGTGGAAAGCATCCGTTTTGACAATTCCGAACGGCTCTGGAATATGGGCAGGCAACTGCCTTACCGGAAGTACTGGAACTATGACCTGGCTGAAAAACCACCGGTTTATGTGCTGTTTATCGAGTCTTATGGATCGGTAGCTACCATCCCTGAGGAAGCTGCACCCGGATTCAAACGCCTGGCAGATTCGCTGGAAACAGCACTTGTGGCCGATGATTGGAAAATAAAAAGTACTTACAGCCATGCCCCTATTCTCGGAGGCAGAAGTTGGTTGAGTTTCACCAGCGGCTTATGTGGGGTTTATATTGACAATCAGATTCATTACAATAATCTCCTCTACTCCAATCCGAATTACCCGCATTGGCCGGAATTGATGAACCGCCTGGGGTATGATTCTTATCGGATGAGTACGATGCGGACCAATGCAAAAACCGATTCGCTGATTCCTTATGCCATCCTGGATCAGTTTTGGAAGTTTGATCATTTCACCTCCTTCCAAGAGATTCCCTACAAGGGTTACCCCTATGATTTTTATGGTGGGATTCCGGATCAATATGCGCTGGGATACTTTCGGGATTCGGTGCTGGTTGATCCGGATCGTCCGCATTTTATGTTTTTTATTACCATGAGTTCGCATACGCCCTGGTACCCGCCGCCGCCGGTCTTGGCCGACTGGAGGGATTTGGATGCCATCAAAGATAGTCCGTATGGAAGTGATCGCGAATTGGCGGGTGATAAAATGGATCGCTATGAGGATGCTATTCGCTATGAATTGGAGGTTGTGACACAGTTTATTCTCGATGGTCCCGATGATGCTATATATGTCCTTTTGGGCGACCACCAGCCTGGTGCGCTCGAATACAAATTATGGGGCATTTTTCCGGACGATACCACGCCCTTACACATTATTACGAAAGACAGCTTGTTTGCAGCCTCCTTTGACACTTTTGATGCAGGCTTGTACATTGACACCAGTCGGGCACAGATGATTCGACATGAGGCTTTATACTCGCATTTCATGAATCGCTTTTTACGCCGATTTAGTACAGATGTGCAGGGGTTGCCGCCATTTCAGGAGCGTGGGTTATTCCCGCCAGAATCAACGGCGCCCCGAGAGGAAGGCCAATAATTGCGTTGCCTGCTGCTCCCAGGTAAATACCTGTCCGGAGTACGTTTCCCGATCCAGCCAGGCCAGATCCAACAAGCGTTGCATTTGTTCACGGTTCTGAGCCAAATCTAACACCCGCTCTATTAGCTTCGCCAATTGATCAACAGATTCGGTAGCGATCGAAAGATGATTACCAACTCCCCCATCAAGTGCCAGAATGGGGAGCGCATGTAAGCGTGCTTCCTGCAAAGCCATGCCAAAGGTTTCAAACCGGGAGCAACTGATAAATAAGTTAGACCGTTTTAATAAGCCTGAAATTTGGGCAGATGAGCACGGACCTAAATATTCCAGGACGCCTGTCAGTCTGGTTATTTTTTCCAGGCACGCCGCTGCATAGTCGATATCCATAGACTTTGACCCGGCCAGGCTAAGTTGGACTGTTGCTGCTTTGAAGTCGGCCTGGTACGTTTCCAACAGCTCCAGAAAGGGCAATATACCTTTATCAGGCAGCAGGTTGGCCACCCAGGCAATCCGAAGCGGACTGCTCCGCCTTTGTGGGACGGACAAAACAGTTTCCGCGCCGGGTTCCAGTACTAAAATTTGATCTTCATACCAGCCCGACTCCAAGAGGTACTTTTTGGTTGGGGTACCGGTTGTGATTGCGCCTGTCCAGCCTTTCGGCGAAAGCCGGATTGTTGATTGATCCGGCAACATACCTGGCAACAGATGCGCTAAGAGAAAAACCGGCGGTGCGGAAGGTAACTGTTCCTTCCATTTCGGGTACATCAGACTATCGACCAGTACCATATCGGCATTACCCGGCCAGTCTGTATCAAACTGTACAGCACATCCTTTCCGGGTTAAAGCATCTGCCAATGCCTGGTTATAGTGATTTCCGCCAGATGGAAAGGTAGCCGGATCAGGGGCCAGGAAATGAATCTTCAGGGGCATGTCAGACCGGGGCAGTATAGGATGCCCAGGCTACATGCGATTCTCCCAGGGTGATCTCCAATTCGCCTTTAAACTGATCCTGTATGCGTACAGCCAGACGACCGTGAATATGAGCTGCCAAAAACTCTGTAGTCGTTAACTTACCTGCAAATTCCGGCAAATCGTCGAGGTTCTTATAATTGAGTGGTTGGAGCACCTCCTCCAGCATACGGCTCGCCAGGTCAATATCTATGACAATATTATTTGCATCTAACTGCGCGCCTTTAAAACTGGCATCTACCACATAGGTCGCGCCATGTAAGCCTTGTGCCGGCCCAAATGCCGGGCTTGGAAGGGAATGGGCGATGAGCATGTGCTTTCGAATACGAACCGTGTACATAGGGTGATTTTTATTTATTAAACCAAATAACCGGAGCAACCGGAACCGGCTTTCCGTTGCGTAATTGGTCAAAATGTGCGTTAACATTTGCCATGATCAAAGGTGTTAAGAGTTGATCATACCAGGTATCAGCCAGCAATTTAAATACGGTTTCTTTCCGCCGCTGAAAATCCCATCGACTTTGATGGTCTGCCGGAATACTGCTCACCTGAGAGCTAATGAGTTGTTTGCGTTGAAAATGAAAACTACTGCCCAGTTTCAGATTGACCGCGTTATCCCCAAACCAACTGAGTTCGATCACCTTACCTTCGCTGCCGATTTTATCGATTGCCAGTTGGAGTCCGGCAGCTGTGCCACTGCAGTGGAATGCCAGGTCAAAATCAGCATCCGCATTCGCGGAAAGCGAAAAACCCAGGATCTGCACCTGAGCTGCCCGAATCGGATTGGGCTCTGCTATCCGAAGATCTACACCCGGAATACCTTGAATGAGTCGCGCCAACAGGAGTCCGATTAAACCGGCACCCACCAGGAGCACCCGGTCACCTGCTGAAATTTTACTATCCCAAATGGCATTCAGAGCCGTTTCCATATTAGAGGCCAGCGTTGCCCTGTCTGAAGGAACATTATCCGGGATTCGGAAACAATCGGAGGGATCAACCGGGCAGAGGGATTGGTGTGGATGCAGAAGATGCACCCGTTGTCCATGCCGGGGATGTGTCGGCTCCTCCAGGACTCCCACCAGTGAATAGCCGTATTTTACGGGAAACTCAAAACGACCTGACATATAAGGCACGCGCATGGTATCATAGGCTGCATCAGGTACTTTTCCGGTTGAAACCGTTTTTTCAGTACCATTGCTGATCAAGCTATGACTTGCCCGGAGGCGCATAAATCCTTCCGGTATGGAGTTAACTAACTGCTCCTGCCAGACTGTTTCTGTCGGAGAAAGATGCCACAGGGCCTTTGATATGTCTGTTGCGTTCCTGATATGAAGAATAAAACTAGCTTATTAATCCGGTAAACATCATCCCATCTCCCATGGGTTGAAATCGGTGGAATTTGAATTCCACAGCCTGGTCCACTGATTGGATGTGTGGCAGTTTTATCCCCGACTTGCCCGACCCAAAAATAAGGGGTGCCAGGTGTAACTGTACGATATCCAGTACCTGATCATCCAAAAGGCTGCTTGTTGTTTTGGAACCACCTTCCACTAAAACCGAGTGGATTCCATGTTGGAAAAGTTTTTCCAGGATTTCCTTTCCGGGAATGCGTCCGGTGTCCTGCTGCAAACACAGACAAATGGTATATTCATCATCCGGTAAAAATTCGGGACTGATCCGCATAATTTTTTCCGGGCTTGCAGCGATTAGGCTACTGAGGTCAACCGCCTGGGTGCCCAGTATTATCCGTTGTGGGTTCGGGCCACTTACCTTCCGGACTGTCAGACTGGGTTTGTCTTGCCGAACGGTATTATTTCCGACCAGGATGGCATCACACAAGGCTCTCAGGCGGTGTGCGTGCCGAAGGTTTTCGGCATTACCGATCCACTTACTATCCCCACAAAAGGTGGCAATTTTTCCGTCGAGTGATTGGGCAAAATGGGAAATGGCGATCGTTCTTTTTCGTCGGCGTGCCTCGTAAGCCAGCAGGGCGATGGGCAGGTATGTTTGCAACTGGATCAACAGTTGGTCTTCCAGGCTATTTTGGTAAAGAGGTTTTAATTCCAGCAGGTTTTCCAGCATCAGGCTGGGGAAGCCTGTTTGAGGCGGTGCCTGATTGATCCCGATCAACACCTGAAATTCTTCCGGAAGCATTTCATCAAATCCGACCAGGGGAGCGCTAAGAGACAAGCTAATGTATTCGGGAATTTTGATCTTTGGGTTTCTCGCCCGGGCGGCGATGAAACAGATGTTCTGCCATAGTTGTTCCTGCATAATTAATCCAGGATGTGCCCCATAAATTTTTTCTTGGCGTCGAGGTAATTACGGTTTTCATTTTTTGCCGTAATCACGAGTGGAATTCGACTGACCACTTCCACTGCTGAATCTTCCACTGCGTGGATTTTGTCCGGGTTATTGGTCATCAAATTGATTTTCTCAATACCCAGATCCTCCATAATTTCTATAGCCAGTCCATAGGCACGGGAATCGACTTCGAATCCAAGATGTGTATTTGCGTCCAGGGTATTCATACCCTGATCCTGTAGGTTGTAAGCTTTGAGTTTATTGATCAGGCCAATTCCGCGGCCTTCCTGGCGCAGGTAAATAACTACACCGCCTTTTTCGGCTGCTAATTGCATGGCAGCTTCCAACTGTTCCCCACAATCACAGCGGTGGGAGCCAAACAAATCGCCAGTCATACATTCACTGTGAATGCGCAGATAAACCGCTTGCGTAGGATCAAAATCTTTATGTACCAAAGCCAAATGGGGCATTTGCTCATCCGGGGTTTCGGCATAGGCTACCAGTAGGAATTCGCCCCAGGGAGTTGGAATCATTGCCTGCGCCTGTCGGATCATCTCCGTTGAGTTGGATTTTGAATTTCTGACAATAGCTGGATTAATATTAGTCATGTAGATTATCCTTCGATCGTACAATGTCTGATTGACGTAAAAGTAAACTAATTTAAGGGAGCCAAAGTTTGAAGGCGGGCGTAAATATCTCCTGAAAATCGCTCATTTTGTCGAATGAGGAGCTTTTCCATCAATTTTTCCGGCGGAAGCCAATCTTGTTCCTGAAAACGGTGTTGCTCGCGGATGGACCAATTAAAGGAATAATCTCCGATTTCCAGGAGTCTGCTAAGGCACAATTTTGTACGTTCCGGGCTATAGATAAAGAATTCGAACGACAAACAGGGCAAGGCTTGTTGGAGTCCTTGTAGCACTTCCAATTCAAATCCTTCCACATCTATTTTCGAGAAATCGGGCACTCCGAACTTCTCAATTAACTGTTCGATTGTCCATACTGGTACCCGGATGGAGGCATCCCAATTTGATTTGAACCGGGCTGAAGCGTTTAGTTCATTGCGCCAATCAGAATCAGCCAGGGTACTTACGGTAGGTGTAGCATTCGACAGAAAAAAATCTGCCTGGCCTCTGCTTGCTCCCAGTGCTACCGGAAAGATTTCCACCATAGGGTCCGCTCCAAATTTTTTATTCAGGTATTCCACGCAGCTTGGTTGGGGTTCGACAGCGATCACATGGGCACTCAGGCTTCGGAAAACGGGTATTCGGTTTCCGAGGTGTGCTCCGATGTCGAAGCAAAGAGAGCCAGCCGGTATAAACTGTCTATAAAACCGAATCATCCGGGCTTTATTAAACGGTTTTGCATAATAGATTAGCCAGGATCGAAATAGGCCGAAGCGTTGTCGAATGGATTGGATGCCCTTCATGTCGGAAAGATCGGGAAAAAGGATGGATTAGTATGAGTAGGTTCGAATAACAAGAAAAGGGATTAAGAGCCGAAGCACATTAATCCCTTTCTCTGTGGATTGGAGGCTTACGCCTGCATTTCCACAAAATCAAGCTTGATGACAGTCAGGTTTCTTCTTGCGAAGTCCGGACTGTTTTCGATCCCACTTTTCAGTCAGTTTGGACGAATCGGTTTTTAGGCCTTTGATCCATGCTGTCTGTCAAGGTTGTTTTTGCCCGTACATCCTGGAGAACGTTTAGCAAAAACCAGATCGTTTTGGTCTTGGAACCAGCTGCCAACCAATTGATTGGCAGAGGTCCTTGACCGAACTGATCACCCAACAGGCGGAATAAATTCCGATTCAGACGAATCTGAAAGTCATGCTATAAAAGCATGCCTCTTACCTGGTGCCGGATAAATCCAGTGAAGCATCCTTTCCAGGGCCAGGAGCATTTTGTTAAGTCGGCTTTTGCCAACAAACCGAAGTTTACTGGTGTATGCGTCCTATCACGAACTCCGTGGCTGGTGTGATCAGGGTTCCTGTTGTGATCCAAATTGAACCGCAGACAGGTAAGTAGTACGCCATATAGGAAGTGCGGTGGGTGCAGGCCGAACTACAGACGTAATTCGTCCTGCGGTAACACAGTCGAAGCGAACTTCGGCCTATTCTCCTGCCCAACCGCAGATTAAAGGGAGGAAAATAAATTCCTTCTTCATCACCAGTCGGCGACTATCTTAATATTGTGATAATTAAATTTCAAAAAATTAAAAACCAACATTATGGCTTTTTTCAATATTTAATCTTGCTTAACACTTCAAATTTAGAAGATAAATCAATCTGCTCCAAGTTTAATTTTCAACAAAATATCCACAGTACTTATGCACATTTGTTAATTAATTGTACAACAATCGATTGTATCGAAAAAAGTGGAGTACAACAAAAAAGCTGGTACATACTTATCCACAAGTACATACCAGCTTTTGCTGTAAGGCGTCAGTAAAAACCTTAGTTTCCTTCTCCTTTCATTTGTTGGTAATGGCTTGGAAAGGCTACACTGGTATAATTAAAGTAGCGATTCGTGGTCGTCATAGGCACCTTATACAGATTAATAAAGCTGGATAAAAATGCAGTAAACTCGTCCAGATCTACATTTCGGGATTGTGGCTTCAGGTGGAATGCGATGTGGTCAACAGAACCATCCGAATCGAAAAAGACATGAAACCAGGCTCTGATTCCATTGATATCATAATCAATCGTAGTAGCATAGGCTTCCAATTCTTCCACCATGCTCATCCATACATTAAAGGCTTTATCCATATCCAGGTCACAGACCTGAAGGAGTGATTGTTCGTATGAGATCAACAATTCTTCATATTGTGCCTCATGATCCCCCAGAACAAATACCTTTGGCAGGTCATCTTGTGCTAGTGGATTACTGGTAAAAGATTGCGCTTGAAGTGAATTAAGCGCTAAAAAGAGAATGCTGGTAGAAAAAATCAAGCGAATGCCGTACATTATTTCAAATTTTGTCAAAAATAATAAAACTCCGTAAGAGCCGGTTTGTCAAATACAATTTTAGACGGCTATGGAGCATAATAATTATGGGAATTGATATCTTATTCGTCATTTTCGGAGGAGCTGGATTCTACTTTGGGTACACCCGTGGTATCATCCGTTCCATCTTTAACGTATTAGGCATCATCCTTGGTTTGGTTGCAACCTTCAAATTTACCCCTTCCGTCACCAGGGTTTTGGAAGATACATTTAATTCCAATAGTCCGATGATGTTTTTAGCGGCAGCGGCTCTGGTGGCTGCGATTGTGTTTTTTACGCTGCGTTTTGTTTCTAAAACGATCGAAAACGTTTTAGAGTCTGTGAGTTTAAATTTCCTTAACCAACTTGCTGGCGGAGTATTAACATCTGCCATCACCATTTTGATTTTAAGCTTCCTGGTAATGTTTGCAGATCGTTCCAGGATGTTGGATCCGGACACCAAGGTGCAATCAATGACCTACCAGGTGGTAGAAGATTTTCCCGGGTACTTTTTCACTGTTTTCAAGGTAATTAAACCGGTATTTCTGGACTTTTGGGATGCGACGGTCGATTTTCTGGATCGGGTTGATGACATGGACATAGAACGAACAGAAAACGCGCCTAATATATTTGATTACGATGAAATCCAGGAAGACCCCAACTAAGCATCTGCTGCTTCTGGACAACTACGATTCCTTTACTTATAATTTGTACGACTACCTGTTGCAATTAGGAGCAACCTGTACAGTGGTGCGGCATGATGCCTGGCCTATTTCCCAATTTTTGGAAGCCAACTTTGATGGCATGGTGCTTTCTCCAGGGCCGAAGGCACCGAATGATGCAGGTAATCTGATGGAGGTCCTCCAAACATTTCAATCGCGCCTGCCTATACTGGGCATTTGCCTCGGGCACCAGGCCATTGGGCAGTTATTTGGGGCACAATTGGTACGTGCACCTGAACCGGTACATGGAAAAACGTCACTGGTATATCACCGTGGACATCCCTTGTTTGAAGGAATATCTTCTCCCTTTGAGGTGATGCGTTACCATTCATTGATTCTTCAAAATTTCTCTGATACTCCAATCCGGGAGATTGCCCATACCGCTGATGGGATTAGCATGGCTATTGCCCACCGGGAACTGCCCTTATGGGGTGTTCAGTTTCATCCTGAATCTATTGGTACTCCACAAGGATTACGCATCCTTCAAAACTGGCTTTTACAGGTCTGATTCCTATCTTGGCAAGAAAGAACATGCCAAAGAAACCTGCTGCTATCTTATTCTGGATTGTATCCATCATACATTTATTGGCCATCCTGTTGTCGATTGACAGTTTGCGGTATTTGAGCAAACCACTGATCATGCTCAGTTTAGGTCTTTTTTATGTATTGGAAAGCAGGGAACAAAGTCCCTCCTTTCGACTACTGGTCGGATTTGCCATTCTGTTTTCCCTGGCCGGAGATCTGTTTCTATTAGCGCTGGAGTTTCCTGATAATCCGGTCTATTTGTTCCTGCTCGGGTTGGGTAGTTTTCTTTTTGCCCACATCTTTTACTTATTGGCTTTTCGAAAGCTCGGCGGGAAGTTTTTGAACAGGAAACCGGGTTGGTTTATTCCTGTTCTGACCTATCTATTCTTTTTTCTGCTGTTTTTATGGCCTGATTTGCCTTTGGATCTAAAAATTCCGGTATCGGTTTATGGCTTAACGATCTGTTTAATGGCTTTATCGGCCATCCACTTTTCAGCAGGGCAGCCTGCAGCTGTAAGGAGGTCGCTCATCCTTGGGGCGGGTTTATTTATTCTGTCTGACAGTCTGATTGCAATCGGAAAATTCAGCCTATTCCAAAATTTTTCATTTGGAATCATGTTGACCTACATTCTGGCTCAATGGTTGATTATCAACGGGTTGCGTAAAACGACCTATTGAGGTTAACTGTTTACGCTTGGTTGAAAGTATTTTAACCTGTATTTACTAGGTCCCAAATTTGGCCATAAATATAATACTCGGAGTAATACGCCATTCTTGCTCCAGCGGAGCAATTTCAAATTACAGCTTTTTTTAAGCTCCGTAGGAGCGGCATCTTTGTATTTCGGGTGCCTTGTTTCGGCTTTTTGCTACAAAGATTTATCTCCTACGGAGATGGTTTTTTATTACTGCTTTACAAATTTCTCCGAAAATACAACACCTCCATCAGTCCGACTGGAAACAACATAAATTGATTTGTTGTTGGGTTCGGGGTAAACATGTACGATTGAGGTTAAAAAATAAAAGCAGGTGGTATTAAATAGTACCTCGATTCCGGTAGCGCCATACAGACATCATCAAGCGACCGAAGAACAGAAAGCAGGTAATGATGGCACCCACTCCGAAAAAAGTCATTTCCGACTTTACATAATTTGCCAATTTGGTTATGCGTCCGAACGGCAAGTCACCGACGATTCCGGCTGGGCCGTTTTCATCGAGTGTGGTCTGAAAGATATTTAGTTGGTGTACCAAGTAGAAGACGAAGGGAATAAGAAGTAGCATCAAAGCGACTTTCAGAATCTGGAGATGTCCTAGGAAAGTGTGTTTTAGCAGGAAAATATACCTACTTAGGGTCAGGAATGCCAGAATAAAAATGATATTGGGGGTATAGAATGCATAATCAGGTACTTCTTTCCAGACAGGGTAAAGAATCCCCAGGAGGACAACGATCGTTAGAACCCAACCTATGAGTTCAAATTTAATCTGAAGTACTGTTTTTGCAGTCATTAGATTCGTTTGATCCGTTAGATCCGTTAGATTTCATTCAAAATTAAGACTTAAGAATTCTTCACCGGATTTCCTAAAAAGGAGAAGGC
>JAGQWR010000032.1 GCA_020437105.1 Saprospiraceae bacterium
TTTTTTCTGTAGTAGGCCACCGCCTCGCCAAATCTTATCTCCTCTTTCATCGTCTATCAATATTTTAATAAAAATTAAAAATCAAGAATTAAAAATTATCCCAACCAACTCTTATAATAATCTGCTTCTTCAATTTCAAAAGCATGATCGGTTAATTGGAGCGGACGGAAAGTGTCAACCATTACCGCCAGTTCCTGTGTTTCTTTGGCGCCGATACTTTTTTCAACCGTGCCGGGATGCGGACCATGCGGAATGCCACCCGGGTGCAGGGTGATTTGTCCGTGCTCAACATGGGCGCGGCTCATAAAATCACCATCCACATAATAGAGTACCTCGTCACTGTCGATATTGCTATGATTGTATGGAGCCGGAATCGCCAGTGGGTGATAATCATATAAACGCGGTACAAATGAGCAGATCACATAACCCTGCGCTGCAAAGGTCTGATGCACCGGTGGCGGTTGGTGTACGCGTCCGGTAATGGGCTCAAAATTATGGATAGAGAAGGCATAGGGATAAGTAAATCCGTCCCATCCAACGAGATCAAATGGGTGGCTGAGGTACACATAGGGATACATCTTATCCTGCTTCTTGATAAAGAATTGGAATTCCCCTTTTTTGTCAATGGTCTCCAGATCCTGTGGTTTGCGGATGTCGCGCTCGCAGAAAGGAGCGTGTTCGAGCAATTGACCGTATTGATTCCGATATCTTTTGGGAGTAGTGACGGCACTATAACTTTCTACAATAAAGAGGCGGTTATCTTCATTGTCAAATTCCATCTGGTAGATCGTGCCGCGGGGCACGACCAGATAATCACCATAACTGAATGGAATTTTGCCGTACATCGTGTGTAGCGTACCCGAGCCTTTGTGGATGAAAATCACTTCATCCGCATCCGCATTTTTAAAGAAATAATCGGTCATGCTTTTACGCGGAGCAGCCAGAATGATCTTACAGTCACCATTTACTAAAACAGGTTTCCGACTTTTTAGGTAATCGTCTTCGGGCTTGATCTGAAAACCTTTCAAGCTCCGATGCTTTAGCTGTTTGTCGGCAACGATATTGGGAGCCACAGAATAGGGCTCACCCACCTGGACGATTTGCGTGGGCGGATTGCAATGGTAGAGCAGGGAGTAAGTATCATCAAAACCAACCGTTGAGAAAAGTTCTTCGTGGTATAACTCGCCATTTGCTTTACGAAACTGGGTATGCCGCTTGGCCGGAATTTTTCCGAGGGTGAAGTAATGCATATATGTTTGGTTTTAATCGGTGGTTTGTAGGTTCTGGTAAATATGATCCATAAGTTCAACAAGCTGATCAATTTGCTCGGGCGAAAGGCCGGCATAAGCTTGTTGGCGCACACCCTGGATCAGGGGTTTTATCTTTTCAACCTGTAATTCCCCGGAAGGGGTAAGCTGGATCAGGGTCTTCCGCCGGTCGTTTGCATCTGCCTTTCGGCAAATGAGACCCTTATCGCATAAGAGGTCGATGATCCGGGTTACAGTGGGGGCATCTTTAAATGTGCGCTGCCCCAATTCCTGCTGACTGAATGCCTGCGTGCCCTGGAGCTGATCCAAAATGACCCACTGGTCAACCGTTACATCCAGGCCTTCCTGCTTGAGCGCCTGTTGCGCTACCTGCTTCATCCGTTTGGCTGTGCGTTCAATCCGAAAACCAGAGCGGATATTAATACCGGGAAAGAAAATATCAGGCATAAATTTAATTGTTGTACTAATTATTCGCAAGGTAATGATTGTTTTGCGAACTATAAAAAGCACCGGCTAAAAAGTTGTTCCTTTAGGCTTGCTATACTAATCAAATATTTAATTTAGAGCCCGGGGTAGAACCTGCATACACCGGCTTCATTATGACTACAGAAGATTACAAACTGCTTCAGCCACAATTGCCCAAACAGCCGGGGGTATATCAATTCATCAGTGAAGAGGATGTCATCCTCTATGTGGGCAAGGCCAAAAACCTCAAAAACCGGATTGCTTCCTATTTTGGTTCGAAGAAACACCAAATGGCCAAAACCCGGACCATGGTGAAACATGCCGCCCGGCTTATTTACACCATTGTAGATACGGAGGCAGATGCCTTGTTGCTGGAAAATACGCTGATTAAAAAATACCAGCCCCGCTATAATGTGATGCTGAAGGATGATAAGTCCTACTCCTACATCTGTATAAAAAACGAGCGCTTTCCCCGCGTGTTTATCACCCGCCGAATACAACGGGACGGCTCTACCTACTTTGGTCCCTACACTTCCCGCACCCGACTCAAAATTATCCTGGATCTGGTAAAAAACCTCTTCCCGCTCCGGAATTGCACCTTTAATCTGAGTGAGGAAAACATCCGTGCCGGACGGTTTAAAGTCTGCCTGGAATACCATATCAAAAATTGCCTGGGCCCCTGTGAAGGACTGGAAGCGGAAGCACCCTACAACGATAAAATCGAACAAATCAAGAATATCCTCCGCGGAAATTTTGGTCCGGTAAAACGACATTTCCAGGATCAAATGCAGGAACTTTCGAGTAATCTGGAATTTGAAAAAGCCCAGCAACTCAAAGATAAATTAATGGCCTTCGAAGATTATCAGGGTAAATCAACGGTGGTCAGTACCACCATCCGTGATGTGGATGTGTTTTCCATTGCGACCGAAGAAAAACTGGCCTTTGTCAATTATATGAAGGTGGTCAACGGGGCTATCATCAATACCTATACCCAGGAGATGGTCAAAAATCTGGATACCGAAGAAGCTGATTTATTGTCTTTTGTAATCCCGGATCTCCGCGAACGGTTTAACAGCATATCCCCGGAAATCGTAGTGCCCTTTGAGGTCGAGCTGGCAGAAACAGATTTGATCCAGACGGTTCCGCAACGCGGGGATAAGCGCAAGCTGCTGGAACTGAGCGAGAAGAATGTCAGGTATTTTCTCCTTCAAAGACAGAAAGAAGCCATTTCCCATGTACGGAAACAAACGCCCGCCGAACGGATCCTGCGCACCCTGCAGGAAGACCTTCAAATGGATGTCGTGCCCCTGCATATCGAATGTTTTGATAATTCCAATATACAGGGCAGCTTCCCGGTTTCGTCCTGTGTCGTCTTTAAGAATGCCAAACCTTCCAAGAAAGACTACCGCCATTTTAATATCAAAACAGTGGAGGGCCCCAATGATTTTGCGAGTATGGAAGAGGTGGTGGCCCGTCGCTACAAACGACTGGTGGCCGAAAACCAGCCCCTGCCCCAATTGGTGATCATTGACGGTGGAAAAGGGCAATTGAGTTCTGCCGCCAAAATTCTCCGCGAACTGGGCATCCTGGATCAAATTACCCTGATCGGAATCGCCAAAAGGCTGGAAGAAATCTTTTTTCCCGACGATCCCATTCCGCTATATATCAACAAAAAATCAGAAAGCCTGAAGCTGATCCAGCAAGCTCGAAATGAAGCCCACCGATTTGCGATTACCTTCCACCGCGATCAGCGCTCACGCAATTTTACCAGCACCGAATTGACCTCCATTCCGGGTATCGGAGAAAAAACTGCTACGACCTTGCTCCAGCATTTTGGTTCCGTGAAAAAGACTCGCCAGGCGCTGCTTACGGAAATCGCTGAGGTGGTTGGGCAATCGGCAGCTAAGAAGATTAAGGCGTATTTTGAAGGGAAGGGGGATGAGGAGGAGTGATGGGAGATTGTTTCGCTTTCGCGAAACGGGGATTTTGCCTTTGGCAAAGGGGGAGACTTTTTCCGTTGGTCAAAGAGGGGAGGGGAGACTGCGCTAGTGGCTTTTGTGTAGGATGGAAATATAGATTTTATCTTAATTAATTGATTATCAGTATTTTAACCTTTGTTTTTACTTGTTCCATTAGAGGTAAAACGGGAAAGCGGGCGATTTCACTGTGAAAAAGTTGACTAAATAAGCAACTTTTGTATATTTGTAATTGTTAAATTACAAACATGCCCGTAATACATTTAATAGATTCTATTAGGATCTTGATTTATTTTGACGATCACTTGCCGCCGCATTTTCATGCGCAATACAATGAGTTTGAGATACTGATTGAGATTGATAGCCTGGAAACCTACTCCGGTTATTTGCCTACAAAACAAAGCAAAAGAGTCTTTGCATGGGCAAAAGAAAATCAAAATTTTTTGCGAGAGAAGTGGACGGAGTTTTATGATATTTAAAACAGCAATTATGAAAGGACTAAGAAGTATCCCTCGAATATTGAAAATAAATAATGTTAATGGTTATTCTGTTTCCTTGTTGTTTAATAACGGAGAATCAAGGATCATTGATTTTAATTACTTTATTAAAGTAATTCTAAACAAAAAACCAGGTAAATTGGGTTATGAATTAATTGAAGATAAATCACTGTTTAAAAAAATAAAAGTTATTGGAACGACGGTTGGTTGGAAGGAAATAGGACGGAAGGTCAAAAATATTGACGGCGTAGAAGAATTTCTACCATATGATTTAGATCCATTAATGATTTATAATAATAGTGTGCCCGATGATGAGCGGAATATTATAGTTGGAATGAAAATCCGCTCTGCAAGAATAGAAGCTGGATTAACTCAAGAACAGTTAGCTCATAAAAGTGGTACAAGTAAGCACTATATATCTCGATTAGAAAATAATAAATCAGACATAGAATTATTAACTTTAAAGAAGATTGTTGAAGCTGGATTGGGAAAAAAATTATCGGTAGAAATAAGTTAAAAAATAGGAGAGTTGCTAACAATGCTTTTAAGTTAAGAGAGAAAGCAGGAATATGAAACGGCTGCCAAATTTTGGCTGGGTCTCCAGGACGATTATGATTTAGAAGAGACCATGCTCAAGTTGATGGATGAACTTAAGGAAATACAGAAGGTAGATAAAAACGCAGCCTGACCTTATTCACCTTCCTTACACACAGCCTCGTAAATTTCCTGCGTAGCAGCTGCCGTATTCGATTTAGAAAAGGACTGTACCAAATCCAAACCACCCGCAATAAGTTTAGCTCTTAAGTCCGTATCTGTGAGCATTTGCAAGACGAGCCGGGCCAGAGCAGGGGCATCGCCAACTTCGGCTGTCAAACCGGTTTCTCCGTGTCGGATGATTTCGGGGATACCGCCGCCACGGGTCGCTACAATAGGTAATCCACTGGCCAGTGCATCGAGCAGGCTGGTGCCTAAACCTTCTGTTTTACTGGTGAAGAGCAGGAGGTCCAGCTCTGCGAGTAGCTCCGGGATGTCTTGCCGGAAGCCCAAAAGCAGAATCTGATTTTCCAGTCCTTTTTTAAGAATGGTTTCCCGGATGATGGCTTCCTCGCCGCCATCGCCTCCGATAATCAGGAATCGGACATCGAGTCCTTTCTTTAAAAGGATCTCTGCCGTTTCCACGAAAGTGAAATAATCCTTGTGCGGCGCGATTGCGGCTACATTGCCAATCAGGATTTGTTCCTGTTTTAAGCCAAGTTCCTCCCGTAATTGTCCTTTCGGACTTTTTTTAAAGCGATCCGGATTGATGCCGCTATAGACGACTTGCACCTTTTGGGGATCCGGAAAATCCTGTAGTACGATCTGACGGATCGCCTCCGAAACACATAAGATCCGGGCAATTTTCGGGTGCAGATATTTGGCCATCGACAAGCGGCTTTTCCGGATCGAAAAATCTACCCGCCGGCTGACGATGATCGGTGGTTTATTTCCAAATAAAACGGCAGCCAGCCAGGCAAAGGTGTGGGCGTGGTTGTCGTGGACATGGATGAGCTGTATATCGTTTTTTCGCCAAAGCCCTCGGAGCTGAAGAGCCACCAGCGGATTGAGCGAAAAACCTTTTCGGAAGGTCTGTACCGGGATGCCGGTTTCGCGGCACCAGGTTTCCATTTTACTGCCCACGGGGCAAAATACCAGCTGCTCCACCTGTCTGCCAGCGAGTTCTTCCGCCAGATAGGCGAGTTGTTGTTCTCCTCCCCGCCAGGAGCGGGCGGCTGAAAGATGTAGTATTTTCATACGCTTGTCTTCCGGTTTAGTGCGCGCAGGAGGCTGTACTTGCGATGGGCCAGCCAGGCATTTCGGATGCTGATTTTCCAACCCTGCCGACCGTCCCTCCAGCCACTTTTTAGCAGGTAGGTCCGAAAAAAGCGGGCAAGGCCGGAGGTCCAGGGACGAATGAACGTTATCTGCTTGCCCTTGTCAAACATTTCCTGTGCCGATAACCGGGCATAACGCTCCATGCGCTCCCAGTGATCCGCATCATTTTGGTAGGAGTAGTGCAGTAACTTTCCCGAAACCTTCATTCGATGAAAATCGGGAGGAATAGCGAGTGTCTCATGTACATAATCGCCCTGCCACCGTACTGCCCGTCGGTCAAAAATCCGGACCTTCCAATCCGGATACCAACCGCTGTGTTTGATCCAGGTGCCGCAATAATTTGTAAAACGATCCAATTCGTAAACCGTCTTTTCTGCGCCCTTAAATTGTTTGAGCGACTGCACCAAATCCGGCGAAAGCCGCTCATCTGCATCAATGGAAAGGATCCAGTCATTGTGCGCCTGCTGATTGCCAAAATTTTTGGTCTGCGCATAGCCTTTCCAGTCTGTTTCTATCACCCGGGCACCCAGCTCGCTTGCAATTTGTCGGGTACGATCGCTGCTGTGTGAATCGATGACGAGCACCTCCCTTGCCACCTCGAGCAGTGGCCGAAGGCAAGCCTCGATGTTTGCCTCCTCATTGAGGGTGATCACTACTGCAGACAGCCCCGCCATGCTTAAGAATGCAGGTTACCGTAGGCTACAAAAAAAGGATTCAATAAGTTTTCCTTGTTATAGGCAACCGGAACTTCCTCCTCCCATTGCAGCACCTTTCCACCTGCTTCTTCCAGTACGACCTGAGCAGCACCGGTGTCCCACTCCATCGTTGGAGCGAGCCGTGGATAAATATCTGCCTCTCCGGTGGCCAGGATTAAAAATTTGAGCGAACTCCCCTTAGAAACCAATTCCGGTTCTTTAAATTTGGAAACAAAGGCTTCTGTTTCCGGACTGAGGTGGGAACGCGAGCAGACCAGTTTTAGTCCGCTGTCTTCCAGCTTGAATGTTTTTGCCTTCAATTTCGTTTCTTCCTCCCCGCTAATTTTCCAGGCTCCCTGACCGGTAGCAGCCCAATACATTTCGTCGAGGGCAGGCACATAGACCACACCTAAAATGGGCTTGCCATCTTCTATCAGGGCAATGTTTACGGTAAACTCCCCATTCCTTTTGATAAATTCTTTAGTGCCATCGAGCGGATCAACCAGCCAGTAACGCGAAAACGTTTTGCGTATCTCGTAGGCAATTTCCTTATTCTCTTCAGAAACAATCGGGTAGCGGTGAAAGCCCGGTAAATCTTCTAATCCCTTACAGATTACCTTATTGGCCCGGCGATCTGCCTTGGTCAATGGCGAGTTATCCGACTTCTTTTCAACTTCCCAGGCGGCGGTGTCCCCATAAATTACCATGATGGCCTTTCCTGCCTCTTTGGCAATATCCATCACCTTACTAGCTAAATCTCGCATATTTGTTAAATGATTACATTAGACTTCCTTGCAGCAAAAGTAGCAAATTGTAGATTTGGGTTTGTTATGCCTTCAATTTTTCACGATTAGTCATTGATATGAATAAAATTTTGGTCACAGGTGGTTGTGGCTACATCGGCAGCCATACCATTATCGACCTCTTAGAGCAGGGTTTTTCCGTAATCAGTTTGGATAATTACGTTAATTCTGATCCGGAGGTATTGGATTGGATTGAACAAATAAGCGGGGTCAGAGTGCCCAATTTCAATGTTGATCTGGTTGATCGGGAGGCTGTGGTTAACTTGTTTAAACAACACCCGGATATACAGGGAGTCATTCATTTTGCGGCGCTTAAAAGTGTTGGTGAGTCGGTCGAACAACCCCTGCGCTATTATGAAAACAATCTGATTGGCCTGCTGCATGTTTTGGAGGCTTGCGCCGAATTTAAGGTCCCCAATTTTATTTTCTCTTCTTCCTGCTCGGTTTACGGAAACACAAGGGCCCTGCCCGTTTTGGAAAGCACGCCCTGGCAGGAAGCCGAATCGCCCTATGCCCGCACCAAACAGATAGGCGAGCAAATGATTCGCGATTTTTATCGAAGTTATACAGCCGGACAAGGCATCCTTCTGCGCTATTTTAATCCGGCAGGCGCACATGAAAGTGGCCTGATTGGGGAATCACCTACCAGTAACGTCACCAACCTGGTGCCGGTAATCACAGAAACAGCCATTGGCAAACGCGGACAAATGACCGTTTTCGGAGATGATTACGATACCCGCGACGGCAGCTGTATTCGGGATTACATCCACGTGATGGATCTGGCCCGGGCACATACCCTTAGTCTGAAATACCTGATGGCCGGCAAAAATGAATCTCCGGTAGAAGTATATAATGTCGGCATCGGCCAGGGAGCCACCGTATTGGAGGCCATCCGGGCCTTCGAAAAAGTATCCGGCGAAAAGCTCAATTATATGATCGGCCCCCGACGTGCAGGCGATGTGGAGGCCATTTATGCCAATTATGCCCTGGCGGCCGAACGGCTAGGCTGGCAACCCCAAAGATCCATGGAAGACATTATGCGTACAGCTTGGGTCTGGGAGCAAAAACGGACAAAATAATACCCCTATAAATTAACTGAAAATGAGATTAGTTATCCTGTCTTTTTGCCTGCTGCTATCCCAGGCAGCCTTTGCACAAACCAATATCCAGGGCGTTATCAATGACTATGCAGTTGTTACAGACCTGGAGCTATTTGATTGCAGTACGCGGATTGCAGTAGCAGATGTCTCCGCCTTTTCACCGGGCGACCGGGTTTTATTGATCCAAATGAAAGGCGCGAGTATCGATTCTACCGATACGGCCAATTTTGGAGATATACTCAACCTAAATGGTTCCGGTAACTGGGAGTTTGGCGATATTACCCAAATCACCGGAAACAACATTATCCTCAATGGCCTGCTACAGAGAAGCTATGAGGTTAGCGGCCGTTGTCAGTTAATCCGGGTGCCGGTTTATGCTGATGCAACTGTCGTCGGCCCATTAACCGCCCTGGACTGGAACGGCTCAACAGGAGGTGTTTTGGTCTTTTGGGTAGAAAATACGCTTACGCTGAATGCCGAGATCAACCTCAATGGAAAAGGATTCCGAGGCGGGGCTATTTCAAATAATCCGGACGGAGGCTGTGGCTTGGGCTCGCCTGGTTATTTTTATCCGCTGGTACAGCCAGGTCCATCCTGGCCTAGTGGTGGAGCAGAAAAAGGAGAAGGGATCGCCGAAATTTCGGCAAACAAACGGGCTGGCCGCGGCCCCTTAGCAACCGGCGGTGGCGGCGGCAATAAACACAACACCGGAGGCGGCGGTGGCAGTAATTTTTCGGCTGGTGGTAAAGGCGGAAATGAATTACAAGGCTGTACGATACAGCAGCGCGGCGGCATTGGTGGAAACCAGCTTTTTTCAGCCTATCAGGATGACCGGCTTTTTCTCGGCGGCGGCGGTGGCTGTGGTGATGACAACAATGGCGTAGGCAGTATCGGAGAAGATGGTGGCGGACTCCTTATGGTCGTTGCCAATACCCTTGTCGGGAATGGACAAAATATTCTTGCTAATGGTAATACACAGAATAACCCCGGTACCGGAATAGCCGATGGTGCCGGAGGTGGAGGAGCAGGAGGAGCCCTTTGGCTGCAGGTTGAAAACTACACAGGCACGGTTTCCCTACAGGCGAATGGGGGCGACGGCGGTGATCAGCAACCGACATTCGGTTGTGTTGGTCCGGGTGGAGGTGGTGGTGCAGGTGCTTTGGTAACCAGTGGTCCGCTTCCTGCCAATGTAAACTGGGAGCTACTGCCTGGGGAAGCAGGCATTTTTACTGCAGCTGGAACTGCTTGTACAGGTACGACCTATGGTGCAGAGCCCGGTGCGCTGATCCCTTTTTCCTATTTGAATGCAAACAACATCTACTTTGTAGAGAACTTAAATAACCCGGATTTTAGTCTGGGTCCTGACACCACGCTTTGTGCCGGAGAATTCCTACAGTTAACCGGGCCGCTAAATGCCGATAGTTATCTCTGGCAAGATGGTTCTATGAACCCGGATTTTCTGGTGAGCAGTGCGGGAACCTATTGGCTGGGCGTTATCCAGGATGGTTGTTTTACATCGGATAGCATTTTGGTGAGTTACCTTAATCCGCCAACGGTGGATCTGGGGCCGGATACCACACTTTGTGCGGGCGAATTACTGTTTTTAAATGGTCCGCCGGAGGCCGATAGTTACCTCTGGCAGGATGGCTCTACGGAGTCGGACCTTTCGGTCAGCACAAGTGGGGTTTATTCATTGACGATCGACCTGGACGGTTGTTTCGGGGCAGACACGATTCAGGTAGATTTTGCCAGTTCCGTTTCTGTTGACCTGGGGCTCGATACGCTGATTTGCCGGGATGAACTGCCGTTTTTGTTATATGCCGGGGCAAGTGCCGGTGCCAGTTACCTCTGGCAGGACGGGAGTACCGACAATTCTTTTTCCGTTATTACGGAAGGTACTTATTGGGTGGAAGTTTCAAATATGGAGTGCTTGAGTTCGGATACCATTACTGTAAGCCTGCGAAACTGTGTGGACTGCAACTTTTTTGTGCCCAACGTTTTTAGTCCGGACGATGATGGCATCAATGATCAGTTTCAATTATTTTCAAACTGTGTTCCCTTTGATTTTGACATGCAGATTTACGACCGCTGGGGCGAATTGGTTTATCATACCAGCAATCCGGCAGATTCCTGGAAAGGGTATATGGGCTCGAAAAGGGCTGGTGCCGGAGTTTATGTGTATCTGATAGACTTTAAGGTGTCGGAAACGGATGGGGTGAATAGTTACCAGCTTTCGGGCGATGTGACCTTGATGCGGTAGGGGAGTGCTCGCTTTGCTTGCGGGGGAGAGACTGCGCTTCGCTTGTCTGGGGAGTGCTCGCTTTGCGAGCGGGGGAGAATCATCGCTTCGCTTGTTTGTGGAATGGCCGTTTGCTGCGCAAAGGCCGTGGAGATGAAGTTTGTCCATGGGATCCTTTCGGGGAGTGGTAGTGTGTCTAAAAGCATCCGCCTCGGGCGGACTAACCCACTAACTCACTATCAAACTAACTCACTAACCCACTATCAAACCAACCCACTAACTCACTCAAATCAAAAAAGGCCACTTCCAATGGAAGCAGCCTTTTTTTTCTGAACCTTGATTCTTAATGTTCGATAGATTCACCTGCAGCCAATTTGGCCAGGACTTCATCTAGTACTTCTTCGTCGCCAGGCTGGTAGCCGTTGTGCGTATATACAATCTGACCTGATTGGTCAACGATAACTGTTTGCGGGATAGAGGCAAAGTTGAAAGCGGTACGCATAGCTTGCTCATCTCCGGAAAGGATGATGTATTCCCAGCCCTTTGTTTCTACAATTGATGGAACCTTAGAAATGGCACGTCTGGTATCAATCGTGATGGCCACTAATTCAACATTATAACTTTCCTGCCAATCCGGGTAAAAATCCATAATGGCATCCAGTTCTCTTTTGCAAGGAGAACACCAGGTTGCCCAAAAACTTAAAATAGTAATGGTTTCCTTTTCAACACCATAGGTTTCAGAGAGATTAACGGTAGCACCATCGAGTGTTTTTACATCCACATTCGGCAGGGCATTCTGCGCGCTAATAGTTCCGGCGAAAGCCAGTAAACAAAGGGTTGCGAGGTAATTGCGGAATTTCATCTTGTTGCTTTGTTTTTTAATCTGTTTAATTTATGTTTGATCGAAGACCTTCGCTGCGATCTAATTCGGCACTTTATGGTTTTTTCCGGATCATTGCGGTCTGAATCGAAATCAGTGTGGTCGCAATAACTAAGCAGAAAAACCGATATTTAGACTCTAATTTGGCCCACTAAGTAACCACTTATTAGAGTAAATAGTATAGCTGATTCACCATAAAGGCCTAAATTTAACCAGATATTAACAGGTAATTTAAAGTTGCCTGTCAAAATTAAACCATTTATTATGATCCGCAACCTACTGCTTGTTTGCAGTTTATTTTTGCTTTTGCCTGTCAGCCAACAGGCACAGGATGGCGGCCGCTTTTCCGGTAACCTCGAAGCCAATGGTAATTTTTTCCGCAGAGATACGGTGATTGGGGCAGCAAACACGCCCCAGTATGATAACCAACTTTACGGTGCTGACGCCTGGCTGAATATGAATTACAGCAATTGGGGCTTTGATTTTGGTGTTCGTTTTGATCTGTTTAATAACTCCAATCTCCTAAACCCGCAGGGCTCATACTCCGATCAGGGAATCGGGGCCTGGTATATCAATAAAAACATTGATAAGCTGCATATCAAAGCCGGTTATATCTACGACCAGATTGGTAGCGGTATTATTTATCGGGCTTATGAGCAACGGGCACTGGCGATAGACAACGCCCTTGTTGGCCTGCGACTGGCTTATGATCTGAGGCCCGACTGGCAGGTGCGGGTATTTACCGGTCGGCAAAAGCAGCAGTTTGCGCTTTACGGTTCGGTGATCAAAGGCATGAGTATTGATGGTTTTATTTCCGGCGGCGATGAAGCCAACTGGAGTATTGCTCCAGGTTTTGGGATTGTAAATCGCACATTGGACGATGGGAGCATGAACTCCCTTATTGCCACGCTCAATACCTATTTAAAAAAGGATGCCTTTGTACCGGTTTATAACACCTATGCCTTTAGTGTGTACAACACCCTGACTGCCGGAAAATTCAGCTGGTATCTGGAGGGAGCTTATAAAACCAAAGATGCCATGAATGATGAGTTTCTTGAAAGAGAGACCGTATCTGGCGATACGATAATTGGCCGTTTTATTGATGATCCGGGTACGGTCGTTTATACCAGTATCGGATATGCGAATAAAGGCTGGGGGATTACACTGGAAGGGAAACGGACAGAAAACTTTGTATTCCGTACGCGTCCGCAGGAAGAACTTTTCCGTGGGTTGATTAATTTTTTGCCTCCGATGGCGCGGGTGAACACCTATCGCCTGAATGCCCGTTATACAGCCGCTGTACAGCCTTTGGGTGAAATGGCTTTTCAGGCAGATGTAACTTATGCGCCGACCCGTAAGTTGAGTTTTAACGCAAATTTCTCGAATATCACCGATCTGGAAGGGGACCTTCTATATCGGGAAATATTTACAGAGGTCAGTGTGAAAAAAGCTCGAAAATGGCAATTGCTCACCGGTGTACAATTGCAGAATTACAATCAGGAAGTCTTTGAGTTTAAACCAGGTGTGCCCATTGTGGAAACCGTGACACCCTATGCCGATTTCCTGTTGCGTTTACCGAAGAAAAAATCTATTCGCTTTGAGGCACAGTATATGCTCACCGGGGAAGATCACGGCGTGAAGCACGATTACGGTGACTGGGTGTTTGGGTTGATCGAGTTTGGTATTGCGCCGCACTGGACATTCACCGTCTCCGATATGTACAATATTGGTCCGGGTAAACGTTCTCCTGTTGATGCGGAAACGGGCGAAAAGCTAAAAATCCATTACCCTCGGGTGGATGTATTTTATACCTATAATTCCAGTCGTTTTTCATTGAGTTATGTGAAGCAGGTAGAGGGAATCGTTTGTACTGGCGGAATATGCCGGGTAGAACCTGCTTTCAGCGGTGTGAAAATGACTGTTAATTCTTCCTTCTAATTCGCCGAAAGGCAAAAAAGCTAATCATGAAAAAGTTTTTAATACCCCTAATAGCACTCGGTTTTTTTCTGGGCTCCTGCAATGAAATTCCGGTGGTCATTAATCCTGTAATGGATGGAGACCCGCCGCCGGATACCATTGTGGTGGACGGCCAGGACCGGCAGGTTTTGATCGAAGAATTTACCGGTGTGCGATGTGTGCAATGTCCGGCTGGCAGTGCAGAAATTCAGGATTTATTGGCTATTTATGGCAACAGATTAATTGCAATCTCTTTGCATGCCGGCGAGTTTTCTCCACCGCACCCAGACAGTGAATTTGACTTTAGAACAAACGAAGGCGATAATATTATAAATTATGTCGGGAATCCGCTTGGATATCCCTCGGCAGTAATTGATCGCAAACTTTTTCCCGGAGAATTTGATCTCCAGCTCGGGAAATCGCTGTGGGCAGGGTATATCGCTTCGGAAACCGCCAATCCTCCTAAGGTGCGGATCGGTATTGCGCCAGAATATAATGAAGGCAGTGGAAACTTAAATGTGGATGTTGTCATTTTCGTGGATGAAGAAGTGACTGATGCGGATATTCGCCTCAGCGTGGCCATAACCGAAGACAATATCGTTGACCGCCAGACTACTCCCGAAGGTGAGGACTACGAGTATGTGCATAAACACGTATTCCGAGGCATGATGACTAATTGGGACGGTGATGCACTTGAAGGTTCGCTTTTCCAAAATCAAAAAATTGAAAAATCATTCAGCATGGCAATTCCTTCCGATTGGAAGCCCGAAGATTGTCATGTGATCGCTTATGTGCATCTGGCTGGTACGGATAAGGAAGTGCTCCAGGCCGCACAGGTGGAGATGGTGGAATAGGTGTTTTTATAGATTATAGTTTATAGTTTAGAGATTATAGTTTAGAGTTGGGTGGCTGCGCCCTGTTTTTGGTCGAAGGTCTGGCCAATGAAAAAAGCTTCTTTTCCGGGATGGGAGAGAAGCTTTTTTTGTTAAAGCGATCAGCTACCTGGTATTAAAAAGGCTAAATCAACTAAAACCCTTCAATCGAGTAAAACGGATATACTATCTTTGCTCCTTCAATTGAAAATGAGTGTATGAAAGTCTCGCTAAATTGGCTGAAATCCTATATGTCTCTAGATCTGGAACCGGAAAAGATCGGAGAAATCCTGACCGATATCGGATTGGAAGTCGAGGGCATGGAGCAAATAGAAAGTATCCCCGGTGGTTTGCAGGGATTGGTTGTCGGCCTGGTTACTGAATGTGGCAAACACCCGGATGCAGACCGTTTGTCGCTGACCCGTGTAGATGTGGGCACAGGCGAGCCAGTGCAAATCGTTTGCGGTGCCCCGAATGTAGCCGCCGGCCAAAAAGTGATTGTTGCCACCGTAGGCACAATGCTTTACCCGACAGAAGGAGAACCCTTTAAAATCAAAAAGGGAAAGATTCGGGGCGAGGTGTCGGAGGGCATGATTTGTGCAGAAGATGAAATCGGACTGGGCACCAGCCATGCAGGTATTATGATCCTGCCCGATGAGCTTAAAATCGGAACCCCCGCTGCCAAAGTATTTAAACTGGAAAATGATGTAGTCTATGATATTGGCCTGACTCCAAACCGGTCGGACGCGACCTGTCATATCGGGGTGGCACAGGATCTGGCAGCCTACCTGAAAGTAAATATGCCAGGTGCAGGCGTTTTACGTCTTCCGAAAATTGAGGAGATCAAGGCTCAATCGAATGATCTGGCCGTTGAAGTGATCGTCGAAAATACTGAAGCCTGTCCGCGATATGCAGGGGTGTCTCTGGATAATATTCAGGTTGGTGAATCACCTGATTGGTTGAAAAACAGGCTCAAAGCGATTGATGTCCGTCCGATCAATAATGTGGTTGATATCACCAATTACGTGTTGCACGAATACGGTCAACCGCTGCACGCATTCGATCTGGATGCTATTGCAGGGCGTACCATTCGAGTGAAAACTCTTGAGGAAGGAAGTCCTTTTGTGACCCTCGATGAAGTGGAGCGGAAATTGTCTGCGGAGGATCTCATGATCTGTGATGGCAATTCTGTAGGTCTTTGTATGGCAGGTGTATTCGGAGGAATAGGCTCTGGCGTTACCAACGAAACCAAAAGAATATTCCTGGAGTCGGCACATTTTAGTGCAAAATATATCCGCCGCACCAGTATGCGTCATATCCTGCGAACGGATGCTGCCAAAGTGTTTGAGAAAGGCAGTGATCCCAATGTAGCCGTGGATGCGCTCAAGCGGGCTGTCCAGCTCTTAAAAGAAATTGCGGGGGCCACAGTCGCTTCCGCTGGTGTTGATCTGTACCCGGTGCCAGTAGAGCCGGTTGAGATTGAGACCACCTATAGTTATGTCAATCGCCTGATCGGCGTTGAAATTCCGCAATCGGAAATCCACCAGATTCTGGCAGCGATGGATATGGCCCTGCTTGATGATGATGGTGAAACCTTTCGGGTAGCGATTCCGACTAATAAATCAGATGTTACCCGTCCGGCAGATTTGGTGGAAGAAATTCTCCGAATCTATGGCCTCAATCGGGTGCCGATGCCGAGTCGGATCAGTTCGACGCCTTCTTTCGATAAATATCCAAGCAAACGAGAGTTACAGGAGTCTATCGCCAATATGCTTGCCGCGAATGGTTTTTCGGAAATGCTGGCACTCAGCCTCTCCGAGTCGCGCTTTTATCGGGATATTTTACCGATGGATGCAGATTCGCTGGTATATATCAACAATACCTCGAATGTGCATCTGGACATCATGCGTCCGGATTTGTTTTTTAGTGCCTTGCAGGTCGTAAAACACAATCAGAACCGGCAGCAGGCAGATTTGAAACTGTTTGAATTTGGTCGTTCCTACCATCGAATGGGGGAGGGCGAATTTAAAGAGCAGGAACATCTGACCCTCTGCCTGACCGGCCGCCGCTATGCAGAAAGCTGGTTGCAAAAGGAACATCCGGATACAGATTATTATAGCCTGCGCGCAGCAGTATTATTGATTCTGGAGCGTTTGGGAATCTCCGGATTCCAGCAGACAGTTCTTAAAGACGAGCCTTTTTCATATGGTTTGAAATATCACCGGGGTCCAAAAGAACTGGTGAGTTTTGGCCAGATCCATCCGGCCTTGCAGCGTGGTATGGATATTCGCCAGCCCGTGTATTTTGCCGACTTCAACTGGGAACTGCTCGTGCAGTCTGCCGGACAGGCAAACTTCCAGTTTCAGGAGCTGAGTAAATACCCGAGTACCCGACGAGATTTAGCCCTGCTTGTTGATAATTCAGTAAAATTTGATGATATTGTGGCAATTGCCCGTAAGCAGGGCAAGAAAATTCTTCGCGATATTAATTTGTTCGACGTATTTGAAGATGCGGAAAGATTGGGAGCCGGAAAAAAATCTTATGCGGTAAGCTTTGTTTTTGAAAATCCGGAACGCACCCTCCAGGATGTTGAGATAGACCAGGTGATGAACAAAATGATCGGAGAGTACGAAAAGCAATTGCAAGCACAGATCCGTCGTTAATGCCCCTGTCTATGGATCAGATGGAAGTACTAGGTAAGATCGAAGGAAAAGTCAGTAAGCTGGCTGAGAAAGTGGAGGCACTTCAGACAGAAAATGTGCAATTGCGTCAGGCAAATGAAAAACTGGAAGCCGAGTTGAAAAATGAACGTGACCTGCTCGGCCAACTGAAAGATAAACTCAAAGGCACCCAGCAAGCTTTAGAAAAGCAGAGAGATGGAGAACCCGGGCATGTACAAGCACTCCGGGAACGTGTGGAAGAATCGCTGAAAGAAGTTGATGCCTGTATTGAGTGGTTACAAAAAGCATAGATATGGCGGCAAGCGATACCCGACAAATAACAGTCCTGATTGCAGGTCGGCCATATCCCCTGAAAATAAAAGCGGATGATGAGGCGACGATCCGAGAGATCGTCAAAGATGTCAATGAAAAGGTCAATCAATTTCAACTGACTTACCCAAACCGCGATAAACAGGATTGTCTGGCATTAGTTCTGCTCACCTATGCAGTAGATCTATTCAAGTCAGGCGGTGCTTCCACTCAAGACCAGGAATCTCTGGCGAAACTTTCCCGGATCGATCAAATGCTCGATCAAATGCTTCTCTAATGTGGTGTTTCCCGGACCAATACACGTGGCTCCGGGAAGAGTCCGGAATCGGGAATAGTCCTGGATTCCTACTGTTTTATTAATAATGTGATTATGGATATCGGTATAGGATTAGCAATAGGGCTAATCATTGGAGCCCTAATCGGGTTCGTGATCGTCCGACTAGTCTTGGGGAAGCAAAACGCTTCTAAAGTAGAAGAGCTGAATACCAAAGCAGATCTCGTTGTAAAAGAGGCCCGGCTGACCGCCAAACGCCTTGTCGATGAAGCGGAAACCCAGGCAGAGAAGATTGTTTCCCGGGCAGATGCGACAAATGAGAATATCAAACAACGCAAAATCCAGGAAGCAAAAGATCGCTTCAATAAGCTGAAATCCCAGTTTGATTCCGAAAAAGGACAAAAACTGGTCGAACTAAAAGAACGCGAGATTGAAGTTAAAGCCCTGGAAAAAGAGTGGTCTGCTAAGGAAGAAAAATACCAGGAACGCCTGCAAATACTCGATACCCGTAAAGCGGATATGGAAGCAGCAGAAATGGAACTCAAATCGGTTCGCGAAAACCTGGAAAAACAAATCCAGATCGTAAGCCGCAAAAAAGAAGAGCTGGATCAAGCCAACGAAAAACACATTAAAGCACTGGAAACAGTAGCCCGCCTGTCTGAAGAAGCTGCCCGTGAACAATTGATGGAAGCGGTTAAAGCCAAATCGGAAAATGATGCGATGGCTCTGATTAAGGATACCATCTCCCAGGCTAAGGTGACTGCCAATAAAGAAGCAAAACGGATCATTATCCAAACCATCCAGCGGATGAGTGCGGAATATACCATTGAGAATACTGTCTCCGTTTTCAACCTCGAAAGCGATGACCTCAAAGGACAGATTATCGGACGGGAAGGACGGAATATCCGTGCCCTGGAAGCGGCTACCGGTGCCGAAATCGTTGTCGATGATACCCCGGAAGCTATTGTGATTTCCAGCTTTGATCCGATCCGTAGAGAGATTTGCCGCTTGTCGCTGAAGCGCCTGGTAGCAGATGGCCGTATCCACCCGGCTCGTATCGAAGAAGTAGTGGCAAAAACCCGCAAACAACTGGAAGAACAAATCGTGGAGATCGGCGAACGTACAGTCATCGACCTCGATGTACACGGCCTGGATCCATTCCTGGTTCGGATGGTTGGACGGATGCGTTTCCGCTCTTCTTATGGCCAAAACCTCCTCAAGCACTCCATCGAAACCGCGCACTTATGTGCGATCATGGCTGCTGAGCTAGGGCTTTCGCCGAAGCAGGCCAAATTGGCTAAACGTGCCGGCTTACTCCACGATGTGGGTAAGGTAGCAGAGGAAGAAAGCGAATTGAGCCACGCACTGCTGGGTATGAAGATGTGTGAGAAATATGGCGAAACGCCACTCATCTGCAATGCGGTGGGTGCCCACCACGACGAGATCGAAATGAATAACATCATTTCTCCAATCGTTCAGGCAGGGGATGCAATTTCCGGAGCACGTCCGGGCGCACGTAGAGAGATTCTGGAAAGCTACATGAAACGTATTGGTGAACTCGAAGAACTGGCTATGGCACATGACGGTGTTTCCAAAGCATACGCCATGCAAGCAGGTCGAGAACTCCGGGTAATCGTTGAGAGCGAAAATGTAACGGATCAGTACGCTGACGAGTTGTCCTTTATGATCTCTCAGAAGATCCAGGATGAAATGCAGTATCCCGGTCAGATTAAAGTAACCGTTATTCGCGAAAAGCGGGCGATTTCTTTCGCACGTTAAGGACCGAATAGCCCAATAAAAAAGAGCCACTCCGGATTTTCCAGAGTGGCTCTTCTTCTTTAATCGGTATTTGCAGCCAGTGAACTTAATACTTCCAGCGCCTCCTGATAAACTTCCTGCTTGGCGCCTTCATCTGCCTGTCCGGCAAATAACGCTAACTCACATTGATTGAGTAAAGCCAGCAATCTGTCAATCAGGGTCCCATCAATACCCTTTGACTCCAATGCCTGTCGGATAAGTGTTTTCTTTTGACTGGCAGGCGGAATCCCGATCCTGTCTGTCAAAAAGCCCAGGGTCGCTTTGGAGGTTTCATCAAAAAACTCCCGGTTTGCCCCCTGATCCAAATAGGTCTTGGCAACAGTTAGGCGCTGTGCCGCTATTTTCATTGCTTTGCTTCTGCGCAAGGCCACCGGGTCGATGTTTGAAATTCGTATCCGCTGTTGTCGGATGATCCAGGCAATAAACAATAAGAAGGGTGCCAGTCCCACCAATATCCAGTAAGTATTCGACTGTATGAATGGCGTCTCTGCTGTTAAAAGAGGAACCTGGGTTTTGAGTGGTCGAATTACAAGTTCGGTGTTTTGGCCTGCCTGTTCTTCTACTTCCTGCCGCCGTGGACGGCCACTACCGGGTGCAACCGTTATCGAAAATTTGGAACCTTCCAGAAAAACATAACTGCTGGAGTCGGGACTAAAGATCGCTACCTGCGGCTGGATCGTATATTTTCCCGGATATCTTGGAATTAATTGGTATTCGAATGTTCGTTGAGCTAATAACTCTCCCTGGTTTTCAAAAATATTCTCATCGACCATCGAAGGGTTATAGACCTCAAAGCTGTCATTGTTCATCCAGGCGGGGGCTTCCAGTCGTTTTACGTCCCCATTCCCGATCAGGGTTAGGTTTACTGTGAGGGCATCATCTGTTGTCAGACTGGACCGATCATAATCTGTCCGCAATTCGAAGGTGCCAACGCCCCCGCAAAAAGATTCGGGCGTACCGGAGGGCAGCGGCAATACCGCAATTTTCACTGGTTCGGAAGTGAGGGCAATAACCTGTCTCGGACTAATAAGCGGATTGAAATTATTTCTACCCTGCGCATCTGCCAGTCCGACTTGTAAACGGATAGGAGAGATTTCCAGTGTGTCGATAACCTGCGGGAAAACGGCCACCCGTCGGAATACCAGCGTCGTGTATGATTTACTACCGATCTGTTCTACCTGGGTTCTTCCGCGGAAGCGCCTCATAGGCTGGGCAAAAAAACCGGGATATTCAGATTCTGAAGCTATCGAATAATGATCTACACTTACCTGGCTATACAACTTGTAATCAATCAGGACTTGCTGCCCCGGATAGGCTTGGGTGGTACTGGGGATTGCGCGTACAAAAATCTCCGCATCTGAAGCAATTTCCTCCAGCGATTGTTGATCGCGGGCATTTACAACAATTTTCAGGGTGTTAGACCGCAATACCTTGCCTTTGACCTGAATAGTAGCAGAACCAATGGTGTAAGTACCGGGATCCCCGGCTTCGAGCAGGTAGGTATGGGTCATCTCACTGCTCCGGTCTCCATTGATAATACTGGTGCTAACCGATCTGCTTGGTCCGTTTACGATCCTGAACCCGGTAAATTTTGGTGGTTTAAAATCAGAGCCATCCGCATTAAGCAAGGTGAAGCTTACATTAAAATACTCCCCTTGAATGACTTGTTTAACTGGGGCATACGCCTCAAAAGTAGTTTGCGCCCGGAGTCCGGGAGCAAACACCAAAAAGAAGATTCCGGCCAGAAGCCAGTTGTGAAATTTTTGAAACGTCATATTAGATCCGGGTGATTGGCCTTTTCTTTTTTGGTTTATTTGTCACCGGATCAGGCATATCGGCGTTTGGCAATCCGTCGGGATTTGGATTTACCCAAATTTCCAATGGCGGCGTATTCAGGTAATCACCTCCTGCTTTTACAGAGGCCCCCGGGATATAAAAAATGCCTTCCGATTTGGGTACCAGATAATACGACCAACTTTGTTGCTGACTCATACTACCGTTTACGATCTGCATGGAGGTCGAGGTATTTGGACCGCCGACGATGTAAAAATCCTGATCGATACCGGGAATTTGAAATTCAGCCCCTCGGGCATTTTCCAGGGTATAGGTTACTTCAAACCGATTTCCCATTAGGACAGTATCCTGGCTGATTGTTGCCGTAAATACAATTTCCTCCTGGGCAAACAGGCTCGCACTGATTAAAATAAATGCACTGAAAAGTGGAATTATTCGCTTCATGATCAATTTGATTTATTACCATTCTTTTTCCTGTCGTTTGGCGCCATCCGCTTTTCGGAGGCGCTCCTGTACTTTTTGCTCTTCCCGTTCCATGATTTCGAGCAATCGCTCGGCCTCTTCCCGGTTTATATCTTCGGTGTCAGCTTCGGACGCTTCAGATTGTTCCTGATCTTGATCTGAATCTCCCTGCTGTTGCTGGTCTGATTCCTGGTCTTGTGGTTCCTGTTGTTCCTGATCCTGAGGCTCCTGCTCTTGCTGCTGCTGTTGTTGATCTTGCTGCTCCTGGTCCTGGTTTTCGTTGTCCTCTTTATTCTGTTCCTGCTCCTGGGGGGGCGGTGGTTGACGCAGCACTTCTTGTGTTCGAGCCAGATTGTACTTAGCCTGGCGGTCTTTCGGATTCAGACGCAGTGATTCTTTATATGATTCCAGCGCTTCCTCATAATTTTCCTGTGCAAAATGGGCATTTCCCAAATTGTAGAGGGCATTGGCGCGTTCTTCATTTGTTTTGGCTACCCGGCTGGCACGCTCGTACTGGGTGACAGCTTCTTCGTATCGCTCTTGTTCATAGACCGAATTGCCGAGATTGAAAGTGCCTTCCAGTGAGGGCGTCATTTCTTCTGCCGTTCGGTAAGACTCTTCTGCCGTAGGGTAATCGCCCTTTTTATAAGCTTCATCTCCCTGGCGCAGGAGTTCTTTATCGGCTTGCGCCTGGAGCCCAAGGCTTCCAAGGAGCAGGATGTATGTGATTAAAACAGGACCTTTCATAACTTAAGACTGTTCTGAAAATAAATTGCGTTTTTTTGCACGGGCACTGCCTCTATAGGAAAACAAAAATTCAACGAATAAGATCAATAAACCAGCACCTATAAAGTATTGAAAATAGCTTTCGTACTGATCGAAAATCCGTTGCTCGTATTCCATTCGTTCAATCTGGTCGATACGTTGGCGCAGGGAGGCAATGATCTCGTCACCCCGATCCAGGTAGAAAAAAGTGCCATTGCCTGCCGCTGCAATATCTCGCAGCGCACCTTCTTCCAGTTTGGTTTCTACAAACTGGCCTTGGTTATCCCGCAGGTAATCGGGGCGCCCTCCTACACTTACCGGTATGCGACTTCCGGTTTCTGTGCCGACACCAATAGTCAGAATGATCATACCTTCACTTCCGGCTTCTTCGGCCGCAGATCGGGCATCTGCATCGTGTGTTTCTCCATCGGAAACGATAATGAGTGCCTGGTGGTTTCGTTTTTCCGGATCGAATGTTTTTTGTGCCAATCGAATGGCATCCCCAAGTGAGGTACCCTGGTTGGGGGTCTGATCCGTATTGGCAGAACGAACCAGCAGGGTAGCCGCTCCGTAATCAGAGCTCAAAGGCATTTGCAGAAACGGGCTTCCGGCAAAGAAAATGAGTCCGACCTGGTCTCCTTTGAGCGATTGAATCAACTGCTCGCCAAATTTTTTTGCACGCTCCAGCCGGTTTGGTGCTATGTCTTCTGCCAGCATACTTTTGGAAATATCCAGTGCGAGAAAAACATCAATGCCCTTTCGAGTAACGCTTTCCCGGCGGGTGCCCCATTGCGGATTTGACCAGCCGACGATCAAAAAAGCGAGTCCGAGAAGGATTAACGCAATTTTGAAGTGATGCCGGGCCGGAGAAGCATCGGGCATCAGGCGCTCGATTAGTTCAGCGGAACCCAGGCGTTCGAGTACTTTCCGGCTACTGCGTTGCGCTAATATGTAGAGCAACAGCAGGAGCGGAAGCAGCGCCAGCGCATATAGAAATTCCGGATGTTCGAATCGAAACATATCTTTTTACATTACAACGGAAGTGAACGGAGGATGCCATAGCGTAAGAACAACTCAAACCCAATTAGGATTAGAGCCCAAAATACCAAAGGATGAAAGGCTTCCTGATAGGATTTTACCGTTGTTACATCCATTTCCGTTTTTTCTAATTGATCGATTTGCTCATAAATGCCTTCCAGTGCTTCCCGGGTGGTTGCCCGAAAATACTGGCCGTTAGTTAATTGTGCGATCTGACGCAGCAAAGGTTCGTCGATCGTAACCTGGGAGAGGCCAAAAACGTATTCTCCGTTACTGCGCCGACTTACAGGTGCCAGTGCCCGGCCGGTAGTGCCCACTCCAATGGTATATACTTTGACATTAAATTCTTTAGCGAGTTCAGCAGCTGTAAGGGGCTGGATATAACCAGAGGTGTTTTTTCCATCGGTCAGGAGGATCACCACCTTGCTTTTGGCTTTGCTGTCGCGCAATCTGTTTACAGCAGTGGCTAATCCCATGCCAATGGCAGTACCATCCTGCAGGTAGCCACATTCCAGCTGACTGATGTAATCTTCGAGTATCCGGTGGTCGCTGGTGAGCGGACATTGGGTAAATGCTTCGCCTGCAAAAACAGCCAGACCGATTCGGTCAAATTCCCGTTTGTTGACAAAATCGATGGCTACCTCTTTACTGACGGTTAGCCGGTCGGGAGTGAAATCCTGAGCGAGCATACTACTTGACAGGTCAATTGCCATAAAAATGTCGATGCCTTCAGCTTTGATATCCTGTTCCTGCAAGACTTGTTGTGGCCGGGTCATTGCGATGGCCAGGAGCGCAAAGGCCACCAAACGCAGGATGGGCAATATTTTTCGGGCCCGTCCGCGCCAGCTGGCCCGGCCCTGAATGGGGAGCAGGGTAGGCAGCCGAAATTCTGATTCTCGTTTGCGGCCTTGTCGGCCTATGATAAACAAGGCGATCGGCACCAACAATAATGCCAGCAGCCACCAGGCTTGTGCGAGTTGTATGTTGCTAAAATCCGGGATCATTCCTCCTCCTCATTTTGATTAACCGGAGCTACCGGAATGGTGTTTTCGACCCATTCCCGTACGTCTGTCATAGCCATTTCATGAAAAGCAGCAGGGGGCTTGGCTTTCGCGAATTTTACGAGATCGGCCATGGGAAGCAGTTTTTTCAAAACGGCCAGCCGATCGGCGCCAATGCCCAGTTTTTCGATATCGCGTATGATCTGGTCAGTGGTTTGCTCCAATGCCGGTACCCCAAAACGTCCTTCCACATATTCACGAAGAATATGGGTTAAGCGGCTTTGGTATTCTTTTTCTTCACCTTGCTGATAAAGTTGCAGGAGTTCCAGTGCGTCTAGTTTCTCCAGAGCTACTTCATGTGCCGGACGTATAACTTCCGGCACGGCTTCTTCTTCGCCGACAGGCGCCTGCATCCATCTCCTCCAGGCAAAGATCAGGGCAATTAAGACCAATACGCCTCCTAAAAGCAAGAGTAATTTTTTGATGTCCACGCCTGCAGAAGGAGTGGATATAATTGGTTTGATTGGGGCCAGAGAAGCGCTGTCGCTTTCGAGGGTGCGCACCTGCAGCAAAAAGGTGTTGGTTTGAGCGTATTGTCTGGTGCCTTTAAAATTGTACGGAATCCGGATTTTTGGAAGTTGGTAATAGCCACTGTCCCAGGCGACGAGCGTGAAATCTTTACGATACAGGGTGCCCTGTGGTTCGGTGAGGGTGTCCCAGGGCGTTTCGTGGAGAATCTCCAGTTGCTCCATGGTATCTATGCCGGGCCACTCATAATCGAGTATGCGGATTTGCTCGGCACTACTGAGTTCCAGGCGCAGCCGTACCTGATCCCCGATCGTAATTTGGGTGCTGTCGAGTCGGGCACGTACCTGTACCTGCGCATTCCCTGAAAAGGAAAAAAACAGGAGCGTTGCAAATAATATCCAGATGCCAGATTTCCTCATGCGTGAATCCTTTTTTGGAAAAACTTATGCAGCGCATGGGCATAGTCTTCATCCGAAGAAATATGGAGCACGTCGGCACCTGTGCGTCGGAAATTGCTTTGAAATCCTTCTTTTTTATCTTCAAACCACTGCTCAAAGCGCTTTCTTACTGCCGGGTTGGAGCTATCGACCCAATCCATTTTTCCGGTTTCGGCATCCTGTGCCCGAATTAAACCAACTGCAGGGAATTGTTCCTCCAGCGGATCGAAGATATGCACCCCGATCAGGTCATGGCGTCGGGCCACAATTCGAAGTGCCTGTTCGTATCCGGAAGTGATAAAATCAGACAGTACAAAGCAGATGCTGCGTTTTTTGATCAGGTTGTTCATGTATTGCAAGGCCTGACCCAGATCAGTGCGTTTATCGAGCGGATCAAAGTTGATCAACTCCCGAATAATCCGGAGAATATGCGTTTTTCCTTTCTTAGGCGGAATGAATTTTTCGATTCGATCAGAAAAAAATATGATGCCGACTTTGTCATTGTTGTTGATCGCCGAAAAGGCCAGTACAGCACATAATTCGGTGATCATTTCACTTTTAAACTGCCGCCGGGTGCCAAACTGTACCGATTGACTGACATCCACCAGTAGCATGACCGTCAGTTCGCGTTCTTCCTCAAAAATCTTGACATGTGCTTCACCGGTTCGGGCAGTCACGTTCCAGTCGATGTTTCTGACATCATCGCCATATTGGTATCCGCGTACCTCACTAAAGGACATACCACGGCCCTTGAAGGCGCTGTGATACTCCCCCGAGAAGAGCTGTTTGCTGAGCCCTTTTGTTTTTATCTCAATTTTCCGGACTTTTTTTAATAGTTCCTTCGAATCCATAACAAGCCTAAGGCACTTCTACTTTATTTAGGATCTGGTCGATAATATCTTCCTGACTGATTTCTTCGGCTTCCGCTTCGTAGGTGAGTCCGATACGATGCCGTAAAACATCGTGGCAAATGTGGCGTACATCCTCCGGAATAACAAAGCCACGGCGCTGTAGGAAGGCATAGGCTTTAGCGGCCAATGCGAGGTTGATGCTCGCCCGCGGAGAGCCACCATACCCGATTAGGGGTTGTAAATCTCGAAGCCCATAATCCTGCGGAGAACGGGTCGCAAAAACGATATCAATAATATAGCGTTCGATCTTTTCGTCCATATAGACCTTGCGAACGGATTGACGAGCCTTCAGAATTTGCTCCGGTGTGATTACCTGCTTCACTTGCCCAAAGCCTTCACTGCCGAGATTTCTCCGAATGATCTCCCGCTCTTCTTCTTTGCTTGGATAGCCGATTTTAACCTTCAGCATAAAGCGGTCGGTTTGGGCTTCCGGCAGCGGGTAGGTACCTTCCTGCTCAATCGGGTTTTGGGTAGCCAATACCAAAAACGGCTCGTTGAGCGGATAGGTCGTACCACCAATGGTTACCTGACGTTCCTGCATGGCTTCCAAAAGGGCAGACTGTACCTTGGCAGGGGCGCGGTTAATCTCATCCGCCAGAATGAAGTTGGCAAAGATCGGTCCCTGCCGCACGGTAAAATCATTGGCACTTGGATTATAGATCATCGTACCAATAATATCTGCGGGAAGCAGATCGGGCGTAAATTGAATCCGATTAAATTTTGCGTGGATCGCTGTGGAGAGCGTTTTTATTGCCAGTGTTTTTGCCAATCCCGGTAAACCTTCCAGTAAAACATGTCCTTTGGCCAACAAACCGATAAGTAATCGCTCCATCATCGTGTGCTGGCCGACAATGACCTTATTTGTTTCTTCATTTAATTGCTCAACAAAGGCACTATCGGCGTAAATTTGTTGGTTCAGAGCTTCAATGTCGACAGATTGCATGCGGTCTATTTTCGATTTTGAACGTTTTTTGCAAAGACAATTTAGTCTTGGCGCTTTTAGCGCAGGTTGCAAATATAAGTTTTAACAGTTAAACAAGTTTTCCTGTTTGTACAACAGGTCAAACTTGTCAAACACGATTTTATGAAAACTAAACGAAACATTCTACTGATTCTTTTACCCTTTTTGATCAATGGTTGGCTAGTTGCACAAGTGGCACAGGTCGAACCCGATTTTGTCGATAATGAGCGTCCTTCAGATGTGGTCCGGGCGCAGGCGGCTATTCAAATCTTTCCGGATGCGGTTCTGGTCGTTCGGATTCCATCCCACAGTAAAAAAATTGCGGAGTTGCAACAGCGCATCGATAGTGGTTCTCCCAATGCCGAACGTTATCAGGCCATGTTGACCGAAAGCCAGACAGAACGTACAGAATTTGGCGTGATGCTGATGTCTGCTTTTACGGATGCGTACGATTTTAGTCAGGTATATTTTATCTGGGATACCACGCGTATCGAAGCGGGTACGGGGCTGCTGGAAAACGTTTTTCTGGATGAATACCTGAAGCTGGATTCAAGCAAAAGTCTTAGTACAAAGGAGGCCTATTTTGTGGCGTATATGGGACAAACGGATGGAGAAACAGGAACGGGGGTTAACGCATTGATTATTTGCGAACAAACCATGGAGCCACTGAAAGCCCCTTTCCCTTATTGTGCGCCCTACAATTTTGGTGTGGACAGTTTGCGTGTCCTTTTATTCAGGAATGTAACAGAAGCCGACGTTTTGCGTCGGTCAATTAAAAAATTAAACAGAGATTTGCACCGCTACCATGCGCAGATTACTGCGTCGAATCAATAGGCAGATCGACCAATGGTTTGACAGACATGCTATCGTTAGGAGGCCGGATTTCCGGTTTATCCGGTCGTAGCGGTTTGGGTGGTTTGCCAACAGTATCCCGTTTGGACCTGGCTCGTTCGATCATCAAACTGTCCACAATGGCAGCGGCATCCTCATAAATGCCTTCCAGGCACTTTTCGCGGCTCACCCGGGCATAATTTTCCAGGCGATCTTCCAGTTTTTGGGCACGTAGATCGGCTTTGGTAATTTTCTGAAAGGCTGTCAGGCTGGCGCTTAACAGAATCAGTAAACCAAGAGAAAGTCCGATTTTTAGCTTCATTGCTGGTTGCGAATTCGTTCAAGTTGACGTTCAATTTCCTCGACCCGATTCGTAAACATAGAATCGGTTGCTCGTCTTAGCAGCGAATCATAATTGGCTTCGCAGATGCTGTCTAATATTGGCTTGAGTAATATCACCTCGGTCTGGTAAAGGCTGTCCACGATTTTTATATCCTTAGGTCCGAGGGTAGGAGGCGGGTCTTCTGTACAGGAAATTACCCCAAGGAAGCCGCAAATAAAAAGCAGAAATCCATATTTAAAAGACAAACTACTCATCGTACCTTATCAATGTCAATCACCTTCCGGCGAAGTTCGAAGTGTTCTCCCAAATAAACCTTTCTAACCATTTCATCTGATGCCAGTTCTTCAGCAGTACCGGCTTTCAAAATATTTCCTTCAAACATCAGGTATGCCCGGTCTGTAATAGACAAGGTCTCTTGCACATTATGGTCAGTGATCAGGATGCCGATGTTCTTATGCCGCAGCCGGGAAACAATAAATTGGATATCCTCTACGGCAATGGGGTCAATACCGGCGAAGGGCTCATCAAGCAGGATGAATTTTGGTGAGGTTGCCAGCGAACGGGCAATTTCCGTACGTCGGCGCTCGCCGCCCGAAAGGGTGTCGCCAGCACTTTTACGCACCTTTTCCAACCCAAATTCCTCAATAAGAGACTCCAGTTTTTCTTTCTGGTCTGTCCGGGAAAGCGTGGTCATTTCCAACACCGCTTTGATATTGTCTTCTACGGATAACTTCCGGAAAATAGATGGTTCCTGTGGCAGGTACCCAATACCCAGTCGTGCCCGTCGGTACATGGGTTGGTTTGTGATGTCGCGATCATCGAGATATACCCGACCTTTGTCTGGTTTGATAAACCCCACAGTCATATAAAAAGATGTCGTTTTGCCGGCGCCATTCGGACCCAGCAAGCCAACGATTTCTCCTTGGTTGACTTCCAGCGAAACACCCTTTACAACGGTGCGTCGGCCATACATCTTTACCAGATCATCTGCTCTTAATTGCATATTCTTACTTGGTGCTTACGCGAAGATAAGTATTAGAACGTGTTCGCTTTTATAAACGACTATTAGTTAACCTGCTTTGAATCAAACTCGACCGGAAAATCTGCTGAGACTTCCCAGTTGGCTCGTAAATTCTCCAGTGGACGCAGGAAAATGCGCTCGGGCTGTCTTTGCGCATCATAATTTCCGGGATCCCACCGGCCATTGGCGTTGAGGTCTTCAATAATCCGCACTTCATAGACGCCAGGTTTTAGACTGGGGTACTTTTTTTCCCATTCCGTTTGCCCGCTTACGCGAATTTTTTCCAGTGTTTCACTCGACGTAAATAGTTCAATAACATAGGCCAGGGTGGAATCGAGTGCCGTAATTTTCAGATTCAGACTTCCGAAATCTTTTTTTCGGGCGCTCCGCAAGGTGGCCTGTAAGGTGTCGGAAGGGGTGCCGTAAAATCCGGTAACCGCACCGGGCAGCAGCAAAAAATCATAATTCACAAATTCCTTCCAGGGATACCGGGCTACCAGTTTCTTTTTATCAATGGAATCGATCTGCCAATCCAGATAAACACGTGTCCGACTGGTATCTTCATATACTTCAATCAGGCTGGTATCCAGACTTTGCAGGGGCTGTTGATATAATACCCGAAAATCTTCTGTAGGGTTGTGATTGGTGGGAAAACGCTTGTTTACAGGCACCGGTTTGGTGTTTTGCAGAAACTCAGCACGCTTTCCGGCTGGTACGGTAATCGTGTCGGGGAGGGTATCGGTCGGCAACAGGATATTCCAACTTAGGGCCGTATCCAGGTGATACCATAGTCGCATGGTATCTCCTTCTGTTTCACTATAGTAATTCAAAAAGTCCTGGTCGATTTGTAAATCCACATTATCCGGCGGACCGGTAAAAATAAGTTTGGTCAATCCGTATCGTGTATGGCGGCTTTCCAACAAGCGAAAAGCCCGACGCTCCTGAAAAAAGCGGATATCAATATCTGCATCCGAGGAATCGGTCAGTAAAAGAAAATCTTCCGGAAAGCCGATGCGTTCACTTTCCTGATTAAACATATAATCGCTACTCAGGTCTTCGAGCGCTAATACCCGAAAGGTATCGGATTTTACATTTTGAATAAGAAAATGACCGCTTTTGTCGGTGCGCGCAAAATAAAAAGGACGCTCCTTACGCACAGCGGTATCAGCGAGGTTATCGTACAACATTAGGAGCACATCCGGCACCGGTTTATTGGTTTGTGCATCTCTTATAGTACCATGTACTTCCAGCGAATCGAGATAGGGGCCGGTAGAAAACACAAAACTAAAAGGAGCCGCATTACCGGCAGTATAATCCCGGATAGCATCACCGAAATTGATCGTATAGGTTGCATTTTCGCGCAATACTTCGTCGGCATCAAATTTTATTTCGACCCGTTTGTATTTGTCACGCGTCACTTCCGGCCTTTTGGCTGTCGGCGGAGAAATGATTACCTGGGTAAACACATCGCGTAGCTCGATGTACTCCTCAAAGGTTAGTACGATGGTTTGCTTTTTGAAATTGGTTTGATAATTCTCGGTAGATCGGGCAGAATCCAGTTGGGGAGGAATGGTGTCAACCGGTCCACCGGTTGGCGGAATAATTTTCGCACAGCCCACCCAGAAAAAGCATTGTCCGGCAACCAGCATGGCTAAAAACAGGAAGAAGATGATCTGATTTTTTTTCATAGAGGCCCGCAATTTAAGCCGATCTGTTTAATTAACCCTACTTCCGGCCCCTCGGATGAAAAGAGCGGATTGTTTCCCGCAGAAACCCGGTGTCCAGGTGGGTGTAAATTTCTGTGGTTAAAATGGATTCATGGCCCAACATTTCCTGTACTGCCCGCAGGTCAGCGCCTCCTTCAATCAGGTGAGTTGCAAAGGAGTGCCGGAAAGTGTGTGGGCTCACTGATTTTTCGATTCCGGCCTCCCGGGCCGCCTTTTTAACGATGTTGAAAACCGAAACGCGGCTTAAACTGCCGCCCCGGGCATTGAGAAACAGAAAGTCTTCTGCTCCCGCTTTGATTTTTAAAGCTGCCCGTCCGTGCTGCCGATAATAGCTGATATGCTTTCGGGCTTCTTCTCCAATTGGCACCAGACGCTCCTTGTCTCCTTTTCCGGTAACCCGTACAAAGCCAATATCCATGTACAGGTTAGAGATTTTCAATTGGGTGAGTTCGCTAACACGTAATCCGCATGCGTAAAGGGTTTCCAGAATGGCGCGGTCGCGGTGTCCCTGGCCATGACTTAGGTCAACCTGTTCCAGCATTTTTTGAATTTCTTCAAAATGCAGCACTTCCGGAAAATGTTGATCGAGCCGGGGTGCCTGGATCAGGGAGGTGGGATCCTGTTCGATCATTCCTTCGATGAGCAGGTATTTGTAAAAGGCCTTTAGGCCGGAAACAATACGAGCCTGGGAGCGTTTGCCCATGCCCAGTTCATGGAGCCATTGTAAAAAAACGCTGATATCCTCCGACCGGATGTCGGTGGGTGTTTTCTCTAATTCGCGTAAGCGCACAAAGCGTTCGAGCTTTTCTACATCCAGCAGGTAGGCTTCGATGCTGTGTCCGGCAAGCGATCGTTCGAGTAAAAGATAGGATCGGAATCCATTTATATAAGACTGCCAACTCATAATTAGAAAAAATACCTACATTGTAAACACACCAAATTCAACTCCTTATGAGAACCTTCATTCCAGGTTTTCTATTGTTTAGCATCTGTTTGCTTTTCGGTCGATGGTATTACGTGTGTGAAGTTAAACAACTTTGTGGTGGAGCAGTAGAGCACGTGCAGATGGAAATTCCACGGCCAGCTACACTTGCACTTCGGTCAGATGGCGAAATCGTTCTGGAAAAGTACGATGAATTCCTTTTTCGAACCGATAGTGTTGAAGCTGTTTTAAATGAAAACAACCAGTTGTTTTTAAAGGCTGTCGCCGAATACCTCTTTAAGAATCCGGAGCAAGAACTCTCTATTTCCGGACGTTTTCTGCGTTCCGAGCGGAGTGCGCCTTCCGGCTTTTTTGATAACATCGGACTGGCGCGTGGATCATACGTGGAGGAGCTGCTGGCCGGATATGGGCTGTCTAAAGACCGCGTATTCTTAAACTATGTCGAAATAGATGCAGATTCCCTCTTTGCTCCATTAGCCTTTAACGCTAATTCACCTAAAGCAGATGCATACCCAAAATTGCAATTCAGTTTTGAGGATATGACTTACGTGGATGCCAACTTTGCGCGTAACTCCGCAGATTTTCGTCCGAAAGCAGGCTTTGTAAGTTATGCCGACTCGGTCAAACTCTTTTTGGATGTAAATCCCGATTACCGCCTCCTGATCACCGGACATACAGACTCTGTAGCCAGCCTCGAGTTTAATGAAGACTTGGGCATGGCCCGCGCCAAAGCTGCGAGAGAATATTTTCTGGAGCTGGGTGTAAGCAATAAGATCGAGGTCGCCAGTAAAGGAGAAACTGAACCTATTGCTCCAAATTCAAATCCCGATGGATCGGAAAATAAAGACGGTACCCAACGAAACAGACGGGTAAACTTTAAACTGGAGTCCACTCTGGAGGATAATTAAAGTAAAGTATGAATGACCATGTTTTACTTTTGAGGTCACGAGGTAAAATATAAAATCTGTTGTGTTACCTTTAAAACAAACAGAAGAACATGATACAACTTGAGACTTATAAATAGGGAAAATTCGAAAAACACCATACGGGTTACGCTTACTTCTTACCAACACCAATAAACGAACAATGGTAATGGGAAGACCAAACAATAAACCTGCTTCTGGAAAAAGCCGCCAACGATCTGGTAAGCAATTTTGTGCAAACAGATATTCTAAAAGAAATGACAGGACAAAGCCGCAACCGCGTGTTTCTGTTTGATGAATACCTGAAATTGTTTAAGCTATGAGCGAGCGGAGAAATATGAATTGGGGAGAATAACTTCAAAAATTTGCTATAGCTCATAAACTAAAATCATTAATCGTTTTTTGACACCAATTTACTGCGTTGCATCTAGTGGACTAATTCGTAAATTTCCATATACCTAAGCCTTGTATTTTTTGCACTGTGCTTCGTTACAAAAATGCTTACGTAGCTGTGGCTATGTTCGCTGCGCGAAGCTTTAAAGCGTTTAAAACATTTGAATCGTCGGGCACAAATTTCTCAACTCTAAAGTGGGCGTAGCCCCCTAGACCGGGCCAAAGGCCCTTAGACCGCGAAGCCGAAAGGCAAGCTAGACCGGGCCAGCATAATTTTGAATGCCGAATTTTGAATGCTGAATGGAGAACGTTCAAATCAAAGAAATGTGTAATAGACCAAAGCCGAAGGCAATAGACCCAACCGGCGAAGCCGAATAGACCGAAAGGGCTATAAGCCCTAACAGACCCAAGTTCGTTCAGGTTTTAGGCGTTTAAAACGTAACTTATCGATCTAATTTATACGGCAGCATTAGACCTTCG
>JAGQWR010000033.1:0-16860 GCA_020437105.1 Saprospiraceae bacterium
TAGTCCCAAAAACGATTTTAAGGAACACCCGGCATTTCAGGAAATGAGATCCTACGGCGGTACGATTTTTTCCTTTTTTTTGCATCCCGGGAAATCATAAAGTTGTTTTAAAAGTTTGTCAGGGCTTATGGAATACCCGGAATAATAACATCTTTGCTACTACAAACGCCAGGTATATGAAATCATATTTGCTGTTCTTTTTTTCATTGATTGCTTTTTCTGTTGCTGCACAATCTGACTTTGCAGGTGTGTGGGTGGGAACGATTACCCAAAATGAAGGTGGCTACCGATCGGAATACTATTTTGAATTCCATATCAATGAGATTGACGATGACGGCCTTGTTTATGGAAAAACCTTTGTGAAAGTGGACACCATATTTGCTAAAATGGAGTTTACAGGCAAAATCCAAAGTGGTGTATATCTGCAATTCCAGGAAAGCGAAATTCTGACGGACAAAAAGTTTGTCGGTATGGACTGGTGTCTGAAACGCGGCCAACTGATCATCCGGAAAGATGAAAATGAAGAATTTATCCTGGAGGGATATTGGCAGGGCAAAACCAGCTTTTCTGAATGTATTCCGGGTAAAATCCTACTTCGACGAGGCGTGCCCCGAGCCTGATCACCTTTCTTTTTATACCAAGGAACTCTTTCTGACCCCTTTGGGTTATTCGATGTATCAATCTGTTTACTTCGGATTACCACAACTATCATGAAGGGATACTGGAGAAGACTGAATGGCAAACCAATTGATAAACCAATTCTGGAAGCCGTTCAGGAAACCATAGAAAATGAAACCATTGCAGGGCATCGGTTAAAGGTTTGTATTGGTACGGACTCTCAAATTCGTTCAGGAGTTGTTGAATTTGCCTCTGTTATTGTGTTTTTGCGTGAGAAAAAAGGCGGATTCATGTTTATTTTCAACAGCCAGGTGAAAAAGAAAATGGCTTTGAAAGAGCGCATGATCACAGAAGTAGCCCGCTCTGTTGACATCGCTTACCAGCTATGTGATCTGCTGGATCGGTATGCTGTCGAATTGGAAGTGCATGCAGATATAAACACTGATCCCAATTTTCAATCCAATGCAGCCCTGAAAGAAGCCATGGGATACATTCTGGGAATGGGTTTTGTCTTTAAAGCAAAACCAGATGCTTTTGCCAGTTCCTCCTGCGCCGATAAAGTTATTTAAAGGCCCAACTGCGCGGAACTACAGAAATATAATTCGCCCGAAGGCAGTAAGAAGCCCTCGGGCTTTCATTTTGGCTATTTTCTCCTAAATTTGCGCATCAAAATAAACTCCATGAGTATTGTTTCTTTATTGGAATCAGCCGCTGTAAATGCTACGAAAGAATTGTTTGGACACGATCTGCAGCCTGGCCAGCTTCCCTTAACACCTACCCGTAAAGAATTTGCCGGAGATTATACCCTGGTTGTATTTCCATTGACAAAAATTGCCCGAAAAAGTCCGGATGCCATTGCCGCCGAATTAGGTGAATGGATGGTGTCGAATGTCGAGGAAGTTACAGGATATAATGTCATCAAAGGCTTCTTAAATGTAGAACTTGGTACAACCTATTGGAATAATTTCCTGCGCAAAGCTGTCAATACAAAAAATTATGGCCGCCAGGCTCCAAATGGAAAAAGAGTCATTGTTGAATTTGCCTCTCCCAATACAAATAAACCACTCCATCTGGGTCATATTCGAAATATTTTATTGGGTTGGTCCTGCTCCAAAATTCTGGAAGCAGCAGGGTACAATGTCATAAATGTTCAGGTAGTCAATGACCGGGGAATTGCCATTTGTAAAAGCATGCTGGCCTGGAACTTGTTTGGGGAAGGAGAAACACCGGAGAGCAGCGGAATCAAAGGCGATCATTTGGTTGGTAAGTATTATGTTGCTTTTGAATCCAGATTTAAAGAAGAATACGCAGCCTGGCAAGCAAGTAGTACCGGTAAAGAAATAGTTGAAAATCACCAAAAGGAAAACGAAACGGAAGCGGAGTTCTTTGGCCGGTATAAGAATACCTACTTTAATGAATACAGTGCACTGGGAAAACAAGCCAAAGCCATGCTGCTGGCCTGGGAAGCCGGGGATGCAGAAACGGTTGCACTCTGGAAACAAATGAATTCCTGGGTATATGCAGGATTCGACCAAACCTATGCCCAATTGGGCGTACATTTTGATAAATTGTATTTTGAATCCGATACCTATTTATTGGGCAAGGCCATCGTGGAGAAAGGACTGAGTGACGGCTTGTTTCAGAAAAAGCAGGATGGGTCTGTTTTCGTGGATTTAAAGGATGTGGGGCTGGATGAAAAGACCTTATTAAGAAAGGACGGCACGTCGCTTTATATCACACAGGATTTAGGTACTGCCAGAATTCGGTATGATGATTTTGGGGCAAAACATATGGTTTATGTGGTTGCAGACGAGCAAAATTATCATTTTAAGGCCTTGTTTGAAACCTTGAAAAAGCTGGGAGAACCCTATGCTGATGGATTACACCACTTGGCCTATGGTATGGTTGACCTGCCAACCGGCAAAATGAAAAGCCGAGAAGGAACCGTAGTGGATGCCGATGATTTGATGGCTGAAGTGATTGGAGAAGCGCGCGAAAATACCAAAGAAAGAGGGGAGTTAGATAGCCTTTCGGCGGATGAGCGGGAAGACATTATCAGAAAGATCGGACTGGCAGCGCTCAAATATTTTATCATTCGGGTAACACCCCAAAAAAGAATGATTTTTGACCCGAAAGAATCTGTTGACCTCCAGGGGCAAACAGGGCCCTATATCCAGAATGCTTATGTGCGGATCAAAAGTGTACTTCGTAAAGCAGGCGAACTAAACAGCGGTAGCTTTGAGGATTACCGGGGCTTGGAAGAACAGGAAAGAGAACTACTGATCCTGCTGGCCAAATTCCCTGAACTTGTAGAAGCCGCTGCCGCCGAGTATGATCCGTCGGAAATTGCCAATTATTGTTATGCGCTGGCCAAGGAATACCACCGCTTTTATCACGAACATTCTATCTTGAACTGCGATTCAGAAAATGTGAAAAAATTTAGATTGGATCTTAGCTCCCTCACGGCAGAAGTGTTGGAAACCGGAATGGACCTCCTTGGTATTGAGATGCCCGATCGTATGTAAATTGTAAGAAACGACCATGAGTAATAAAGAATCACTCAATTTTGTTGAGATTGAAGTTGAAAAAGACCTGGAAGCAGGAACCTACGCGGGAAGAGTACATACACGGTTTCCTCCCGAACCAAACGGGTACCTGCATATCGGTCATGCCAAATCCATTTGCCTGAACTTTGGCTTGGCCAAAAAGTATGGTGGAAAAACCAATCTTCGATTTGATGATACCAATCCGGTTACAGAAGATACAGAATATGTAGATTCTATAAAAGCGGATATCAAATGGTTGGGATTTGAATGGGAAGGTCAGGAGTTATATGCATCCGATTACTTCGAGCAGCTATATGAATTTGCTGTAAAACTAATTCAGGATGGAAAAGCCTATGTAGATGATTCTTCTGCAGAGGAAATTGCAAAAATGAAGGGCACGCCTACCCAGGCCGGCTTAAACAGCCCTTTTCGGGAACGCACAATAGAAGAAAACCTTCGCCTGTTTGAAGGCATGAAAAATGGGGAGTATCCGGATGGTGCAAGGGTGCTGCGGGCCAAATATGATATGGCCTCACCTAATATGCTGCTCAGAGATCCTAACTTATATCGAATTAAAAGAGCACACCACCATCGCACGGGTGATAAATGGTGTATCTACCCCTTGTATGATTTTGCCCATGGGCAGTCGGATGCCATTGAAAAGATCACGCACTCTGTTTGTACCCTGGAGTTTAAAAATCACCGGCCACTGTATGATTGGCTGATTGAAAGCCTGGGGATTTATCCGACTCGCCAAATTGAGTTTGCCCGCCTGAATCTGGAATATACGATGATGAGCAAACGTAAACTCCTCCAATTGGTTAACGATAAGCATGTTAGTGGTTGGGATGATCCAAGGATGCCTACCATTTCCGGCATGCGCCGAAGAGGCTATTCCGCAGCCGCCATTCGCAATTTTTGCGATCGGATCGGTATTGCTAAAAGGGATAATGTAATCGAATATGCCTCCCTCGAATTCAGCGTACGCGAAGATTTGAATAAGGTCGCTACACGGGTAATGGGCGTCCTGGATCCCGTAAAACTCGTAATCACTAATTATCCCAAGGACCAGGTAGAATTTGTTGAAATAGAAAATAATCCGGAGGATCCGGAAAGCGGCGTACGATCTATTCCTTTTTCTGGCGAATTGTATATCGAGCGGGAAGACTTTATGGAAGACCCGCCAAAGAAGTTTTTCCGATTAGGACCAGAACGTAGTGTGCGTTTAAAAAGTGGGTATATTATCACCTGTACAGGTTTTGATAAAGACCCAGATACCGACGCCATTACAGAAATTAGATGTACTTATTACCCGGACAGTAAAAGTGGCGCAGACACGTCGGGTATCAAGGCTAAGGGGACCTTGCACTGGGTATCCGTAAAAGAAGCAGTACCTGTAGAGATTCGGCTATACGACCGGCTTTTTTCTGATCCAAATCCTGCAGGACACCCGGATCAGGATTTCAGGGAATTTCTTAATCCGGACAGCCTCCGGTATATCCCAACCGCCTATGTGGAGCCGGCCTTAAAAGAAGCTAAATTGGGTCAACACTTTCAATTTATTCGCAAAGGCTATTATTGCCTGGATCAGGATTCAAGCTCCGAAAAATTGGTTTTTAATCAAACTGTAGGGTTGAAAGACAGTTGGGCTAAAAAAGGGTAAAAGAAAGCCTCTAATATTAGCAACTTTTGTATGCTGAATTCCAAAAAGGGCAGACAAATAATCTTTAATTGCGGTTATTTGCCCTATTTTGCTGTTCCATACAAAGGACCATGAAGTACATCACCTTGCTATTATTATTTTTTGCCCCTTTTTGGGTTCAAGCTCAAATCCTGAGTTTTTACCCGGATACCATCATCGTTGACGAAAGTCTCGTTCTGGATGAGTACAATCTGTATCAGATCGATTTTGTAAATGAAACTGATGATACCCTGTTTCTCAGTTGGCGGATGATTGAAAATACAGTGCCTGACGATTGGTTCTTGCAATTATGTGATAATAGTGATTGTTACGGAACAGTTCCTGCATATGAAAATATGAACCCGTTTGGCCCCGGCCAATCTGCCTTTATCAAATTGGATGTTCATCCGGAAATGATAAATGGAACAGGAATGATCCGCATTCTGATCTATAAAACAGGAGGCGATATTCTGGACAATGACGGCATCGAATTTCATTTTACAGCTGGAAATCCCACTGCTACGATAGCTCCTGGTCTTTCCGATTTTTCGGTTTACCCTAACCCGGCTGATGAAAGCCTTTTTGTCGATAATCAAACCCAACAAGATTTAATGTATTCCCTCTGCGATGGCCGGGGATTCGGACGTATTCAAGGGGCTTTATCGGCGGGTACAAATCAACAACTCGATGTATCCGACCTGGTTTCCGGTATGTATTATCTAATGCTCCATACGGGCGAAACCACCGAAGTCCGGAAGATATTTATTAATCGATAAAAGAATTGGCGCACGCAAAACCGCATTTTATGAGAAACCTCTTACTTTTTTGTAGTTTATTCCTGGCATTTCCTGTTTTTTCACAAACAGCCAGTACAAGTTCTGTTCAACTGATATCTGAGGATTATAAATCTTCTACTATTCAAGTCCAGTTGAATGGTTTTGTTGTTGAAACAGTGCAGACACCTAATGGGGAAGCATGGACTATCTCTATTGAAAACGGCACGCCTATTCTTTTGGCCGGTGCGCCGGATTTACCCAAATTAACCACATCCCTCCTGATTGATGATGATGCTGTCATGGATGTTATCGTTGAATCAGTGTCTTTTACAGACTACGATAATGTGGAGATAGCTCCATCCAAAGGCAACCTGTATCGGGATGTTGACCCGGCTTCCGTACCTTTTGTGCAAGGTGAATATTATGATATGGATATGTTTTATCCAAAAGATATTGCAAGTCTGAGGGAGCCCTATATTTTTCGGGATTTCCGCGGACAAACGCTCGTTATTCAACCAGTTCAGTATAATCCGGTAAGCAAGGTTTTGCGGGTTTATGATGAGATTATTCTTAAAACGATTCAGGTCGCCGGAACGCCCCAGAATGCCTTTGTACGCAGTACTTCCGGGCCTATCCTGGTGAATGATGAATACGACCAGTTGTATCAGCGTCGTTTTCTGAATTATGCACAGGCTTCCAGTCGTTATCAACAAGTTGCAGAGGTTGGTGGTATGCTGATTATCACTCCAAGCCAGTATATGGATGTGCTGGAACCCTTTGTCGAGTGGAAACTGCAAAAAGGAATTCCGACGGAAGTCGTAGATATTGCTTCAATCGGGAATAATCCAACTGCAATCGATGCCTTTATTTCTGATTACTATGATACGCATAATCTGACTTTTGTATTGCTCGTCGGAGATGAAAACGATATAGAAACGCCGGAGACGAATGCCGGAGATGCCTGTGACCATTGTTATTCTTACCAATCCGGAAATGACCATTATGCCGACTTATTTGTCGGCCGCTTTAACGGGGAAAACGTTTCGCAAATTCAGACAATGGTTGAACGCACCATGATGTACGAAAAAGCCCCGGACACCAGTGGTGATGATTGGTTTAGTGTTGCTGCCGGTTGTGCCTCAAATGAGGGACCAGGTGATGATGGAGAAGACGATTTCGAGCACTTGAATAATGTAAAAACACAACTGCTGGACTATACATATTCAAAAGTGTGGGAATTCTATCAGGGATCAAATGGCGCAGCCTCCCCAACGCCAGGGGATGTTACAGTTGATGGAACTGGTAATCCGTCAACTAATTCAGTCATTCAGCGCATGAATGAAGGGATGTCGCTTTTTAATTATACTGGCCATGGAAACCATAGCTCTGTCTCCACCAGTGGATTTGATGTGGATGCCTGTAACCAATTGACCAATGTAGGGAAGTATCCTTTTATGATTGTTGTGGGTTGTTGTGTCGGTGATTTTACCGGAGATTATGGTTCCGGCCCCTGTTTAGGTGATGCCTGGATCCGTGCGAGTGATAATGCTACCGGGGAGCCAACAGGTGGGATTGCAGGTGGATTCGCCAGTTTGTTACAAAGCTGGTCTCCTCCGATGGAAGGACAGGATGAAATGATGAATTTACTGGCCGAATCGGCCGTGTATAATATTCGCCATACGATTGGCGGCATCATGATTCATGGTTTTGGCTCTATGATTGATGAATATGGTAATGGTGGCATCGAAATGGCTGATACCTGGAACATCTTTGGTGATCCAAGTGTAACCTTATATACAGCTATGCCACAGGATATGATGGTTGACCATGTTACCAGTACCTTTGTGGGGGCAAGTACCCTGTCTGTCAATTGTAATGTGGACGGAGCAATGATTGGGTTGTACTATCACGGAGAGCTGCTGGCTACTGGTTTGGTGGATGGCGGTTCAATTAATTTTGACTTTGATCCGCTGAATTACCCTGAACCTATTCTGGTAACGGCAACCGCGTTCAACCGTAGCCCGTATCAGGGCGAAATTGAAGTTGTAGCTGCTTTCGGTCCATATATCTCGCTTAATAATTACCTGTTGGACGATACCGCTGGTGATCAGGATGGTAAAGCCGACTACGGCGAAGCGATCCTGCTGGATGTGGATCTGTCAAATTTGGGTGTTGAAATCGCCTTAGATGTAACTGCCACGCTGGTAAGTACAGATCCTAATGTAGTGATAACAGATAATACGGCCAGCTTTGGTGATATAGAAGCTGATGCAAATAGCATTCAAAACAATGCTTATGCGTTTACGGTAGATCCGAATGTACAAGACGGGCATGTGGCCAATTTTGTTTTGGAAATTGAAAGTGCAGGTTCCTCCTGGACCGGCTTTTTAAATATTCCGCTTAATGCACCTGTTTTGTCTGTTTCTCCGGATGCCGATTTAAGCGATCAGGCAGGTGGTAACGATAATGGACGAATTGACCCGGGTGAAACCCTGGTTTTAAATATTCAGAATTTGAATACAGGCCACGATGATCTTCCAGCCGGTATCGGAACCTTGTCAACAACCTCTCCTTTTGTAACTATTATTAATAACCAGGCAGCTATTGTTGGAATAGATGAACAAGGCAATGCACTTGTCGGCTTTGAATTTGAAGTTTCTGCCAATGTGCCCAAGTTGGAAATGCTGGAGTTTGTGTATGCTGTTGAAGCTGATATATTCAATGCTGACGCCACCTTTAATTATTTGATGAATCCTATTGTAGAGGATTTTGAATCAAATGACTTTGAAAGTTTTGAATGGGAGAGTGATGGAACAGCACCCTGGTTCACAACGACTTTTCAACCCTACGAAGGAGATGTTTGCTCTCAGTCTGGTGATATTGCAAATAGCCAATCCTCTGAATTAGTTTTGATTGCGGATGTTTTGGAAGACGGGGACATTTATTTTAGTCGTAAGGTTTCTTCAGAAGCTGATTGGGATTATCTGTATTTCTACCTGAACGGAAATGAAATGGCTTCCTGGTCTGGAGAAGCAGGCTGGGCACAGTTTAGCTATCCGGTACCTGCCGGTTTAACCGTATTCCACTGGGTTTACGAAAAGGATAACTTTGTTTCGGAAGGAGCAGACGCAGCCTGGATTGATGAAATTCTCCTGCCCCTGATTGATGACGGAACCGTAGGGATTTTTTCCATCCAGGGTGATGCAGGTGATTTACAGTTAAATATTTTGCCTAACCCGGTGCATACCGCTGGTCAAATTTGGATGCGATTACCTGAATCTGGCGAAACGCTTCTGTCTATTGTAAATATGGAGGGCCAGGTGCTTCAAACATTACTTAGCGGTACCCATATTGCGGGCGAACAGTTGTTGGAGGCAGATGTGTCTGCTTTGGCAAAAGGCAGCTATTTAGTCGTTTTACAGCAAGGTGAACATCAATTAGTTCGAAAACTAATAGTTCAATAAGCAATAACAGCAGGAGTCATCCCGAATTTTAGAGCGATTTGAAATTCGGGATGAGCCCTGTTTCTGAGCTTGGCTAACAAAAAAACTGCCGCACCAAACAGTACGGCAGTGGCTGATTCATAAAAGAATCAGAACCCTCGTTAAATTTTCAGGACTACTGCCCGGGGGATGTACCAAATTTAATATGATTTACAAAGCTGGGATTCACCCGTTTGGGTGAATTATTGGAGTAATTCCCGAATACGGGCGATGGCTGTGGTACGCGAATTTGCTTCCAATTTGATATACAAATTGGAAAGGTGGGTTTTTACTGTATTGGTCGATACAAAAAGCGTCTTTGCAATTTCCCTGTTGGATTTTCCCATGTAAAGCTGTTGGAGGATATCAAATTCCCTGCTTGTAAGAGGGGGATTAATCACCCGATCAAACCAGTCTTTATTAAGTTGACCATTTTCGGCTTTCTCTTTTGAGTGATTATACAGTGCAATTTCGAGGCAGGCACGAAGCTCCTTTTCAGAGAATGGTTTTAAAATGTATCCATATGGCTGGGTACGGCTTACCCGTTCGATAGTCTGTTGATCAGCAAAAGAAGTGAGATAGACAAAAGGGAGGTGGTATTGTTTGCGAATGATATTCGCGATAGCCACACCATCAATCGGACTATTTAACTCGATATCCAAGAGAATAATATCAGCTTCAGTAGTCTCCAAAACCTGAAGTGCATCCTGGCTGGAATATGCTGTGCCAGCAATTGAATAGCCTAAATCTTCCAGGACATTCCTCAGGTCTTCCACTATGATCGGTTCATCTTCAACGATGATCACACGAGGTTTGTACATGTTCGAGGGTTTACCAGTCTTTTTGCTTATATTGAATCTACAAAATAAGACAATACTTGTCAATAAACTTGTTCACTTACTTATATTTGATAAACCAACAGACTTGAAGTTAATGGCTGTAAGAAACCAGCATCCAGATTCAAAAAAGTTCAAATTCAGGGAATTGAAGGTTTATGCCTCCACCGAATGGTTGGCGGATAACAAAAAGAAATATCGTCAGGTTTTTGATCGGTATGATACCACCTATGTATATGCAGAGCTTTCTTTTTATAACAAACTTTTCGACGAAGACGATTGGGAAATAAGTATTGAGCTCAAATGTTTTTCTATCCAGCGTGGTCGGAAAGAAATTTGTAACCTGCCCTTTCGCCGGAAGGTGAGTAAGTATGACAATGTTGTATTTGTACGGGAGGGTTGGGGAAATAAGGAAGAGGGCGCATTTTGGAAAAGAGGAACCTACTATTGGGAGGCCTGGGTTGACGGCGAACGGGTGGCCACCAAGTATTTTTATGTCGAGGATGCTGGCAGGGAGGTACAGTATGATGATAATCCCTACTTAACCGTAGAGTCTCTGCGGCTTTATGAGGGGCCTTATGATGATGTACTTGAAGAAGACCGCTTATATTTAAAGACCTTTTCTGCAGAAGAAACCCGCTATATCTATGCCGAAATCATTTTGCGGAATCTAAATCAGGAGCAATCCTGGCAATGCGAACTCTATTCTAAATTCTACAATGATGCGCGCGAACTCAAAGGCCAGGTGGTGCGGCTTCAACGGATTGAACCACTGGATGATTTAATTAAAATCACTGCCGGATGGGGATCAAACGTAAAAGGTAGTTGGCGTAAGGATCGTTATACCGCCGAAATCATATTTATGGATCGCCTGCTGGCTGTCATCCCATTTGAAATGGGAGAAGGATTTGAAGAAGGCATTCCAACGAGTTACCTGCCAAATCAGACTACCCCGTTAAACTTCAATTCTGTTGATCACCAAAACGCCAGTTTTGATGATCTGATGTTTAAGCTTGACGGACTTATCGGACTGCATGCAATTAAAAAGCAAGTCCGGGATCATGCCAAGTATATTAAGTTCCTACAGCTCCGAAAAGAGAAGGGATTTGAAGAAAAAGAAGATATCAATGTGCATTCTGTGTTTATCGGCAACCCGGGAACAGGTAAAACGACTGTAGCTAAAATGATGGGACGCCTGTACCAAAAAATGGGGCTGGTGTCAAAGGGGCATGTACATGAAGTTGACCGGGTGGACCTTGTTGGAGAGTATATAGGCCAAACAGCTCCAAAAGTAAAAGAAGCTATTGAAAAGGCCAGGGGGGGCGTTTTGTTTATCGATGAAGCTTATGCGCTTGCAAGATCAAATGACGATACTAAGGACTTTGGAAGGGAGGTCATTGAGATCATTGTAAAGGAGATGTCCAACGGGAAGGGCGACATGGTTGTCATTGTAGCGGGCTATCCGAAAGAAATGAAACATTTCCTGGATTCCAATCCAGGACTTAAATCCCGCTTTAAGTTATTCTTTGAATTTTCCGATTATTTGCCGCAGGAATTATCTCAAATCGGAAAATATGCCTGTGAAGAAAAAGGAGTGCAACTCAGTCCGGAAGCACGCAAGCACATTGATGATCTTATAGTCAAAGCGTATCGCCGCCGCGACCGAACCTTTGGGAATGCCCGCTTTGTATATGATTTAATCGAACGATCCAAGGTTAAGCTGGGACTCCGGATTATGGCAGATGAGAACCCGGGGAATTTTCCATCCGATTTTCTGGGAAAGATTGAGCTTATGGATGTGGCAGATCTGGATCTGGGTGGCCAAAAAGAGCTGCCGGATATCCCGGTCGATGAATCTTTGCTCAGCGAAGCTCTGGATGAATTAAATGATCTGATCGGAATCGATTCCATCAAGCGGGAAATCCATGAATTAGTCCGATTAGTTCGGTTTTATAGAGAAACCGGAAAGGATGTTCTGAATTCCTTTTTCCTGCATACGGTGTTTATCGGAAATCCGGGAACCGGGAAAACAACGGTTGCCCGAATCCTAACTAAGATCTACAAAGCCCTTGGAGTGCTGGAACGCGGGCATATGGTTGAAACCGACCGACAGGGCCTGGTTGCCGGTTTCCTTGGCCAGACTGCTATAAAAACAGCAGAGAAGATTGATGAATCGATGGGAGGTGTCCTGTTTATCGACGAGGCGTATGCACTAACCATGCGTACAGGAGGCATGTTTAATGATTATGGCGACGAAGCAATTCAAACCTTGCTTAAACGCATGGAAGATCAACGAGGTTCCTTTTTTCTTTTTGTAGCAGGTTATCCTGAAAACATGGAATCCTTTTTAAAGGCAAATCCAGGTTTAAGTTCTCGCTTTGATAAGGTGCTCAAGTTTGAGGATTATAACCCGCACCAGCTCTATCAGATTGCTAAGTTGATGTTTATGCAGCAATCCATAGAGCTGACTCCGGAAGCTGATACCTGCCTTCAACAATATCTGGAGGATTTTTACCGATTCCGGGATAAATATTTTGGCAATGCACGGGCTGTTCGAAATCTGGTCGAAGAAGCCATTAAACAACAGCACCTGCGATTAGCCGATTTACCAGCCGTAGCCCGAGATGATAATAGTGCAAATACACTGGAAGCTGTTGATATTAAGGCGATTGAATTAAACAAGGAAGACTTTCATTTTCAACGTCCATCTATTGGCTACCGGAGACCAGCTTCACAGGATGGGGATTAAGAACGTACTTGGGGTTTACACTTCGGCGCATGAGCAGCAACTTTTATCCTGCTCTTTGTTGTTTTCCTTAGCCGAATTGCCCCGCCCAATGGTCGGGATTTGCAACCCGCATCCTCCGAGAGCTTTCAGAGGGAATAATGCACCTACCCGCTCTTTAGATCGCTGGCAGGCAGGTCGATCAGAACAACATTTGTTCACTACTGCATCCAAAAGCAATTCCTAAACACCTTCTAAATTTTGGGATGCAGTAAGCGAATACCTACCTGCCAGGGCTTCCAGGATTTTCGGACCAGCCGGTAATGCTGTTTCGTAATAATTTGAGGATCCAGAAAGATATAGCCTGAAAAAAATAAATCGATACTTAATCTTACTTCCGGCCTGGCGCAAATCTGTTTCCAGGCGCTCATCATCCCTTCTGACCAGTAGATGTCATCGAATACCAGAACGGCCTGTTTTCCAACCTGCCCAAGACTCAACTCAAATTGCCGGAGTACAGATTCTTCGCGGTGATCGCCATCGAAATAAATGAAATCGGGTTTGAAGCTGGTATGGCTCAATAATGCAGGGAGGATTTTACTAAATTGTCCGGTCTTAATTTCGATATTTTCAATACCCAACTTTTGTATGTTTTCCCGGGCTATACGGGCGGTTTCCGGACAGCCTTCCAAACTAGTCAGGGTACCGGAAGTACTTGCCGCCAGGTAAAGACTTCCAAGTCCCAGGGAAGTCCCTATTTCCAAAATGGAATGGCATTTATAGTATTGAATACTCCGGGATAACCAGCCGGAGACCATTTTCGGAGTGGCTGAATGCCGGGCGATATCTTTGATCCTACGTTGATTTGTTTGTTGGTAGGAGGATCCTGCTCCAAAATCGGTCACCTGGATAATGCGATTGTCAGTCTGTAAATTTTGGCGAAGGTTTTCAATTTCTTCCTCCCTCGGTACCCGGCCTTTTTGTTCTATGATGTTATGGGCAAACTCATATGCAAATGGGGCGTGAAGGCCATAGATTGTTGTGGCTCTCAGGTAAAATTTTAAAAATCTCCATAAACGCTGTACAGGAGCTTTCATGAACCTTTCATTAATTATTTCTAAAGGAAATATTATTCTGCGGTTAAAAACTTCCTCCGAAAGTAATTATTTTCAAAGGACTGCCGTTATTAGCGTCATGAAACATACACACTATCTCACATTCCTTCTTTTTCTGTTTGCCGGTACGATTCAGGCACAGTCATATATTACTTCCGCCGGACTGCGTTTCGGAGGAGGAATTGGCCTTACTGTTCAACAACGGATAGCAAAAAAGTCCACCGTTGAGGGTATTCTACAAAGCAGGTTATCCGGTAATGAAGTCCGGGTTACAGGTTTGTATGAACGGCATGTTCCAATCATAACCAAACGTCTCAACCTATATGGTGGGATTGGATTATATAAAGAATGGGTAGAAGATACCTATCTCGAGCAAAGAGCAGATCCAATTGGCGTTACCTTTGTCGGCGGCGCAGAATTAACCCTCGGCCGTGTAAACTTGTCGCTTGATATTAAACCAAGCATCCAGGTTTCCCAGGCATCTTCCTTCAACTTTGATAGCCAGATTGGCGTGTCTGCCCGTTATGTTTTAATTAAAGACGGGTTATTTGACAAGGCCGGGAAGAAGAAAAAGAAAAAGAAGAAAAAGAAAAAAGATGGTTCGGATTGGAACATCTTCAAAAAGGACTAAAAAAAGCCCTCTCAAATATTCGAGAGGGCTTTTTTTTATTGTTCTGGAACCATCTGCATTCGGTTCAGTATAAGTGGTTGTTTATTCGGCCCGAGAATCGCATCAAACTGTACCTGCATCTCATTGTTTTCGCCCGGAATGAATTTGCCGCTTCCGGTAGAAGATTCAAAAGTTAAATCAGACATATTTACGATAAAATTCCGCAATAGCTCCGGTTCTGCAGATTGCATCGCTACAATTAACTGGTCCTGCTGTGGAATTTCCCCCGGTACACGGAAGAGCTGTGCAGTAAGAACTTTATTGCTAAGGCCCAGAAAAAGTAAATAGGATTGATTTTCGGATTCAATTTTTCCGGAATAAGTACCTACCAGTTGAACCTGATTGATCGATCGATTTGAAGACATTTCGGTTGTCGTAAAGGAGGAGACAGCCCGATATCGGTAGCCTCCATTTCCATCTGCCATTCCTAATCGCACCACTACTTTGCTCGTTTCTGTACGGATTACATAAATAACCTGTTCATCATATCCGATAGCAGAAATTGCTCCCGCATCAATTTGATAATCCGCATATTTTTCCGGCGCGATGACCGTACAATCTTCAATTTCGCCGACTTTGGCTTTATTTGTCGCAATATGAACAAATACCTCGTAGTGGCTCAATTTATCGCCCGGCTGGGTAATATCATTACAACTAAAAAAGATCAGACTATCTCCAATCATATCCGGGTCTGTTTGTTGGACAGCTCCGTTAACAAGATTAGATGAAGCAGGGGAGGCAGGTTCATTTTTACAAGCAAACAGGCTGGTCAGAACCATTGCCAAAAATAACAGGGTATAACGAGACATGATTACAATTTAAAATATGATGGCATTAATAAAAATCCGCGTCGAAAGTACGGCTATTTCTGAATAGACGCTAATTCCTGAGGTTTAAGCCATCATATTTTGCCTGTTCTTCCGTGTATTCGGGGTTCGTATTTCCGAACTTAACCTCCAGGGAATAGCCTCTGTTTTGGGCAATTATGAGCGGACTTAACATGGTTTCCATCAAGTCTTTTGCCTGTGTTTTTGCCTTTTCCATGATATCTGATTCCAGGGCATCTCTTCTAAATTCCTGTCTGAGCAGATCAATATTCTGATTGAAATCCTGGTCTTCCACTTCCCGCAACCAACCAATGTCCAGTTTGTCAAATCTTGGGAACACCTCATGCGATAAAATTTCGGGTTGAGGTAAAGTGACAATTATTTTCTTGGCATCCGTATCCATGTCGATTTTGAATAACTTTTGTAAATCAAATCCAACTTTTAGAATGCTTATCGCAGAGACTTCAAACTCGGTGGAAGAAACATTGATGCCCAGAAATTTGGTCATCATTTGTTTGTTTAATCCCTTTTTATCTCGAAGCTCCATGGTGGCCAGCTCAGCTACCACCTTCTCCACCCGTTCCTCCAGATATCCTTTTGATCTGCTAAAATCGCGAATAGCAGCACTTTCTTTCAAGCGATTAATGAGCGGGTCTAAGCCTTCGGTCATAGCTACTCCGCAGGGTGTATCAACCTGCCTGCCTTTTACACTGATGTTTCCGTCCTCTGTTTTTAGAAGTGTAGAGATCACGTGGTTGATCAAAAAGCAGGTGTATTTGGCTGCGACCTCATGGAAAAATTCGACAGAAGAGCTGGCTTCCGAATCATACCATTGCCTGTAAATAGAAGAGGTGGTATCTTTTAAGGCAATATAATCCTCGTAGTAGAGCCTCTTTAGATAGGCGTGGTGTTTGTCGTATTCTACAGCCACCAGCGGCATGAGCGAATCTGGTAGATTCATTCGATTAGCTACGTGTTGTAAAAGAGCCATATTGAAATCATATACCAACTGGTTGAACTCCCTGTTATAGCGTTGGGGGTTTTCGAGAATGGCTAAAGCATCTTCATCGTTGAAATCATATTTGAAATCCGATTGCACATAGGTAACCTGTACGTCTTGCGGAATAAAAGAATATCCACCTACACTACCTCCTGTAACTAACTTGAATGCGTAGAATACCAGGAAACCTCCAAGTCCTAATCCAAGTATTGTTTTAAGGATATTTGCAGCGCCGCCCACTGGTTTTATGGCCATTTTTTTCTTTTTTAGACGAGTAAAATAAAAAAAAGGAACAATGACTTATGCCATTGTTCCTTTTAGAATAGAAAAACTTAAAATCAATTTTCCTTTACGACCCGAATGCTGGACAGTAGCTGATCAGCTGCCTGTACCTTTACGAGGTAAATGCCTGTCGGGTAACTGGCGCCAAATTGCCGGGTGCCGGTTTGACCGGAAAGCTGGATTTTATCCATGAGTATTCCGGTTACATGATACACTTCCATTGTGGCTTCATCCAATCCTTCCGGTAAGGTGTAGCTTAAGTCAAATGGACCAGCGCTTGGGTTTGGATTTACAGCAAGGTC
>JAGQWR010000033.1:16923-39165 GCA_020437105.1 Saprospiraceae bacterium
AAGAAGTCAAAAGCAGCCTCTACAATATGTCCGGAATCTGGCAGATCGGAAGTTTGAAAAATCACCTGCATATTGTCAGTCAAATCAATGACAGAAGAGAGATCAAACTCAGATGTTGGACTCCAGTCTGTTAAAGAGGAGGTAAATGATTCCAATTCAACGATGTCTGTGCCATTTGTAACACGTACCACCAGTGCATCATTTGGATCGCCGCTTCCACCGCCGCCGCCGCCATTGTAAAAGAATGCCTGGTAAGAGAGGATTGGTTGGTTGAAATTACTCAGGTCCATTACCGGACTGGTAGCTGTAACTTTTCCATTGTCCACATCATTCGCACCGCCATCTCCTCCGTTTCCGGTAACATAACAGCGATTGGAAAAATCGCCTGTAACATCTTCGCCCGGAGTAGTAATGGCACCGTTATAGGTAGATTCTTGTGGGACAACGAGTTCCCAATCTCCTGAACTGGCATCGCCATCAATTATCCAACTGTAATCAAAGGTGAAATCATCGTAATAGCCAGTGCTAACGGTCAGCTCAACAGTTTCATTCCCGGTAATTGTCAAGGCCTCCGCAGAGGTGATATAACCCCAGGCACCTGCATAAACAGTATAATCACCTGCTTCTACACCTACAATTTGGAAGGAGCCACTTCCGTCAGTTGTTACATAAAAGTCATTTGCACCCTGAAATAGTACCTGAGCACCTGGTACAGGGTTGCCATCGCCATCCCGAACTACAGACCCTTGAACTACACCTAAAGGATCAAGTTCTACATTCAAAACAGTGATAACACCGTTTTCAAGGTCAACAGATTCTGTTTTAGGGTAGAAACCCGGTTTGGTGAACGTAACATCAAAGGTGCCGCTCATTTCCTGGCCGGTTTTGTAAATACCCTGCAGGTTGGTAGAAGATTGGTTAAGTTGTGGGGAAAGGATTTCTATATCAACACCAAATAAATTGGAACCATCAAAAGAGCTGGTTACTACACCCTCCAGATAACAGGCTCTTTTGTATTCAGCATCCAATACATAAAGTCCATCGCCGATATCAGTAATCAACACAATACCTGAGGGCAGGAAAGGGTAGGCGCCCCAGGCTCCGTTAAAGCCCTGGCCACCAAAAAATGTATCAAAATTTCCTACCTCGATTAGGTTATCCGGTTGAGCTGCGTCCACAATAATACCACCATCTGAATAGTAGCTGATAATGAGCCAGTCATCCCATACATGAACATTGTGCGGGATTACGCCATCGCCCAGGGTTTCCAGAGGCTGATACAAATCCAATTCCTGGATATTGCCCAAATCAGAAATATCATAAGCTGCAACAGGTGCATTTGGCTGTTCATCGGTTGTGAAAACGGTGTTACCATCATCTGATAACCAGGCATTGTGTGTAAAGGAGAAAGGCGTTTCCTGAGAGGCTAAAAACTCGATATTATCCTTATTGCTCACGTCATAAACGGCCAATTCTCCGGCATAGATTTCTGAGCTATACATGATGTTGTCGCGAACATACACGTCATGGGCATACGAATTAGGTGCAGCAGAAACAAAATCCGGTGTACCCGGGTTGGAGAACACGTCAATAATGAGCATGCCCCCGCTATTGATATTACAGCCTGCCAGATAAGCATAACCAAATTCATCAATGAAAATGTTGTGGCAATGTTCAATTGTGCCCAGACCGGCCAGATTTGGCGTCCAATGATAGTACGGCGCACTATTTGGAAGATCAGACAGGTCAATAACGGTTACGCCTTCCGTAGTGCCACCCTGGTCTGTTACTACATAACACCAGGTGCCCCAGGTTTTCAGGTCACGCCAGATACTATTTTCTCCGGGAATCCAGGCAACTTCAACGGCGTTCTCCGGGTCTTCCAGACTCACAATGGATACCCCGTTGTTGACGCCAACAAGGGCATATTCGATCCCGGTAACAGGATCTGCGTAACCCCAGATGTCATTGAGGTCAGCATTATATTCTACATGGCTCAGAAGCGACATGTTTAGCTGTGCAAAGGCGCCAAATGCCAGTAAAGCAAAAAATAGCGATAGTATTACTCTTTTCATGGAGTTCGTTTTTTTTATAGGAAAATTAGAGTTAGGGTCTTTTGGCGGGAGGCCAAATTTACGTTTTATGTACCGGCTTTAATAAACTTTTTGGCGGGGCTTCGCTTTCCGTCTGATAACAGACTAATAAAATAGACCCCGGAGGCAAAAGTATTTACGGGGAGCAATAATTGGCCACTGGAAAAACTTAAATCTTCATACCAGATCAACCTGCCGCTGATGTCATGGATCTCAATCCTTTTTTGCGCGTCTGGCGCTGAAATTTGATAAAAGATGGTCAGCTCGTCACTCACCGGGTTTGGTTGCGCATCCAGCGCGAACTCGTCCCGTTGAATTTCCGGATTTTGGAAGCTTGTTCCATCGATTACCCTGATATTATCTAACCCAGCTTCCAGCAAATTTTCATTCGTTGGATAATCACTAACCTCAAACTCAATTTGGATCTCCTCATTCGCGAAAGCGCTTAAATCAATTTGTAGCCCTGTTTGCCAAAAACTCTCTGATTGCTTCCAGGAAAATACTGGTTGTCGATTATTGTTTGTTACGGCATATACCCGCAATGAATCGTCTGGCGCAATATCGGTCCAGGCATTAAAAAACCAGAGATCAAATTCAAGAATCGGAAGCACGAATTCTGTTAATTTTATTGGGGGAGATGTAAGGATGGTGGTATTATCCACCTCATCCGCACTTACAGATCCTGGGCCATTGCCGGTGACGAAACATTCGTTCCCAATATCATCCGGACTATCAAAGCCCGGATTGCTAATCCGACCACTACCGGTTAGCGTTTCATCAGGCTGTGCTCTTTCCCATATACCTTCCTCTGCATCGCCGGACACGGTCCAGCCCAGATCAAATTCAAAGAGATCCTGATATCCCTGGGAGAGGAAGATATCTAATGAGGTATGATCGTCCAGGCTAAATGTATTCTGAATAAAATAGAGGTGTCCCCAGTTTGCAGCAAGCAACTCGTAGGTTCCAAGGAATACATCCTGAAGCTCATAATAGCCTTCGGCATTGCTCTGAGTTCTGTAATGTAATTCACCATCTGTCAGGGTTATCCAGGCAAAAGGAATGGGATTCAAGGTTTCTTTATCCCGTATGGTGCCCTCTACGTTAAAAACGGGCAAGGCAGTCAACTCAATATTCAGCGTAGTTAATTGTCCGTTGCTCAACTGGATGTTTTCGAGTTGGAATGGTTCATATCCGGCTTTTTTAACCGTGATTTTATAACTTCCTGCCCTTGCCAAACCAGTAGCATAATTGCCCAATAAATTAGTATAGGCCTGATTTGGCTGAACTGCTTCAAGTGTTATTTCTGCGCCGGAAATATTTGAACCATTCCCTGCGTCGGTTACTTTTCCTTCGAGATAACATGCCCGCAAATAGGTAGGCTGAAGCACAAATAATCCTTCCGTAATATCAGACACAATGATCAATCCGGAGGGATACCACATATAAGCTCCCCAAGCACCTCTAAAACCAGTTTCAGGGCCGGGATAAGTATCATAGCGAGCCACCTCAATCAGGTTGTGCGGTCGGGAAGCATCTAAAATGATACAGCCTTCCACATAATATGAAACGACGATGTAATCATTGATTACTTGCACATTATGCGGGATCACCCCTAAGCCCAGGCTTTCAAAAGGACGGTATTGATCCAGTTCCCGAATATTATCCAGGTCTGAAATGTCATAGGATGTTACCGGCGCATTTGGTTTTTCATCCGTTGTAAACAGAAACTGTTTATTGTCGCTCGTCCAGGTATTATGGGTGAAAGCACCGGGAGTAGCTTGTTGTGCAAGCAGCTCCGGCTGAAATGGATCACTGATGTCTATAACAGAAAATACGCCTTCCTGAATGTTTGAGCTAAACAAAGTCTGGTCAACTACATGTGAATCATGCGAATAGGTAAACTCGGCCGGTCCAATATAATCCGGGAGCCAGGGATCGGTCAGATCTGCTATCAGAATTCCCCCGTTATTGACATTGCAGCCGCTTAAATAAAGGAGACCATTATCATCAATAGACAGGTTGTGGCAGCGATTAAGGGAATCACTAAACTCTTCAAAATAGGGTCGCCAGGTGCTAACGGTTGGCATTCCCGGAAGGGGAGAAAGATCCAGAATTAAGACCCCGTTTTTAGACACAAACTGGTCTGCTACAGCGTAGGCAAAATTATTGTAGGTGAAAATATCGCGCCATAATGCATAGGGTTCGGAAATCCGATGTATTTCTACCGGTGATTCGGGAACTTCCAGACTCACGATGGAAAGTCCGGTGGAGGTACCCACTAAGGCATATTCTGTGCCATCCGGGTGCGTATATCCCCAGCAATTATTTACAATGGTATCATAAGGTAAATGAGCAACGAGCTCCAGATTAGCCTGTGAAAACCCACTATAATGGAGTAGGAAAAGGAGCGAGAGCATTACAAATTGGCGAAACCGCATATGTACTTTTTTGGAAAGGTACTGGATTCCCAAAAATTACTTTCGATTAGTTATGACTGCTATCGTTAACCTGCTGACACAAGTGCGGTTTCCCTGTTCATCGCGGATATCAATCTCCCAAACATGAACCTGAGAACCTATACGAATGGGGCGACAAGTACCGGTTACCTTGCCTTTTGTTACGGCTTTGAGGTGGTTGGCATTTATCTCCAGGCCAACCACCGCATTTTTTTCAGTATCTTCCAAACAAAGGAGGGAAGCCACACTGCCCAAGGTTTCTGCCAGGCTGACACTGGCTCCTCCGTGGAGGAGCCCCATGGGCTGAATCGTACGCGCATCAACTGGCATTTCCGCTACCAGGCTTTGGTCATCAAAGGCGGTAAACTGAATCCCCAAATTAGACACAAGTGTGTTTTGACTAATTTGATTTAATCCCTCCAGCGTAAATTCCTGCTTCCAGAGTTTCAATTAATTGCCTTTTAAAATTTCTCTTGAAATTACCAGTTTTTGAATTTCGGATGTCCCTTCTCCGATGGTACAGAGTTTAGAATCCCGATAGAATTTTTCAACTGGGTAATCCTTTGTATAACCATAACCTCCATGGATTTGCACTGCATCCGTTGAAACGCTAACTGCAGTTTCTGATGCATAGTATTTGGCCATCGCAGAAAGCTTGGTCGTATTTTGTTTTTCCATTTTCAGGTAGGCCGACTTGCGCGTAAGTAATTCAGATGCCTGAATTTTAGTGGCCATATCAGCCAGCTTAAAGCTGATACCCTGGAAGGAAGAAATGGGTTTACCAAATTGGTGTCTTTCCTGAGAATATTTTACCGAAGCTTCGTAAGCGCCTTTTGCAATTCCGATGGAAAGTGCAGCAATGGAGATCCGGCCACCATCCAGAATTTTCATGGATTGAATAAAGCCTTCTCCTTCCTGGCCCAGCATTTGTGATTTGTGTACCCGGCAATTGTCGAAGATCATCTCCGCTGTTTCACTGGCACGCATGCCCAGTTTATTTTCTTTCTTGCCACCCCGGAAACCAGGGGTGCCTCGTTCTATAATAAAGGCAGACATCCCGTGGCTATCTAAAAGTTCTCCGGTTCTTACAATAACAACGGCTACATTTCCGGAAATACCGTGGGTGATCCAGTTTTTTGCTCCGTTAATTACGTAATAATCGCCATCTTTTTCAGCAACACATTGCATCCTTCCGGCATCACTTCCGGTATTCGGTTCTGTCAAACCCCAGGCGCCGATCCACTGACCGGAAGCCAGTTTTGGCAGGTATTTATTTTTCTGCTCCTCGTTACCGAAAGATAAAATATGATTGGTGCAAAGTGAATTATGCGCAGCGACTGAGAGTCCGATGCTTCCACATACCTTTGAAATTTCATCAATGATGGTGATGTATTCCTGGTAGCCCAGTCCGGAGCCACCATAGTTTTCCGGCACTAAAACGCCCATAAAGCCATATTCACCCATTTGGTGAAATAATTCAACAGGGAAGTGTTGTGCTTCATCCCATTCCATGACATGGGGTCGGATGTAGGTTTCTGCAAAATCCCGGGCACTTTCCCGGATAATTTTTAAATTTTCTAAGGTTTCCACTTGATACATCAGGCGATTTTTTTTTTGACAATATTTGGTGTTGAGCGCAATTCTGATCGGCTCTAAAGAGCAACTATGTTTAACCAGTTGAATATGGGTGCAAATATAGGCAATTCAAATATTACTCCTGCCAGCCCATTGCCATTAACAAGCGCTTGTTTAAGTCGGTATTTTCATAAATTCCTGAAAAATATTGTGCTCCGGGACCTATGGCAAAGACTGGTACCATAGTGGCGGTATGTCCGTTTGTCGTAAATTGTAAATCCAGTTGCCTGAATGTGCTTCCCGGATTTATGGCCAGCCCGCCGGTTTCATGATCCGCTGTCACAATGATGAGGGTGTTTGGATGTTTTTCATAAAATTTCAACACCTCCCGAATGGTTTGGTTGAAATCCTCCAATTCAGCAAGCAATTGATTGCCCTGATTGGAGTGACAGGTCCAGTCAATTTGACTCCCTTCGACCATTAAAAAAAAGCCTCGTTCACTTTTTTTAGCCAGGTAATTTAAACCCATTCGGGTAGCCTGTGGCAGGTAGTCTCGCCCTTGAATAGCAGGTAATGGGCGGTTGTCTGAGGTGAAGTATCCAAATTTTTTCGAAGGATTTACCAATGAATAGCTAAGTTCTTCATCGAAATAATTTTTTATCAAAAAGCCTTTTTGTTCCAGTTCGTAAACAAGATCTCGATCGTCCTCCCGGCGCGAAAAGAATTTCAATCCGCCACCAATAAAAAAATCTACATCCGAGTCAACGAGATCAAGGGCAATAGCTTCGTATTCCACGCGCATCCAATGGTGTGCAAAAAAGCAGGCTGGTGTAGCATGTACGATACTGGAAGTTGCAATAACGCCGGTGGCCAATCCTTCTAATGCTGCTCGTTCGAGAATACTTTGCCGGGGAAGGGTATCCATATCAACACCTATCGCATTATTGTAGGTCTTTACCCCACAAGCCATGGCGGTGGCACTGGCTCCGGAATCTGTTACCAGATCGCTGCCGGAATAGGTCTTTTGTAGTCCGATGACAGGGAATGCACTGAAAAGGTTCTTATCATCCTGCGAATAAATTGCTGCTGATATCTGGGAAAGTCCCATCCCGTCGCCAATCAAAAAAATCAGATTCTGAGGATAGCTATCAGACAGCGTATCCATTGGTGGGGGAGGCACGGGGCGGTGGTTACATCCGGCCAGGATGAAAACAGCCAATAAGGTGATTTGCTCTAATTTCATTGTTTGCGTTCGGGAAACGCGAATTGATTGCAAAAATGGGGTTTTTAAAAAGAATTAACAAAAAATTAATTGAAGTGGGCTTATTTAAAGACAATTGGAAAAGCATCTTTGCATCCTTTTTACCTATTTCGAGTCTTTTTGATGTTTCATCGATTATTCTAGGTCAGCATTTTAAATAGAATAACCTTTGCAACATCGTACTAGAGATACCCAATATTATGAGAAATAAATTATGGTTTTCCCTTTTTCTGATTTGCCTCTTGCCAACATTTGGGCATTCAGAAACACGCATCAGCCTTTTTGATCAGGTCTGGTTGCAGGAGGATGTTTTAGAAGTGGAGTTGGTTACCGATCTGGATGGTTTGCTGACCGAGAATGAGAACATGGAATACCAAAAGGCGTCTGTCCGGTTTTCCTCTGAAGATGGCTTGATTTCAAGCTGGGATATAAAGGTGAAAGCGCGCGGACGCTACCGGTACCGTATTTGTGATTTTCCACCGCTTAAGTTGAATTTTAAAAAGGGAGACCTTACTGATGCCGGATTGGCTGAATTTGATTCTTATAAGTTGGTCACGCATTGTTTTGACGATGAAGCAGAAGCAAAAGATAATGTGTTGCGCGAATACATGGCTTATCGGTTGTATAATTTGGTAACTGATCAGAGTTTCCGGGTTCAGCTTGTGAAAATCACGTACAAAGATGATACAGATCCACGGATCATTGAATCTCGCTGGGGTGTATTAATTGAAAGTACCGATGAAATGGCGCAGCGTATCGGCGGGAAAGAAGTGGAGCTCCTCAATCAGCCAATTGAGGCATTTGATACCCAGGCAGAACACCGTATGTCTGTATTTCAATATCTGATTGGCAATGCCGATTATGATTTGACGACCGTTCGCAATGTTAAACTTGTTAAAATGGAAGCGACCGGTAAATTAGTGCCTGTTCCCTATGATTTTGATTTTTCCATTCTAGTAGGAGCAAATTACGCTGTGGCGAATAATAATGTAGGCCAGTATCGGGTAGAAGACCGGGTTTATCTGGGCTTTGTTCACCCGGAAGGGGAAATACGGTATATGGATAAGTTTTACCAGAGCCTGCGTTCAGATTTTGAAGATTTGATCCGACAATCTGATATGGTAAAGCGGAGCAATCGCCAATACATGCTCAAGGTAATCGAAGGATACTTTGAAAATATAGAGGTTCGCAAAGGGATTTATGTAGGTGCGCAGACAGGCACTTACAGTATCCCGGTGGAGCATTTCAGTAAATAGTACTAGCTTAGTAGTTGTATCGATCTTTCCACCAGGCTTTTAAGCGTTGTCTGATTTTTTCCTCCGGCGGATTTTGACCCGGTTCGAAAAATTTGGATCCGCTTACGGCCTTCGGTAAGTATTCCAGGTCGGTAAAATTGCCTTTATGGTCATGGGCATATTGGTAATCCTTCCCGTAGTCTAATTGTTTCATGAGTTTTGTCGGCGCGTTGCGCAAATGTAAAGGCACAGGAAGATGTCCACTTTTTTGAACCTCTTCCTGTGCTTTTTTTATGGCCACATAGGTCGAATTACTTTTAGGCGAGGTGGCCAGATAAACTACCGTCTGAGACAGGATAATTCTGGATTCCGGCATACCAATCATCTGAACCGACTGGAAGGCAGTTGTAGCCATAAGCAGGGCATTTGGATTGGCAAGTCCAATATCTTCAGATGCGGCAATGACCAGCCTGCGGGCAATAAATTTGACATCTTCGCCGCCTTCCAACATCCGGGCAAGCCAATAGACTGCTGCATTGGGGTCGCTTCCGCGAATGGATTTGATCAGGGCAGAGGCAATGTCATAATGCTGCTCGCCGCCCTTGTCATAAATAGCCAGGTTTTGCTGGACTTTTTCGGAGACCAGTTCATTGGTGATCTGCAATGGGTGATCTGCACTGGCGTCTGTTGACAGAAGCTCCAAAATATTATAAAGCTTGCGTCCGTCACCGCCACAGAGCTTTAGCATGGCATCGTATTCAACTACTTCAATGGGGAGCTTTTGTAAGTATTCATCCTCCTGTAAAGCTTTATCAATCAGGCTAACCAGATCCGTTTTAGATAAATGTTCCAACACATATACCTGTGAACGGGAAAGCAGTGCCGGAATAACTTCAAAGGATGGATTTTCGGTCGTTGCTCCGATCAGGTTGATGATTCCTTTTTCAACAGCACCAAGGAGTGCATCTTGTTGGGATTTGCTAAACCGGTGGATCTCATCAATAAACAGAATCGGATTTGGCCGATTGAAAAATTGTTGTTTTTGAGCCTTATCAATCGTATCGCGGATATCTTTTACCCCGGAGTTTATGGCAGAAAGGCTGAAAAAGGGCCGATCCAATTGATTGGCAATGATGCCAGCCAGGGTTGTTTTTCCAACACCCGGCGGCCCCCATAAAATGAAGGAAGGCACTTGGCCACTTTCAATTGCCTTACGCAGTACTGCTCCTGGCCCAACCAGATGTTGCTGACCAATATATTGATCTAAAGACCGGGGCCTCATTCTTTCTGCCAGCGGTATCCTCATTTTAATAAATTATTTTTGTGTTCAACCCAACCCTTTGCACAAACTTACGTGTATAGGGGTGAAGCTTTATGTTAAAAGTCCGGATTTCATTCCTGAACCTAAAGAAAAAAATAATAGACGTGAAAAGATTATTGACAATTTCCATTTTTATGTTGACCGCTCTCCTGAGTTGGGCAAACATTCCCATTTCTGTTTCCGGTCAGGTGACAGATGCAAGTGGCAACGGTGTAGCAGATGTAACGGTTTACATTTATACCGATTCCTCCTTTATTAATCCGGTAGGTTATTATAATTCCGTGCAAACGGATGCCAATGGATTTTACCTGGATAACTTTGAAGTGCCTGATAACCAAACCCAGGGACTAGTCATAGCCTACATTGAATGTACGAATTACCTTTCTGAAGGGCAGGCCTTTTGGAATCCGGGCAATACAGATCTGACAATTGACCTGGATTATTGCCAATCGAACACCTTTTGTTCGGTCGAAATCCAGGTGGACGAAGTGCCGGGAAGTACTGTAAGTACCCTCAGTGCTATTCCGACCGGTACAGCACCTTTTACCTATTCCTGGTCCACTGGTGCGAATAGCCAATCCATCACAGTTACCGAATCCGGTGAATATTGTGTAGAGGTTGTGGATGCAGAAGGTTGCACTACGATTGCTTGCGTAATTATCGTGGTTGGCGGCAATTGTTCGGTGGAAGTCGTGTCAAACCCGGCTTCCGGTTTGATGGCGTTTGCAACTGGTATGCCACCCTTTACTTATTTATGGGATACAGGGGAGACCACACCAAATATTTTCCCGATGCAACCTGGTATTTACTGTGTAACTATTACAGATAATTCAGGTTGTACCTCAGAGGCTTGCGGAGTGTATGGCAATGTACTTGACTCCTGTAGTGTAAGCGTGGATTTAGTACAAAATGGCGCCTTTTTGCAAGCTACAACTACGGGGCAGGCTCCCTATGTGTATAGCTGGGATAACGGAGCAACAAGTGCTGTGATTCCAACACCGGCAAGTGGAATGGCTTGTGTGACCATCACAGATGCAACCGGATGTGAAGCTACAGGCTGTTTTAATAATAATCCCCAGGATTGCAGCGTAACCATTGAGCAAAACCCAATGTCCAATGATCTTTGGGCATATGGTTCGGGAGGCGTGGCTCCTTACGTTTATAGTTGGAATACCGGAGAATCTACCCAGTCAATTACTCCAATTGAGGAAGGAGAGTACTGTGTAACACTTATTGACGCAGTGGGATGTTCCTCAACGGATTGTTTTTACTTCGGAGATACTACTGATTGTTTTGTAAATATTATAGTTACTCAAATTCAGGGATCGAATATCTATTCCTTGGAAGCAGTTCCTAATGGAGTAGCGCCTTTTACCTATTACTGGGAGCAGGATGGCAGTACTTCCTCATCCATTGAGGTAACTGAAGAAGGTGTTTATTGTGTTACCACTACCGATGCGACGGGCTGTTCTACTACGGCTTGTGCTTTTGTTGAAACATTGTCGCCACTGGATCAAATCTATGGTTCTGTGCATTTGGGAGACAGCAGTAATTTCAACTTGATTAGTGGTGTTGTTTATCTGGTCGTTTACGATCCGGTTGATGAAACGCTGACTGCTGTTGATATGGTTCCAATTGATGGCAATGTTATTGGCGGCAATTCCTATGACTTTGGAGCTGTTCCTGCGGGTCAATATCTGGTTAAAGCAGCTGTTGATGCAGGTACAGAAGGATATGAGACAAATCTTCCGGCTTATTATACCAGCCACCTGTTCTGGAACGAAGCGGATTTAATCACGATTCCTTATTTCAACCCAACCAGCCATGATGTTTCGCTGATAGAGGGAATAAACCCTGGCGGACCAGGTTTTATCGGCGGATATGTTAGTGAAGGTGCTAACCTGTCTGGCTCAGATGACCGTGGCGGATTAGGCGATCCTGTAGTTGGTGCTTCAGTACTCCTGCTAAATCCGGATGGTTCTGGGGTGACTCATACCTTGACAGATGCAGGAGGCTATTTCAAATTCCCGGATCTCGCCTGGGGAACCTATCAGGTAGTTGTGGAAATTACCGGACTGGACCAGGGTATTAAATGGGTAACAATTGGTCCGGATCAGCCAGAAGTAACGGATATCCAGTTTGAAGTTGGAGCAACAGCCGTTACGACAGCTACCAACAATATTTTGGATGCAGCAGGAATTTTCGTTAGTCCGAATCCGGTATCTGAGCAATTGCTACTGGACATCAATATGCAGGAAGCGGCAAACATCCAATTAGAGCTTATTAATACTGTTGGACAGCGTTTGCTGGTACAATCTGTAAAACTGGGTACCGGTCAAACACAATTAGAAATTGATTTCAGCAATTACAGCAGTGGCCTTTATCTGATTCGATTAAGTGATGGTCCTTCTATGCGGACATTCAAAATAGTGAAACAATAAACCTGAAGTGGGAGATTGCAGGCGGACGAGTTCCTCGTTCGCCTGCATTTTTTCTACATTGTTAAATTTCGTCAGCAGGTTTTCAAAATAGTATGATTCCAAGCTCATCACTTCTGGAAGATTGTAAAAAGGGGGATCGCAAAGCGCAATACCAACTTTTTAAGGCCTGTTTTCCAGTCCTGATGGGTGTTTGTTCGAGGTATTCCACGGATAGGGAAGTTGCGCAGGCAGGGATGAATGAAGCCTTCTTGCGCGTGTTAACCAACCTGAAGGGGTATAAGCCGGAAATTCCGTTTGAGCCTTGGATAAAACGAATTGCCATCAATGTAATGATTGATGAATTTCGGAAAAGCAGGAAAGTACGCGAACTCATTGAATACCGGGATTTTTCAGATTCCATTTTTGAGGATCCCCTGATTGATGAAGCAGCACTTGATGCGGATGAGCAAGTTGTGAAACCGGAAGAATTAGAAGCCTTAATCATGCGCTTGCCCCCAATCAGCCAAAAAGTGTTTAATCTCTATGTTGTAGATGACTTTAAACACCATGAAATTTCAGAAATGCTCGATATCAGCATTGGTACCTCAAAATGGCATTTGTCTTCCGGAAGAAAAAAATTGAGAGAGTGGATACTGGAACTTATTAATAGCAGGTCTTCAATAAATAAATTGATTTAGCATGGAGGATCCGAATATAGACCGTCTGTTTAAGGAAGGGCTGGCCAAACGCACGTTTGACTGGGATGAAACCTATTGGCAGGCTGTTGAAGCTGAAATTGAAAAAAAAGAACGTAAAAAGCGCGGCTTCTTTTTCATCCTTTTTGGAATTGGAACAGTAGTCTTTGGTTCTTTATTCTATCTCTTGATTCAACAGGAGACAGCTTTACAAAGCGATTCTATGCTGTATCCTACGGAGGCAACAGAAATAGAATTCCACGAAAGTGGCCAAAAATCCCAGATCCCACCAACACAAAACAATGTTATCTCCGATCCTGCCCCCAGTGAATCTTTGGCGGGAAAAGCCATACAGATTCCGGTTCAAAAGGCAGGTCAGCCAGCCCCGGCTACTATTCAAAACAAGAGGCTTATTTTAGAAACTCTTCCGGAAGTAGAGAATTTAATGGTAGAACCTATCATTCAGCCAGCTACTCCAGTGGCTGAAAACGTACAACTTCGGGATATAGCAGCAGCAGAAAATGTTGCCACACTGGAATTTTTACCAATTGTTCCGGCCCCTGAATTATACTTAAAGAAATTAGAAAACCAGGAAGCATCCGGCTTCCATTTTGGATTGGGCGTTTCACTATATGGCCAATCAGCAGTACCATCCTCCTGGAACACCAACTGGATTGGTGGATACAGCATTCGAGGTTTAGCGGGCTATCAATTTAATGAGCAATTCAGCCTTTGGGTAGAGCCCGGACTGAATAGCCGTTTAGAGCAGTTTGCCATATTAAAAGAATCTACCCAGTCCACATATGGTTTAGGACTTCAGGAAATAAACTATCGACTGGTACCTGATGCCCTTTATTTTGGAGTACTCCCGATTTCAATTCAGATGCAGATAAATCCCCGAAACAGCCTCTTTTTAGGTGTAGAGCCTGCTTTTTTATTGGGAGCACATGGTCAATTGGAGGAATGGGTGTATAAAGGTCCGGACGAGCGAACCGATGAGGAGGCTGCCTCCTTTGAAGCAGCATGGCGAGAAGCTACTGAAAATGGAGCCAACCCGGATGAACTGCCAAATTTTTATGTGTTAGCGGGAACTCAAAAAGGCTGGTTGGATAGTGCTGGCTTAAACCGTTTTCAGGCTGCAGCCAGAATAGGATATACCTACCAGGTGAATCCGGATATTTCTCTGCGCTTATTGGGTAGATACCGCTTTACATCCTATGCATCATCGATTGCTTTAACTTCTAACCAAAGTAAAATTAGTATCGAGATCGGAATTAATTATTTGATCAAATGAAAGCAGTTTTAAAAGGCGGAATGTATGGTGTTTGGCTGCTGATTTGTTTGTCGGCATGTCAGCGCATTGAAATTCCACCGGATATAACAAGTAGTCCCATATACGATTTATCCTGGACGGAATCAGGTTCTGCGACCTCCCTGGAAGCTGGTCTGGATAACTACAGAATTGAAACAGATGCCTATTTGGATTCGGATAATATTTGGGTCTTATTTAGTCGGTTTGAAGAAATTGATTGTTTTGACCAGTGTGGTGCTTCATTGGAAATAAGAATCCATGATCTGGAGTCGGGCGGGATAAATAGTCCGAGTCCTGGTCTAATACAGGAGAACACCTATTACGATTTTACCGGCGGAAGTACCATTTTCCCTGCTGATACGTCTATAATTTGGTTAATGACTTTTACTGCTACCACTACCGGGTCAGGTGCGAACCTCATCCATAGTTGGGAAGTAGATGACACAATTTCCGTGGTAAACCAGGAAAGTTTTACCCTAATTCGGGATAACCCTGGCAGCATTGATGTTTGCCTGACGAGCACTGATAACTTAATCGGGAACTGTACGACGACTCAATGTAAAACGATCAGTCCGCTACCTCAGGCTCCGGACGCCTTGAGTGTATTTATTGAGTACGAGTCACCTGCAAATACAAACTTGTATGCTAATGTAAGTGGCGGTGTATCTCCTTATACTTTTTCATGGAGCAATGGGATAACGTCCCAGACCTCACCGGTAATGAACCCGGGCGTTTATTTGGTGGAGGTGACAGATGCATCGGGGAATGTGGCCACCCATTCGATTTTTTTGCCACAGGGTGGCCCGGGAACGATGTTTTGCTCGGCACAGTTTGATTATGACTCGGAAGTTATTTTGGATATTAGTCCGGGGGATACCATACCGGCAGCCATTTATGGAACGGTTGAATTTGTGTTGGAGGAGAATGGTATGCGATATCTAAGCCGCTTGGGCGCTCCCGATACGGATGATTTTTTCATCATTGATTCGGTGGAAGATGCGCCCGAATCCCAATTAGGGAAAATACTGAGTTTTCGCTATCAGGTGCGTTTGTATGAAGAGGGTGGGGCTGGAACAAAAAGCCTTCAGGATGGTCACGGGAAAATGCTTTTTGCCTGGCCGGAGTGAAAAAAAAATCCCGGACTCTGGAGCGCTCCAAAATCCGGGATTAGGTATGTTTTGACCTAACTCTTAATCCTGTAAATAAATTACCGGTGAGTCTGTATTGTAAAACAAGAATGCCCAGCGATCGGCTTCTTCCTCAATAATTTTGGAAGTTGGTTTTCCTGCACCATGGCCGGCATCTGTTTCAATCCGGATGACAACCGGGTTATTGCCGACATGCGATTTTTGCAATTGGGCTGCAAATTTAAAGGAGTGTGCCGGTACCACCCGGTCATCATGATCACCTGTAAATACCATGGTAGCCGGATATTCAACCCCTTCCTTCAAGTTATGTAATGGAGAGTAAGCCAACAGGTTGTTAAAATCTACTGCTGATGAATCAGCACATCCATATTCCGGAATCCAGCCTTTTCCGACTGTAAACCGATGGTAGCGCAACATATCCATTACACCCACAGCTGGCATGGCTACGGCAAACAAATCTGGTCGCTGTGTCATACAGGCACCAACCAACAAGCCGCCATTTGAGCCACCTCCAATCGCTAATTTTTCGGTTGAAGTATAACCTTCTTTGATCAGGTATTCACCTGCTGCAATGAAGTCATCGAATACGTTTTGTTTTTTCAACAACATACCGCCTTCATGCCATTCTTCGCCATATTCGCCACCGCCCCGAAGGTTTGGTACTGCGAAAATGCCTCCGTTTTCCAGTAAAACCAGACGGGATGCACTAAACCAAGGCGACAGACTGATATTGAATCCGCCATATCCGTACAGGTAAGTCGGATTATTGCCATCCATTTTCAAGCCTTTTTTGTGTACGATAAACATCGAAACATCTGTGCCATCCTTGCTTTTGTATGTTACTTGTTTTTCAACATAATCTGCAGGATCAAACTTCAAGTCAGCTTTGTAGAATTGCGCTGATTTTCCGGTTTCTACATCATATTGAAAAATAGAATTTGGGTAAATGAAAGAAGTAAAGGTATAAAAGAGGGTCTTTTCATTTTCCCGGCCACCTAAGCCACCCGCACTGCCGAGGCCTGGTAATTGGATCTGGGTTTTATCAGATCCATCATAATTCATTTGATAAATCCGATTAGTCGCTTTTTCAAGGTAAGAAGCAAACAGTTTTCCGCCACCGGTATTGACGCTTTCCAGGAGATTTTCAGACTCCGGAATGATCTCCACCCAGTTTTCCTTTTGTGGGTTGGCTGGATCAACAGAGATTAAGCGATAATTTGGGGCATCAATATTGGTGAGCACCAAAAACCGACCGCCGGTGTGGTGGATAATAGAACTTTTAGTGCTAAACCCGGGAAATAATTCTACAAAATCACCATCGTTTTCCAGGTCTTTGAAATAGGTCGCAAAACCATCTGTACCTGGTTGTTTAAACATGATATAGTATTTGTCATCTTCCGTCACATACCCAAAGTGGTAATGGGTCGGGTTTTCTTCGTCCCGGTAAATTAGATCATCTTCGGATTGATCTGTACCCAGTTTGTGGTAATAAACACTATGCATGCGGTTGTCTCCGGAAAGTTCTTCACCGGCTTTCGGTTGCGGGTAGCGGTTGTAAAAGAAGCCATCTTTATACCAGGAGGCACCAGAGAATTTGACCCAATTCAGTTCGTCTGGCAGGTCTTTTCCTGTTTCAATTTCCTTGACATAAAATTTTTGCCAATCAGAACCCGCATCCGAGCGGCTATAGGTGACATACTTGTAGTCATTCGAAATACCAACGAGGCCAATGGATACCGTACCGCCTTCAGAAAGTGCATTGGGATCAATAAAGACCTCCGGTTCTCCATCCAGTCCTTTCTGGCGATAAATGACTGCCTGATTTTGTAGTCCGTCATTTTTATAAAAGAAATAGTATTCCCCGGCATTAAAGGGAGAAGAAACTTTGGGGTAATTATAAAGCTCCTCATACCGATCCTTAATACTTTGACGATAAGGTATTTGTTCGAGGTAGTCGAATGTTACCTTGTTTTGGCTGCTAACCCATGCTTCTGTTTCTGCAGCCCGGTCATCTTCCAACCAGCGATAAGGATCAGCAACGGCGGTTCCGAAATAGTCGTCAACTTGGTCGTCGGTTCTGGTTTCAGGGTAAGTCAATTTCACTTTTTCAGAATTTGTACTAGGTTTTTCCGAGGTGCAGGATGCGATAATCGAAAGCAATCCGACCAGGAATAAAGAATGGGTTTTCATGTAATCCGGTTTTATTTTTATTGAATGTTATGGTGTGTTTTCAAAATAAGGAAACAAGCTCTTAATCTTTTTTAAATCCAATTTTCTTTTTTCGATGAAATACCGGAAAAGGGGCAACGGGATGATAAAAATGCAAAACCCTCAGCAAATTGCTCTGCTGAGGGTCTTCCCGGCTTCCAGGTGAATACTTAGGAAGCCAAGGCCTTTTGAATCTTATCGTTCAGGGCCGTCTTAGAAATCGTACCTACATGTTTGTCGAAGATTTCTCCGTTTTTCAGGATCAAAATAGTTGGTATAGAGCGGATTCCATATTTCATGGATACCTCGTGATTTTCATCAACATTTACCTTCCCGATGGTAGCCTGACCATCATAATCATTAGACAATTCTTCAATAATTGGTGAAACCATGCGGCACGGGCCACACCATTCAGCCCAAAAGTCAATTACAGCTACTCCATCGTTATCCAATGCTTGCTCCTTAAAGTTCGCATCTGTGAATTCAAAAGCCATTTTTTCCAGCGTTTTACGTTAAGAATAACCGGAGTGGTAACCGGCGATATTATTTTTTGTTATCGACAATTTTTGTCGAGCTAATTGTAAACACCCCGAAGGGCATTGTAGTTGCAAATATAACCAAAACCATCTGCTTCAAATTGTCAGGAAGCGGAAATTTCAATTCATTTGCACATAACAACATACATTAATATAATGAAGTTCAATTGATCGGGTGATTATCGCTTATTTTCGAAAATTTTGTTTCTTGTTGAAAAATGGAATTGATCCTACATGAAAAGACTGAGTTGGAGGTGGATTAAGGAGGGTTTCTGGCTGTGGTTGTTTCTTCTGGCTTTGCTAATACGCAGCGTGTCCAGTCAGGAACAGATCGAACAGTATTATAGCCGGGGGCTATTCCTATACATACGGCAGGGATTGGATGCAATTACCGGTTTTTTGCCATTTGCTTTGATCTATCCACTCCTGGGTTTTTTATTGCTTGTGCTGGTAATAAAACAAATACTGATCTGGCGCAAAAAGAAACCCTTTCTAAAGCGACTACTCCGGTCAGGTTGGAGCATCATTAATGGACTCCTGGCCCTGGCGTTTACGTTTACCCTGATGTGGGGCTTCAATTATGGTCGATTGCCCTTAGAGTCGCAGCTGGATTTGCAGGTAAGTCCGATTGAACTCGACGTACTGATCTGTAAGTTTGAAGAACTCAGCCTTGCTTTGGAAGATTATCGGGCAGCCATTCCCGGAGCTGATACAACAGCAATGGGAGCTGAATTTTTACCCGATTTTGTGGAGCAACGGTGCCGCAGAGGGCTTGAAAGTCTGATTGGCTCCTGGGATTATCCTACAGTGGGCAGTATGCGCGCCCGACTTGTGCTTCCGAAAGGCATTTTACTTCGATTTAATACCAGTGGTGTTTATCTGCCCTGGACCGGAGAAGGACATGTCGATGCCGGGCTTCATCCTGTTCAACAGCCTTTTGTAATGATCCATGAAATGGCTCATGGCTACGGTTTTACCGATGAGGGCACCTGTAATTTCCTGGCTGTGCTTGGCGGACTGGAATGCAAGGCTCCGTTTATTCGTTATTCGGTGTTGTTGGGATACTGGCGGTATATGGCTTCCAATATCCGGCCCTATGATCGAGACGCATTTTCAGAACAATACAAACAACTTTCAACGGGCATTAGGGCCGATCTGAAAGCTATTTACGAATACCAGGATGCCTACCCGGAACTCTTCCCTAGTCTTCGATATTACGCATATGACACTTATTTGCGTGCACAGGGTATCCAGGAGGGAATCCTAAGTTATGATCGGGTAATTGGACTGATGGATGCGTTGGAAATAAAGGAAGAACGGCGACGATTCTAATGGGAATGGTCTTGTTTTACACTTTTTTGGTTGTTTTGTGTAATATTCATATTGGGATATGCGTTTTTCGGCTTTGTTAACAGTTTTTTCAATGATTTGCTGTAATTTTGTAAACAAATTATTTGAACTGTTAGAGGAACTTACTTTTTCAGTTTAAGGCTTTACGCAAAAGCAAAATTTAATAATTAGCATCTGCGATATGGGAAAGATTAGAATTTCGACGCTCCTTTTATTCTTTTGCTGTGCATTTTTTACAACCTCAAATGCCCAGTCAACACTTACAAAAGCCAACAAACAATACGATCTCCATGCGTATAATTTGGCCACCAAATCTTATCTGGAAGTTCTTGAGCGCCAGCCTGGAAACATGGAAGCCTTAGTGAAAGTAGCAGATTGTTACTATATGTTAAATCGGTTGGATGACTCCAGAATTTATTACGAACAAGCAGTAAATCAAGGTCCGGTTAGCCCGGAAGTATATTTAAAATACGGCCAATCCCTTAAAGGTATTGGTCAATATGAATTAGCGCGCCTACAATTTCTTAAATATGCTGAAACCCATCCTGTGGACGGACAGCAATTTGCCAGAAGCTGTGAGTTTGCGCTTGCCAGGATTAATGAATCACCCAGCTATGTCGTTAAGGCAGAATATTTGAATACGCCGGCTTCCGATTTTTCCCCTGTTTTTTATGGAACCGACCAGGTCGTTTACTCGTCGGCAAGATCGGATATGAAACGCCCTCGTGGTTCAAGCTCTTCCTGGATTGGCACATCCAACAATCAGCTCTTTATTACAGCCAGAGATAATAATGGCTACCTCCAAAGTCCGGCTTTCCTGCGTTCTGATTTGCGCAATTTGTACAATGAAGGGCCCATTGCCTATTCGCCGGATAAAAAATGGGTTGCCATTACCAAGAATAATTTTGTAGATGGTACGCGCCAGATTCCGGAGTCCGGGGTTGAATTAAGTATCTATTTGGCCGAAGTTAAAGAAAATGGCGATTGGGAAGATCCCGTGCCATTTCAACACAATGGTTCTGGTTACTCTACCGGTTATCCTTGCTTTTCCCCTGACGGGAATGCCCTTTATTTCTCCTCCGATCGTCCGGATGGTTTTGGCGGATATGATGTTTATGTGAGTTATAGAAACGGCAAAAGCTGGACACCTCCTGAAAACCTGGGAGCCATCGTAAATAGCATTGGAAATGAGATTACGCCGTTCTTTGACGGCACTGAGTTGTTCTTTGCTTCAGATTGGCATCAGGGTTTTGGCGGATACGATATTTTCAGGTCTAACCGGGGCTCCGGAGAGCGCTTTACAATACTCGAACATGCCGGTACAGAAATTAACTCCCCCAGAGATGATTTTGGATTCGTTTTTGATGAAGCATCCAATTTTGGTTACCTGACATCCAATCGGGTAGGAGGCCAGGGAAGTGAAGATATTTACCGGGTTAAAAAGAAAGCAGATCAACTGGTTATCCAAGTGGTTAACGGTTCAGACCTCACACCAATAGAAGGTGCAGTTGTTGACTTTTCTAGTTGCGGAGAAGGAACCTATACCTCTGATAATACCGGCATTGTGCGTGTGAATGCCCGGCAGGGCATCAATTGCCAGGCAGAAATTCGAAAATACGGGTACATCAGTGGCAATCTGAATATTACGACTACCGGATTAAGTCCGAATAGAAACATGGAGGTAATCCTGACTCGAATAGGAGAAGATTACCTGGGCGCAGTTGTGAATTTGTTGAGTGGCTACCAGGTAGAAAATGTCAATGTACGGGCCATAAATCAGGCAAGCGGTGCTACGATGGAGGCAACTACTAATATGCGGGGCGAGTATTCTTTGGCTCTGCGGCCCAATACTTCCTACATTATTCGCTATTCAAAATCTGGTTTTGTTGATGTAAACAGAACCATCAAAACCGGAGACGGATTGGATCGCAGTATTATGGGTACAATTTCCCTTACACCTTCCGGGGCTATTCAAAACAGAGAAGAGCCTATTGCTGCCATGCCTAAGGGCGGTTCTGATATACCGGTAGAGTATAATGCAGAGGTACCCATTCCGGTTAGTTCAATCGTTTACTCTATTCAGGTTGCGGCCATCCCAACAAATCGAACCCTGGATCTGGATAATTATGAGCGCAAGCTTGGAGAAATCTCTACGGTTTATTACAAAACAGAAGGATCCAATAACAAGGTAAGAATCGGACCATTCCTATCGCGGGAAGAAGCAAACAGTGTATTGCCTGTTGTTAAATCCAAAGGCTATACCAGTGCGTTCATTGTTAAGGAAACGCCCCCACAGACTAGTCCTAAAGGATCTAACTTAACGCCGAAGGGTATGGCAAGTGACTTCAATGCCACTGCTGCAATTCCTGCCCCGGGTACTCCGGATATGGTAAATCCATATTTTATTCAGTTGGCAGCATATTCCAATACCAATTTCTTTGACCCTTCAAAAGTGTCAGATTTGGGCCAATTGGAAAACCACAAACGCGGCGGTCTAACGGTGTATTATTTGGGTGGATATCCTAGTCAGGAGGAAGCTGAAAAGACTTTAGCTGTCGCCCGAAAACGTGGATTTAGCGGTGCTTACCTGATCAAAAAAGCAGATGGTAAATTTGGTCGGATACCAAACTAA
>JAGQWR010000034.1 GCA_020437105.1 Saprospiraceae bacterium
CTATGGCGAGTATTTTTAACGAAGTAGGACGTAAAAAGAAAAAGATAAAAAGCTCAAACCACTTTCGTTTGGGTATATAGCCAGAAACATTCCGAAAAGGAGGAAAGAGGCTCCGATTAGCCCCAGCCAGTGCGGAGGGGTTTTAATAATTTTCAGGGCAACCCAAATGCCGGTAAGAGCCATCCAGCAAGCGGCAACGGACTCCACAAAAAAGGGCCCGTGAAAATGGGTGATCGTAATGCCCGTTGCCACCAAGGGTGCTCCTCCTAAAAGTGCCAGATTAAAATAGATGTCTGAGTGCGATGGAAAATTCCTGGTGTATAGGGCGGCTAGACCCGTTAGTAAAAAGCCGGCAAAATGAAAGTGAATGGCCGTGAGTAGATTGATGAGCGGATCAAAACCCAGAGGCCGAAAGCCCGCACGTTCTGCAAAGAGCCACATACCGGCGATCAACAGGTATAGCAGTGCCAGGTTTGTCAGCGAAAACAGAACCCGATTTTCGCGTAAGCGCAAAAACAAAATAAAACCCAGCCCAAGCAGATAGGGGAGACAGAGCATGGAGCACATGCCAGACGAAGGGGATAAGAAGGCCAGAGAAGCGAGTAAGACTCCAATAATTATGGGAAATCTGGTTTTTTGGGGAAGTAGGTCGAGCTTAAGTAAAGCCGAAGGGATGAGGACCAAAATGCCAAATGTCAGGAGTACAGCAGGCCAGCTTAATTGGGTTTCCGGTAATATAAGGGACAGCAATAACAGGCTTGCCCAGGCTATAAGACCCCCGATTCCGAATCGAAGAAAAATAGTGGTTTTCATAAAGCTGTTCGGGTTTGTTTGAGCATAGCCTTAAAAGCATGGCGCACAAATCGTCTTTGCATGAGTCGGGCAAATGGATAAGCTACTTGCACATACCAATAATTGGGTTTTGAAAATGCGCGGATTCTAAAATAGACCTTCCCGTCAGCTTCCCGCTCTACAACAAAAAGCTCTTCTCCCTTTTCGAGATGGCGGGTGAGTGTGCCGTACGCAAACCCATATCGATCATCCGTGTCCAGGATGTAAACAATTCTGGAGCCACAGTGCCACCAGCAGCCAAGTAGCCTGATCGCTACGGCAACCTCCTTGCCAATTGCAATTTCCCCGAAAGGGTAATACACAGTGGTCCAGCTTTTGGGAAACATTGCCCAGGTTTGAATGGCTGTTTTGGCTGCTTCAAAAACAACCTGGCCCTCGCCCAGGTAAACGCGCCTATCATCGCCGTCAAAGCCGGCTGGCAGATCACCCTGTGTTTCTCCAATGAATGAATATGAAAAAGCTTTGTCGGCTAATTTTTGATGAAAACTTATTAATTTGGATGGAGACTTTTTTGTTGTCATATATCAAAAATACAAACTTTCAATATATTTTGAAAGTATTGAAAGTTAATTTTTTAAATTAATCATCAACTATTAACTATCAGCTCATAACCGATCCACTTGCCGATGAGGCTATAAATACAATGCTTTCGGAAAACGGCCCGGAAGAAGCCCGGCAATTTTTTAATCGGCTGATTCGCGAAATTGAGTTGCCTGAAAGTGATTTCCCTATTTCTATACGCCCCTTTTTTGAGGCCACCCGGCAGCTGCCCGATCATGCCGATTGGCATCAGATCCGAATAGCCAATGCCCTTTTTCTGGATCACGGTCCGAAGTTTTTGGTTTTTCTCTACTATAAGTCCCTGCCACAGCTCTATACCTGTGCAGCAGGGGCAGAAGTGCTCATCCGAACAGGAAGATTATCGAGGCAAGGGGATGACCTGGAAATTTTTGCGCGGAGAATAGCAGAAACAGGCCAATTTTTGATGGATGTCATGAGTCCGGATGGCTTGTTGCCTGGCGGGAAAGGTATTCAGGCGATACAAAAGGTACGACTCATCCATGCTTCAATCAGAAAGTTTATTGGAACCCCGGAGTGGAATACCGAAATGTTTGGGGCACCGATAAATCAGGAAGATATGGCGCTGACCCTGCAGACCTTCTGCGTTTCCATCACAGATGCATTAGCTCAATTTGGAATAACAGAATCTCCAGAAAAGCTGGAAGGTTTTTATAAAACCTGGACGTATATTGGGCACTTATTAGGGATCACCCCGGAACTGGTTCCACCAACAGCTTCAGAGGGACGGAAATTGCTGGAGGAGATTCTTACAAGAAAAGGCGCCGCTTCAGAAGCCGGGCAATTGCTTACAAACGCGCTTCTAAAATTTGCAAACTATACCTTAAAAGGCCGGTTTGAGAAAGTGCCGCCTTTGTTAATTACCCACCTAATCGGGAAAGAGCGAAGCCGGATGTTAGGTGTCTATGCTCCGGAAGGATGCCTGGGGGTTTTACTTCCCGAATTTATCAGCACCTTGTTTCGATTAGGCGAAAACCTGGAAGACCGATTTGAAGGACCGAAGGAAATATTGATCGAAGAATTGGGAAGGCAAACCATGAAAGCCATGCTTGGCTATTTCGATCAGGTGAAGGGACGAAAGTTTGTAGTAGCAGACCAATTTGTTTCTCACTGGAATCTATAAAGCAATAAAATATACTGTTCCTTTACCTCTTCTAGTCCTCATAAAGAATGAAAATACTAGGAATCTCAGCTTATTACCACGATTCAGCAGCTGCTATTATTGGTGATGGTCAGGTGTTGGCTGCAGCGCAGGAAGAACGGTTTACCCGAATTAAGCACGACCCCGGCTTTCCCACAAATGCCATACGTTTTTGTCTTTCCGAGACGGGTTTTAGCCTCAATAACCTGGATGCAGTCGTATTTTATGACAAACCTCTGCTCAAATTTGAGCGACTTTTAGATACATATTACGGGTTTGCCCCGAAAGGCGTTTCGTCTTTTGTAGCCTCCATGCCGGTTTGGGTAAATGAGAAACTCATGCTCAAACGCAACATCCGCCGGGCGCTCTCTGAAATTGAGGTCTATGACCGAAAAAAATGGCGTTTGTATTTCCCGGAACACCATCTGTCTCATGCTGCCAGTTCTTTTTATCCCTCCCGATTTGAGGAAGCAGCCATTCTGACAATCGACGGAGTTGGCGAATGGGCGACGGCATCCATAGGTCATGGGAAAGGTTCTAAAATTAAGGTCCTTCGTGAAATGCACTTTCCACATTCCTTGGGATTGTTATATTCTGCCTTTACCTATTTCCTGGGCTTTCGGGTAAATTCGGGCGAGTATAAATTGATGGGCCTTGCCCCATACGGGAATCCGGATGGCCCAGGTGTTCAAAGATTTGGAAAAACAATTCGGGAAAAGCTGGTGAAACTAAAGCCAGATGGATCTCTATGGCTTGATCAGCAGTTTTTCAGGTATGCTACCGGCTTAAGAATGACAAAGGATCAAAAATGGGAAACGCTCTTTGGCTTTCCGCGAAGGAATCCCGAAGATGAATTAGAACAACACCATTGTGATCTGGCCTGGGCAATCCAGAATTTCACCGAGGAAGTTGTTGTGGCTATGGCCAAAGAAGCCAAACGACTCACCGGAGCCGACCATCTTTGCATGGCCGGAGGTGTCGCACTAAACTGTGTCGCAAACGGAAAGCTGGAGTTACAAAACATCTTTAAAGAAATCTATATCCAGCCTGCTGCCGGAGACGCCGGTGGCGCATTAGGTGCCGCTCTGGCAGTACACCACATTGTATTTGATCGTCCGCGAGAAATACAACTACCCGATGGCATGCAGGGTTCCTTTCTCGGACCCGAATACAGCGATTTGGAAATACAGCGGACAGCCCGAAAATATGATGCGCCCTGCACACACTTTTCCGATTTTAATCAGCTTACTGCCAAGCTGGCGAAACTGCTGAATCAGGGCAAAATCCTGGGCTGGTTTCAGGGGCGAATGGAATTTGGTCCGCGGGCATTAGGCGGACGAAGTATCCTGGGCGATCCGCGCAATTCGGACATGCAGAAAACCCTGAATCTTAAAATTAAGTATCGAGAAAGTTTTCGACCATTTGCACCTTCCGTTCTGGAGGAATCTGCAAGCAGCTTTTTTGATTTACCCGGTAAATCTCCATATATGTTGCTGGTGCATCCGGTAAAGCAAAGCCAGCGAAAACAAGTACCTGAGAACTACCTTAATCTGCCCTTACGGGAAAAATTATACACACTCAGATCTGAAATTCCGGCAGTGACTCATATTGACTTCTCTGCCAGGATACAGACGGTGTCCAAAGAAACTAACCCGCGGTATCATCAACTGCTGTCGGCTTTCGAGCAAGAAACAGGTTGTGGTATGCTGGTAAACACCAGCTTTAATGTGCGTGGAGAACCAATTGTATGTACGCCGGAAGATGCCTATCGCTGTTTTATGCGTACTGAAATGGATTACCTGGTGCTGGGGAATTTCCTGTTCGATAAAAGAGAACAACCAAAATGGGATGATACAGATCACTGGCAGGAAACCTTTAAACTGGATTAGACTTGTCCAACTGGAGCCATTAAATTAATAACCTACTAATCTTAAAAACTTATGGACTTCATACATGACCTCTGGAAGTTTATGTTGGCACGGAAAAAATGGTGGCTGGTGCCGATGATCGTCGTTTTATTATTGGTTGCCGTACTATTGATTTTTGCAGAAGGATCGGCATTTGGGTCATTTATTTACACCTTATTTTAACCCGGAATCTGTGAAAAAATCAACTGACCATACAGAAATCATGTTGGGGATTACCACGGGGTTTATGCTGCTCTACTGGTGGCTGGAAAACGATATCCTGCTCTATATTGCCATTGGTGTAGGACTAACCGGCATCTTCTTTAAGCCGGGCGCTTCCTGGATCGCAAATGGATGGAGATTGTTAACCAGGGCATTGGGCTTTGTCAATTCCAGACTGATTCTGGGAGCAATCTTTTTTCTGATCTTATGGCCAATCGCAGCTCTTTCCCGCTTAGGGCGGAAAGACTCAATGAACTTAAAAGGAGGAGGTAAATCCTTTTACACAATCCGCGATCATGTTTATAAACCGGAAGACCTGGAAAATCCGTGGTAGAGAGGAGGTAGTTTGAGTTTGCCCCGATAGCTATCGGGGGAGTTTGGGTTTGAGTGTGGGGAATTATAATTTAAGCGTTCAAAATTATGGTCTAGGGCCCATGGGCCCGGTCTAGCTCGCCTGTCGGCTTTGCGGTCTAGGGGCTGCGCCCGGTCGAGGGTCGAAAGTCTAAGGTCTATTAAGGCTTTTAGTCTTTTTGGTCTATTCGGTCTTTCAGACCGGTGGGTCGATTTATTTCCTCATCGGAAATTTTTGGTCTATTGAAGGTGTACTCGTTTGGTCGTTTTAACTTTTACAACTTAATGTCGTACATCAAAATTCAGCCTTCAAAATTATTCTGTCCCGGTCCAGGGTCGAAAGTTGAGGTAGTTGAGAGTTGAATTCACGCTTCAAACGTTTTAAACCTTCGCGCAGCGAATAAAAATGAGGAATTTTGATGCAAGTTTCTGGTAGAAAGCCAAAATATATATATATTTGAAATCATATATGAGATAGTCCATTGGCCACTACCGATTATTTTGTTTGCTTATCCCTCGGTCAATCTATCCATTTTCACTTCCCTGAACATAGCTTGACGTTCACTCAAACCAGGCTATCCCAAGTCGATTTTCTCAACATTATGAGAACCCTTAAACAAAAACAGGGGCCCAATTTCGTATTGGAACCCCTGTTTTTTATTTTAGCAAGCAGAGCTTATTTTCTATAAACTTTCCGTCTTCTTTCTTTTTTCTCCTTTTTGACCTTTTTACCTGCAAATCGCTCTCCGGCATCCGCGTCATTTACCCGGACCTCCCGGCCCTGGAATTTTCGGCGATTTAATTTGCTCGTTACCTGATCTATTACAGATTTTTCTACATCAAAATGAGTGAATTTCTCCTGAAGATCGATACGCCCAATCGAGCTGCCTGTAATACCTGTTTGGTCGCAAATAAAGGCAAGGAATCCACCTTTGTCACTGACTTCAAGCCGACCTACATTGATAAACAAACGGTGCATTGGAGTGTCTCGCTCAGTACGACGACGTTCTTTGTCCTTTCTGTTCAAATCAGGTGCATCTCCGCCATAACTCCGAAGTAATTGACGCAGAGAAATACTGGCTAATTTGGAGATGATATCCTCCCGACTTAAGCCGGTTAGTTCCATCTCCAGCTCATCCATAAAGGGTTCAATAGCCGGATTGATCTCCGCCAGAGACAATTTCCGAAACTGGATTTTCAATCGATCTTGTAGTATTTCTTCTCCGGTTGGAATATGCGCCTGCTCGAATTTCATGTCCAGCTTTTTCTCCAATTCCCGAAGAATCCTGCGATCATTCGGATGGGCAAAAACTAAGGACAATCCTTTTTCTCCTGCCCGTCCGGTACGTCCCGAACGGTGCGTATAAAAGGACCTATCATCAGGAATGTTGAAATGGAAAATATGCGAGATACGTGGTACGTCCAGTCCGCGGGCAGCCACATCCGTAGCGACCAACAGTTTGATCTGGTGATTCCGGAATTTCTCCATCACCCGGTCGCGTTGTGATTGACTCAGATCACCGTGCAACGCATCCGCCGTATAGCCATCTTTCATCAGTTGATCTGCCAGTGAACTCGCATCCAGACGCGTGCGGGTAAAGACAATCCCAAAGGTATCCGGATCCATGTCCAGATAGCGGCGAAGTACATTGTACCGCTCATTCGGACGGGTAACAACATACTGGTGGGAAATATCCACATTCACTTTTTGCTCTTCCTGCAAGCTGACTTCTTCCGGATTGTTCATGTAATCCGTAGAAATTCGGCGCACCTCTTTGGGCATGGTAGCCGAGAATAACCAGGTGTTTCGGGTAGCAGGTAAATGCTGAAGGATATCGTCAAGTTCTTCCTTGAAACCCATGTTGAGCATCTCATCCGCTTCATCCAATACAACATAGCGGATCGTGTCAAGCTCTATAGCTCTGCGGCCAATCAGATCGCGCAAGCGGCCAGGAGTGGCAACTACCAACTGCGCACCGCGCTTCAGTCCCCTAATTTGTGTTTGTATGTCAGCACCACCATAAACTGCCTGTACTTTCAGGCCGCTCAAATGCGCAGAAAAACTTTTCATTTCCCGGCAAATTTGTAGGCATAACTCCCGGGTAGGCGCTAAGACCAAAGCCTGAGGCTGGGTATTTCTGATGTCTATCAGATCAATCAGTGGTAATCCGAATGCAGCGGTTTTACCGGTACCGGTGTTTGCCAGTCCGACCAGATCCGTATTTTCCTTAAGTAACTTGGGAATGGTGTGTAACTGAATAGGAGTAGGTGTGTGGAAATCCATTTTCAATAGAGTTTCCACTAAGGGCTGGGAGAGTCCCAGCTCAGCAAAAGTATTCATCCGTCGTGTTTGATGCGAATCTCCAAAGATGGTTGGTGGGCAATCTTCAACGGCCCGGACTTCACGCATCCGGCCATCCAATTGCCAACTTAGTTTTACCTTCCATTACTGTGAAGATTCCACCAAGGGGCTCCGCGGGTTAAAATCGGGTGCAAAGGTAGGTATAATAATCGAGAGTTTGTTGCTGCGGTTAAAAGGGGATAATTCGGGCGGATTTTCCTGTAATGATATTCCTTAAGTATATCTTCTAATCGGTCGGATAGGCAACATTTTTGGCCTTTCAAGTCTCAGTATTCTATCAATGTACCTACATTAAATTTCACACCACATTGCTTACCAGAGAACACTGTTTTTATGAAACCAAGAATCCCTGTTGTATTCCGTTTATTCCTGTTTCTATCTGTTGTCCTGCTTATCCTGGCTAATTCCTCCAACCCCAATAACGGGAATACAGGAGCCCCGGGAGAAGGTACCTGCGCCGGATGCCACACCACTCCACCTGCAGGAGTAAGCGGGGTCATTTCCCTCAGCGGCCTCCCGGCAACCGTCATGCCCAATACCACCTATACCCTGACACTGACTTCCACCGTCATGACGGGATCACCCAGTACTGCCGGTTTTCAATTGGTTTCCCTCAATACCAGTAATCAGAATGCAGGTAATTTGCAGGATATTTCTGCAGATGTAGGCACCGAAACTGCCGGCAGCGGCCGGGAGTATGTAGAACACCGTGGTGATAAAACGATCTCCGCTTCCGTCGTTTCCTGGACTTTTGAGTGGACAGCCCCGTTAACTGCGCCCGGGAATGGCAATATTACCATGTATGCCACTTCTATTTTAGCGAATAATAATGGCAGTAGCGGCGGTGACCGTATGATTCAAAATTCCTTTGTAACAAATCTCCAGAGTGGCGGTCCGGCGGTCGTAGTAACTATCCCAACTTCTACCAATGTAAGTTGCTTCGGAGGCTCCAACGGAACAGCAACCGCAGTAGCAAGTGGGGGTACGCCTCCCTTTAATTATCTCTGGTCGAATGGCCAAACCAATGCCACGGCCATAAACCTGTCGGCAGGTTTTTATTCCGTTACGGTAACAGATGCGGCAGCACAAACAGGCTCCGCGAATGTAGTGATTGGCCAGCCTCCGGTCTTTGTCCCACAAATCGTATCTCAAACCAATGTTTCCTGTTTTGGAGGAGCAAACGGACAGTTGGTTGCCAGCGCCTCCGGAGGAACCAGCCCCTACTCCTTTCTCTGGTCGAATGGTACAGTCGGTCCGCTCGCAAATAACCTCACAGCTGGTACTTATACAGTAACGATAACAGATAGTCATAACTGCCAGGTGACGGCCTCAGCGACCATCACCCAACCACCGCCATTTATTGTCAATCTCGTATCCCAAACCAATGTCAGTTGTTTTGGGACAAACTCAGGGGCAGCTACCGTAAATCCAAGTGGCGGAACGCCCCCATACACTTTTCTGTGGTCTAACGGCGCCATGAGCCCCGGCGTTCAGAATCTGTTTGCAGGACCATACACCGTTACCGTTACCGATAATAACAGCTGTACCTTCACGCTTCCAATAACGATTACACAGCCACCCTTACTTACGATCAGCCTCTTATCAGCAACAGATCCGGATTGTAACGGCGCAGCTACCGGAACAGCAAGTGTGCAGGGTGCCGGAGGAGTGCCGCCTTATACCTATAATTGGTCAAATGGTGCCAGCGGAAGCACCCAGACAAACCTGACTGCAGGTACCTATATAGTATCTGTATCAGACAATAATAATTGTGAGACCAGCTTCACAATTATACTCAATGATCCACCCGGAATGTCCTTGTCGGCGCAGATCACAGATGTAAGCTGTGGTGATAATTGCGATGGAGCTATTGACCTGACCGTAAATGGTGGGACTGAGCCCCTGAGTTACCTTTGGTCTTCCGGACAATCACAGGAAGATATCAGTGATCTGTGTCTGGGTAGTTATACCGTAGCTGTGACCGATGCCAATGGCTGTCTTGTCCAATCTTCCTTTATGGTAGGTGGCACAGAAGCCCTGGTACTTTCTATTACGAATCAATTAAATGTGGATTGCAATGGAAACGAAACCGGAGCAGTTTCGGTGGAAGCATCCGGCGGAAGCCCACCTTACTCCTATACCTGGTCAAGCGGTGATTCTGGCCCGGATCTGTCAGGTCTGGCAGCAGGAACTTATGGTGTAACTGTGAGCGATTCCCAACTGTGTACCGATTTTCTGCAGATCAATATTGCCGAGCCAAATGTGCTGCTGGCTAATGCTTCCGCCACCTCCGAAACGTCAAATGGTGCAGAAGATGGTACGGCTTCCGCAGCTCCAACAGGCGGTACCTCGCCCTATACCTACGAATGGAATACCGGTGCGACAACGGCAGGAATCTCCAATCTGGCACCCGGAACTTATACCGTGACCGTAAGCGATTTTAATGCCTGTCAAAGCATCGAATCTGTCAATGTCAATCCATTTTCCTGTGTGCTGGGTGCTAATATCCAAACCTCCAATGTAAGCTGTGCCGGCGGAATGGACGGCACAGCAACTGTAGCCGTTTCCAACGCCATTGACCCAATACAGTTTAACTGGTCGTCTGGCGGCAATATGGCAACGGAGCCGAATCTGTCTGCGGGTACTTATTCCGTGACTATTATGGATGCAACCTCTTGTTCCATTATTTTGAATTTCCAGATCAACCAGCCTCCGGCGCTCCAATTGTCGAGTGGCCTGATCCTGGATGCAGACTGTAATGGAGCTGCCACCGGTCAGGCCGAAATCCTGGTGAGCGGCGGTACACCGGATTATAGCATCTTGTGGCCCGACGGACAAACAAGTTTTACGGCTGTTGATTTGCCAGCTGGAAACTATACACCAACGATAAGCGATGCAAACGCCTGTGCCCAATCAATCAGTGTAACAGTCAATGAGCCCGCAGCGATTGATGCAAATGTTAGCAGCACAGATGAAACGGCCTATCTGGCAGGAGATGGCACCGCAAGTGTTTCGCCGACAGGCGGCACAGCCGGCTATTCCTATTCCTGGAGCAACGGCGGAATGACAAATCAAATAACTGGCCTGACTCCCGGTGTTTATCAGGTTACAATTACCGACGCAAATGCTTGTCAGCAACAGGCCGCAGTAGAGATATTTGCTTTTCCGTGTAGCCTTTCGGCGGATATTTCAGGCTTAAACCCAAGCTGCTTTGGGGTAGCAGATGGAACAGCAACAGCAACGGCTATTGGAGGCGACGGACCCTTTACGTTTTTGTGGTCAAACGGAGCGGATACTCAGAGTATTTGTGAGTTATCAGGAGAAACCTATACCGTCACGATCACCGATTCAAATGGATGTCCGGCTACAGCAAGCATTACCCTGACAGCCCCTGAATTATTAGAGATTAGCATTTTAAACTTCACCGAGCCTTCCTGCAATGGAGCTACCGATGGCTTTATGGAGTTGGAGGCCACAGGTGGTACGGGCAGTGTGAATTTCCTCTGGACGGATGCCCAAAACAACATGTTTAGCGGAGCAATCCAGAATATGCTGTCGGCTGGTTCTTACACGGTACAGGCAACAGACGCCAATGATTGTATGGCCACCCTGTTAATTAATTTAGAGGAACCCGAGATACTGGAACTTGCTCTAAGTGCGACCGATGAAACCTCAAATGCTTCAAATGACGGCACGGCCACGGCCATCGTCTCGGGTGGCACGGCTCCTTATACTTATACCTGGAGCAATGGAGGGGATACAGAAACAATCACGAACCTGATGCCTGGCACATATTTCCTTACTGTACTGGATGCAAATGGCTGTCTGGCAGAGGATGTAATCAGTGTCAATCCTTTTGGATGTTCCCTTTCGGTGAATTTAATTCCGACCAATATTACCTGTAATGGAGCTGCCGATGGAGCTATCACTGCGCAGGTTTCTGATCAAAATGACCCGCCGGGCATCGCGTCTATTCTGTGGTCAACCGGCGCAGAAGACATGACATCTATTAATGGATTGGCTCCGGGCATTTATACAGTAACCGTCATTAGTCTGACTGGTTGTTCGGTAGTGGAATCGATCAATATTAGTCAGCCTCCCGTTTTACAGGCTGTCAATTTAGGAACAGTAGCCGTCGATTGTGCTGGCGCGCAAACAGGTAGTATAAGCCTGGGTGCCAGCGGAGGTACAGCCCCTTTTACCTATACGATTGAAGGAAATTCTATTACAATTCTAACCGGTGAAGTCCTACAGATCAATAACCTGGCTGCCGGCACTTATACAGCTGATCTGGAAGATGCCAACGGTTGCAGTACCATGATTTCTTTTACCATTGAGGAGCCGGATCCCCTGTTGGTTCAAACGGTGGAAATCCTGGGTGTAGATTGTCCGGGAGAAATGACAGGATCTGCTACGGTGGAAGTAAGTGGCGGTACACCACCGTATTTCTATAGCTGGCCGGGTGGCGGAAATGGTCCGACAGAATCTGGGTTATCAGAAGGGACCTATGCTGTAAGTATCTCTGATTTAAATGGCTGTCAATTTTTGCACGAAATTATAGTGCCCGTTTTGGATGTCACCCCGCCGGAGATTCAAACGATGGCAATAGATATATTTCTGGATGAAAACGGACAGGCCACAATTAGTCCGCAAGATCTGGATGCCGGTACAATCGATAATTGCGGAATCGTATTGCTTGGTCTGGATCAAACGGAGTTTGATTGTGACGATTTAGCAGTCCCGATAATTCCACTGACGTTTACAGCCCAGGATGCCGCAGGAAATTCGGCGCAAGCCACGGTATTTGTAACGGTATTTGATACTATTTCTCCAATGCTCCAGTTACAAAACGATACGACCATCTTTAATTGTGATGGCTATTTTGAATACCCGTTTACAGCCAGTGATAACTGCTCCTTCGGGATACCTGTATTGATCAATGGCTTACCGAGCGGATCAAACTTTCCGATTGGAACTACTCTGGTGACCTGGCAGGTGGAGGATGTGTCGGGTAATAGTACGTCTGTTGGATTTACCGTGACGGTTGCAAACCTCTTAAATCCCTTTATTCCAATAACTACCAATACTTGTCCGGGAGAATCAAATGGCTCTGCTACCGTCTTGGTAAGCGGGGGACAGGAGCCCTATAGTTATCAGTGGGATGATCCGATGGGGCAAACGACCGAAACTGCCGGTAATTTAGCTGCCGGAATCTATTCGGTTACGATAAACGATGCCACAGGTTGTGAAGCTATAGCGGGGGTGGAAGTATTTGCCTTTCCGGCAATCATCGCCGACCCGATTGCTGTGACTAACGAAACAAATGGGGATGGCACCGGAGCGATAGATCTGACCATAAGCCAAGGCGATGCGCCTTTCTCCTTTGAGTGGTACTTAAACGGCGAACTTATCGCTGCTACCGAAGACCTCACCGGCTTATCGGCAGGCTTGTATCAGGTGTTGATTACGGATGCCAATGGCTGTTCGCTTTCGCTGGATGCCGTGTTGGTGGAAAACATTACAGGTATAGAAGGAACCCAATTTACGAATACGCTAAAAGTCTATCCGAATCCGGCAACAGATCAGGTTATCCTGGAATTTGGGGAGGCGCCTTTCGGCGAATTTGAATTGAATTTGTATGATGTTGCCGGTCGAAATCACCAGGCAATCGTAGAACAGCTTGGGTCCAAAAAAATCAGCTTGAATACAGAACAGTTAGTACCAGGTTTGTATTTGCTGAAGATTGAGGTTGCCGGAAAGATTTTTGTCAGGCGAATCGTGCTTAATGATTAGCACAGCAATGCGTATATTAGCATAACATAAAATTTACGTCTATGTACCGTTACTTATACCTGCTGATTCTAAGTTTTGCATTTCCGGTGTTTTCCGGGGCACAAACAAATATTAAGGTTGTCCATGCAGAGGCAGAGGCCGTGTTGCTCGGCAATTTCAACCCGGATGATTATGCGCAGGCAGATCCGGTATTTGATCCGAGCCTGATCGCAGAAATGCTGACCAGCGAAATTTCTGCTGATTCTTTGAAAAGTTATTTAGAACAGATGAGGGGATTCGGTAACCGCAATACAGGATCTGATACATTAAGTACAACTTTTGGCATGGGCGCTGCACGACGCTGGGCATTCGATAAATTTGAATCTTTCAGTTTACAGTCGGAAAACCGTTTGCTGGTTTCTTACCTGCAGTTTGATCTGCCGGTCGGTACGATGAACCAGCATCGAAATATCATCGCTGTACTCCCCGGCCAGGGTCCACAGTACCAGGAAGTTGTTTTAGTAGAAGGGCATTTTGACAGCCGCTGTGAAGACGTTAATGATATTGAATGTCTGGCAGAAGGGATGGAAGATAACGGTAGTGGTTCTGCGCTTGTTTTGGAATTGGCCCGCGTCATGAGCAAGTTTTCCTATAACCGCACCATTGTATTTGTGCTAACAACAGGGGAGGAGCAGGGTTTATTAGGAGCAGAAGCTTTTTCAACCTGGTTTAAAGACAGTGATGCTGAATTGATGGCCGTTTTCAACAACGATATAGTTGGCGGCATCATTTGTGGGGCTACTGCTTCTCCGCCAGGCTGCCCGGGGTTAAACGATATTGACAGTACCAATGTGCGTATTTACTCCCAGGGAACATTCAACTCCAGAAATAAACAACTTGCCCGTTTTACAAAACTGGAATATCAGGAAATGGCCGAATTATACATGACGGTTCCAATGATCATTAATATCCTGTCACCCGAAGATCGGACAGGCAGGGGAGGCGACCATATTCCTTTCCGGGAAAAAGGCTTTCCGGCTATCCGCTTCACTTCTGCTAACGAGCATGGAGATGGCAATCCCTCCCAGGCAAATTATGAGGACCGACAACACAGTATGGAGGATGTATTGGGTGTTGACACGGATGGCGATATGATTCTGGATAGCTTTTTTGTTGATTTTAACTATCTCGCCCGAAACACAATTATCAATGGAAATGCCATTGCCATGGCCGCTCTGGGGCCGGTAGCGCCAACAAATTTTAATGTAGTACCAGTCAACAACGGCTTTGAAGTGAGCTTCGATGATTCGAATGCCTATGGTGTTTATCGTATAGGCGTGCGCACACCAGCCACCAATGATTGGGATACGGTTTATACTATCTACAATACACTGGATACTATTTTTGGTTTAATGCCCGATCAGGTGTATGACTTATCAGCCGCAACGGTAGATGACAATGGTGTGGAAAGCCTGTTTTCGAATGAAAAATTTTCGGCCTTTACAACAGGTACTTTTGAGTTGCCCTGGGCAGAACAGGGCCTGACGCTCCTGCAAAACCATCCAAATCCATTTGATGATGCAACTGTTATCGGCGTACAGGTCGATCGGCAAATAGATTATAAGGAAGCCTGGATAGTCGTGCACGATCTGACTGGAAGAGAATTGGCAAAAATGCCTATAAGCCTGACAGTAGGAAGAAATGAAGTGGCTTACGATTTCCAAAACCACGAATATGTTCCCGGGGTTTATGCCTATTCTTTAATTATTGATGGTGCCTTTGTGGAGAGTCGCCAAATGATTTATGCTTATTAAGGCCCAATGGCATAAGCCTTAAATCAGGAGATCGGTATCGAAGCAATTCGGTACCGATCTCTTGTTATTTGTGACCTATCCCTTTTCAATCGGGACAAATTTCAGCGAAAGCGAATTCACACAATGCCGCATGTTTTTCTCCGTGAATCGCTCCCCTTTGAAAACATGCCCTAAATGTCCTCCACAGTTATTGCAAAGGATTTCAGTGCGCCGGCCGTCTGCATCTGTTTCATGCCGGACAGCATTCGGGATTTCATCATCAAAACTCGGCCAGCCACAACCACTGTGAAATTTATCATCAGATCGGTAAAGTGGTGCTTCGCATTGACGGCAAATGTAAATTCCCGTTGCATCATGCAAATTATATTCTCCGGAATAAGGCATTTCAGTGCCTTTATGCAATAGTACGCGCGCTTCTTCCGGAGTGAGCGGATTTAATTTCATCTCATTTTCCTCCTTACTTTTTAAATCATTTCAGCTTTCTTCAAAATCTTTTTGGCCTGCTCCGCCTCTGCTTTCGGGGCATAAAGCTCTATCTCACCAATACTTGGCAACGCCGAGTTGGAATGGTTCACCACATGGCTGATAATGTCATTTTGTTTCAAAATGCCTTCAGCCAGATTCACTTTTAACGGATCGGGATCCGACAGTATCAATTCCCAGTTCTTTTCAAATTCCATAGTTGGTAATTTTGGTTTATTATCGAATCACTCTCTCTCAAAAAAGTTGTTTAAGAATGCCTGCTGATTTTCAACTCCCGGAAACCTGGGAGGTGTTTTTTAAACAACTTCAATATAATAACAATTAAGTTAGCGTTTTAGATCAGTGAAAGCCTACTGTTTTTTAAAAAGATTCGCCAGCGGACGAAGTGTCAGGCCTTGCACCAATATGGAGAATACGGCCACCAGGTAAGTCGTGAAAATAATGATCCCGGATGTTTCCAGGGTATTGATGGAAAGAGCCAGCGCCACAGCCAAACCACCACGCAAACCACCCCAGACTAAAATGGCAATGTTTTGAGCAGGATGATTTTCTTGTAAACTAGTGAGGCTGTAACCCAATAAAACAGCAAATAATCGCCCCACAAGTACCACCGGAATGGCCAAAAGACCCAGCAAAATATTGGACCTATTAAATTCTAAAGTGTGCGCCAGCAGTCCGATCAGCACAAACAGCATGGCATTAAGAATATTATCGAGGCTCCCCCAGAATAATTTCAGGGTACGGAAAGTTTCACTGCTTTTTGGCACATGTGCCAATTGCCAGCCTACGCCCAGCCCGGCTACCACCATGGCTAAAGGCCCCGAAATATGCCATACACCAGCCAGCGAGTAACCACCTGTAGCAATAGCCAGGGTACTCAACAAACAGACTTTCGGATCATCCAGGTTTTTGCGGATGATCGAATCTCCAATCCAGGCCAGCAGCAGTCCGTATCCAATGCCCCCACCAATTTCCAAAAGCAAGTCTAGTCCGATTTCGGAGACTTTCAGGCTTCCACCTATCTGGATCAGGGAAAGAATGGTCAGAAACAGCACAACCCCTATCCCGTCATTAAAAAGGCTTTCTCCTTCAATACGTAAGCGCAGCGATTTGCTGATACCCACCTTGTCCAGAATAGCTAAAACAGCAATCGGATCAGTGGGAGAAATTAAGGCCCCAAAAAGTAAAGCATGTAAAAAGGGGAAATCCAGCCCCAGTAATATGCCTATTCCGAAAATGGATCCACCAATAAAGAATGTAGAAGCAGTCGTGCCTAGGGTTGCCAGTGCCAGAACAGACCAGCGTTCCCGTGCTAATTCGTGGAGGTTTACCTGCATGGCTCCCGCGAAAAGTAAAAAACTCAACAAGACGTTCAACAACAGGTTTTCAAAGTCCAGGTTCGTAATCAGCTGCCCAAAAAAAATGTAAACTGCCGGAACAAATTCTTTGGAAACAAAAATCAATATCGAACTAACCAGCGCCATAAACATGAGCCCGATTGTGGAAGGCCATTTCATGTAGCGGTAATTCAATAAACTAAAAACAGCGGCGAGCGCCACTAAAATTCCGACAGATTGAAACACAAAGTTGTTTTTTAGATCAAGCCCGGATCGGTTATAATTTCAACTACCACCGGACCATTATGTGAAAAAGCAGCTTCCAGGGCTTCATCCAGTTCGATGCCAGACTCTGTTACCCGGAAGCCCAAAGCACCACAACTCCGGGCATAATCTGCAAAATTTGGATTGCGCAGTCCTGTTTTCCAGACTTTAAATTCGCCGGCCCGTTGTTCTTTGGAGATTTTCCCAAGTTCAGAATTATTTAATAGAATCAACTTAATTGGCATGTTATACTTTACGGCAGTCGTGAATTCGCCCAGGTATTGCGTAAAGCCGCCGTCTCCGGCAACAGCTATCACCGGCCTGCTGTCGCCAACTGCCGCCCAGGCCCCAATGGCCGCCGGAAAAGCAAATCCAATAGAACCTAAATATCCCGACATCAGAAAGGTGTTGGCCGATTTAGATTCGTAATAGCGGCCAAACGAATAGGCATTATTCCCCACATCCACGCACATGACTGCATTTTCGGGAGCCAGTCTGTTTAAAGCTTCAAATACAGAAATCGAGCTCAATCCTTTCTCCGAATGGTCTTTTAGGCGTTTTCGCTTTTCTTTTTTCCAAATGGTCCAACGGTTTCCGATTTCTTCTCGCTGATCCGGATAGCTAAACGCATCAGTCAGACTTTCCAGAAACCGGGATACGGTGACGGAGATTTCGCCCCATAAGGCTACGTCCACCGGATGAAATTTACTCAAAGCCATCGGATCAAAATCTACCTGTATCGTCGGAATCTTAGCTGTTATGCCGGTATGATTGGAGAATGAAGCCCCGAAAACCAATAAGAGATCGGCTTCATTCATAAAATAAGAGGCAATCGGCGTGCCCGAACGACCCAGTACGCCTCCCGCAAGTGGATGATTATCGGGAATTTGCCCCTTCGCCTTAAAGGTTGTTACAACCAGACAGTTTAGCCTTTCGGCGAATTTTATGATCTGCTCCATGTCAAAACGTGCGCCATGACCCACAATGATCATCGGACGTTTTGATTGCTCAACCAACGCCAATGCTGCTTGAAATGCAGATTCAGGCGGCGCAATTTCCTGTGTTGTTATCCGCCCCTCAGGGCCAGAAATAGTATCTTTTTCGGTTATTGGAAGGGTCTGTATTTCATCCGGAAACGTGAGGTGGGCCACATCGCGCTTGAGCAAAGCATGTTTAATGGCCAGTGCCATAAGTTCCGAATACTTGCTGTCTCGCTGTACCCGATGATTAAAAACCGCAACACTCTGGAAGGCCTGAATCAAATCCACTTCCTGAAAATTACCGGTACCCATAACCTGTGTGGCTACCTGTCCGGTTAGTGCCAGAATAGGTGCCCGATCAACCTTGGCATCCCAAAGCCCGGTAAACATATTGGTCGCTCCCGGGCCCGCAATCGAGAAGCAAAAGGCCGGCTTACCGGTTAGCTTTCCATAGGCGGAAGCAGCAAATGAAGCTGCTCCTTCATGCCGAATACCATAAAACCGCAGATTTCCAAGTGCTTCTTGTCTTTGCATGGCATCGGCCATACCCAGATTGGAGTGGCCAACCATACCAAACCCAACATCCACCCCCCAGGCAATCATCGTTTCAACCATCAGGTCGGAAGTGGTTTTTGGCGCAGGTGGCGCCGGCTTTAATCCGATGTAAATGCCATCTGCCCGCACGGCTACCGGAAAAGTAGCTACCCCATCGTCAAATCCGGGTGCTTTCCCCGAAATCGGGTCGTAATCCCAACCATGCCAGGGGCAACGCAGCAGCCCGTTTTCAATAGATCCTTCACCAAGTGGCCCACCCTGATGCGGACATTTATTATCCAGGCAGGCGAAAGTGCCCTGGTGATGGGTTAAGCAAAAACTGTGTTGACCAGCCTGCACGGTGGTTACACGACCTTCAGGCAAATCTTCCGGATTATCTAATACTTTGTGCCACTCCAGTTGCTCAGACATCTCTATTGTTTTCGGGTGAATTTCAAAACGGCTATTGGCTTATTTTGGTCATACAGTGCCGGATCGGTTATCTGGGATATCACCTCCCGGGGCTGCGTATCTTCATTGGCAGATTTAAAGCTTAATCCGCTGTCAGTCCCGGCGTCGTAACTGTTCATCTGGACAATTACATTATCAAGCCATTGATCTGAAAAATCCCGCAGATATGCTGTGCCAGCCACAAACCAATCCGGACTGGGCCCGAGCATGCTAACCAGGCTTACAACAGTGTGATCTTTATCGACTACAATAGTAAAAGTGTTAGTACTGCTGCCCGTTTCCAGTTTGTCTCCAATCACTAACTGAAGGGCGTCTCCGTTATCTACTAAAGGCTGTAATTCGGACTCCAGTGTTTTGGTTTTGCCGGTCTCTGCCATTTCCTCCATACCCGCACTGGCTAGCTGTCCTGGTTCCCAGAATCCAGGGCCGTCCGCATAGGTGATCCCAATAATCGGCGAAAAATGGGCATTATCCGGATAATCAACCGGAAAATCAGCACTGCTCCAGGCTCCGATAAATTCTACCTCATATTCGATGCCTTTCGGCAGATCATCTTTTTTACAGGCACTCAAAAGCAGTATCGGGGTGAGGAAAAGAAGATTTTTGAAAGTCGTTTTCATGGTGAAACTGTTTTATTAATCAGGATTAACGCCGGCAAAAGGAATTCCTGTAAGCCGGTGCATATCGTAATTAAACGTGCTAAGGTCCTCAAATTGGAAGTCAGACAGCCGCGAATGTCCGCAGGCACGCGAAATAACTTTCATGAGGTCTGTCGCAGCTTCAAAAAAGGTGGCCAGCTGCCTGGCCGATTTTTCTATTTCCAGCCGACGCCGTAAATGATCTTTTTGGGTGGCGATTCCTACCGGACAGTTGTTGGTATGGCAAGCGCGCATCCCCAGACAACCTATTGCCTGAATGGCTGAATTCGAAACCGCAATCGCATTCGCGCCAAGCATCATCGCCTTGGCAAAATCTGCCGGTACCCGCAATCCGCCTGTTATGATCAAACTGACATCCGACGCAGCCGAGCTGTCCAGGTGTTTCCGGGCTCTGGCAAGTGCCGGAATCGTCGGTACATTGATGTGATCCCGTAAAATGATCGGCGCGGCACCGGTACCACCGCCCCGGCCATCGAGGATAATATAATCTGCTCCGACTTCCAGACAAAAGTCTATATCCCGCTCAACATGTGATGCGGCAATTTTAAACCCAACCGGAATGCCCCCGCTAATTTCTCTGACCTGCGCAGCAATTTCACGGAAGTCGGCAGGGCTTTTCAAATCCGGAAAGGTAGCGGGTGAAATGGCCGCCTGCCCGACCTGGAGTCCGCGTACATCAGCAATGGCCTGGGTGACCTTGTTGCCAGGTAAGTGCCCCCCGGTACCCGTTTTTGCACCCTGGCCGCCTTTAAAATGAAAGGCCTGCACCTTTGCTATTTTTTCCCAGCTAAACCCAAACTTGGCCGAAGCGAGTTCGTAAAAATAGCGGCTGTTGTTTTCCTGCTCTTGAGGGAGCATGCCACCTTCTCCGGAGCAAATCCCTGTGCCGGCCATTTCAGCTCCCATAGACAAGGCTATTTTTGCCTCCTGACTGAGTGCGCCAAATGACATATCCGACACAAAAAGTGGAATATCGAGCTTCAGTGGTTTTTTAGCTTTCGAGCCGATAATCACGCTACTATCTACCTGCTCTTCGTCCAAGAGTGGCCGGGTAGCAAATTGAGCAGGCAAAAACTGAATGTCATCCCACGAAGGCAGGGTATTCCGGTCAACACCCATCGCCGCAGAAGCGCCATGATGCCCGGTTTTCTTCAGACCGTTTTTGGCCAGATCCTGGATGTAAGAGGTGTGTGGTTCGGTGTTCTCCGGGTGCGTGTCTGCATATTGCCCCAGGTACTGATCCCGCCGAAAGGGTTGTGGATGCAAATTTTCAAATGCCACAACGGCTGCCCGGTCTGTATATACTTTCCCGCCCTCTATCACCGAAGGAAATTGATGAAGCGCTTCTTCATTGTTGTACTCACTCACTCCGGTATCAATCCGGTAATCCCAATGATGCAGGCCACAAATAAGGTTGTCATGATCATCCACAAATCCATCTGCCAGCATGGCCCCCCGGTGTAAGCAACGACCGTATAACACAGAGACCCGATCATCAAATCGAATCAGCACCAGATCGGTTTGTTCTACCAAAACGCCAAATGGTTTACGATCCTCTAATTCGGCTAAAACAGCAATTTCAACGGGTTCAATTAACTGGTCAAGGGTTTTCTCTTTTTGCATGAATTTTGTCCTTTTCCGTAAGTTCAAAAAAAAATAACGAAAAAAGAAATGGGGGGCGGGGGGAGTGATTCTGTGATCCTGTGATCCTGTTGTTCATTAAAAATTAAAAATTAAAACTTAAGAATTCGACCCGCGTCCTTAGACCTTCGAATCTAA
>JAGQWR010000035.1 GCA_020437105.1 Saprospiraceae bacterium
GCAAGACGCTTCCGCGAAAAAGAAGGCGGTTTCCAGCCAGTCACTGAATCAAAAAACAGCTGTTCGTGCGATGCAGGTGGTGGCCATGTTTTCCTTCATGGCTATATTCTGGACCTTGTGGAGCAGTCCGACACTAAGCGATTGGTGGAACCTGGTTTTAAAAGCTTTTCAGGCACCTTTCGGTGAATGGATGCAGCTGGCGTTGCGCATATTTGGATTAGTCCTTGCTGCGTTTGTCGGTTTCCGGATTTTTGAAATCCCGCAGGTAAAAGCTTTTATGGAGCCTGATGAAGGCAAAACACTTTCCATTTTCTGGGGTGGACTCACCCTCTCCTTTTTTGCCTTACTCACTATTCCTTCCGTTTTAACTGTTTTCCAGACATGGGTCGATAAGCCGATTGAATATATTTATGAAACCCGCTTAAACGAGCAGGATGATGCGGACATGATACGGGGTTATTATGAGGATTTACTCATTACAAATCAATTATCCTCTCCACTGGCAGACATACAAAACCGACCAACGGACTGGGTGGCCTTCCCCAAAACAGCATTGGCTGTTAAACTGGACAACTGGCTTCGATATGGACTCAAGCCTGGTGTACAGGCTGAATTCAAAAAAGCACAAACCAGCACAAATCAATGGGGGATGCGGGATCGGGAATACACTAAGGAAAAACCAGCCAATACCATACGCATTGGCATCCTTGGCGGTTCCTACTCTATGGGATCCGGTGTTAATGATGGAGAAGTTTTTGATGAGGTTCTTGAAGATGCCTTAAATGCTGATCCGACATTTAACACCAAGTTTGAATTACTCAATTTTTCTGTCCCGGGCTACCAACTAATGGAAACGGCTTATATGCTGGAAAATAAAGCCTTAGATTTTGATTTGGATATGGTAGTCATTGTCAGCCACGGCGTTGACTTTGGAAAGGTCGGAAAAGCGCTATTGGAAAGTTACCGGGATAATTTAGAAATTGACCTGACCTATGTTCAGGATTTTGCAAAAGAAGTTGGATTACAACCAGGTCAACAGGTACCAAAAGACCGGGATTTGTTTATTAAATACGGGGAGCCAATCGTGGAAGCCTCCTATGCATTTATTGCAAAACTGTGTGCTGAAAGAAACATAAAAACAGTGGTGGTACATTGGCCTCGAACCAAAGATAATATTGAGCCACTCGACATCAGTGAGGTATTAAAAATCACAGCAGCAAATAATTTTTTAAATATAGATCTGGCAGCAGTTTACCTTGGACAAAAGCCCGAAGATATTTCCTTAAATGCCTTTGATCAACACCCCAATAAATTAGGCCACCAATTGATTGCCCGGGCTCTGTTAAAAGAATTTGAATCAAATCCGGCATTATTGGAGTTGGTTCAGCAAGCAATAGAAAATTAGCAATAATGTTTTCGATCTTTAAAAATAAAGACGGCCTTATAAAAAATCGTTTGGAATTGGTATCTATCCATATTCCAAAAACGGCAGGTACCTCTTTTCGAGGCGTATTAAAGGAGGTATATGGAGAGCAGGAGGTCATACGCCTGGACATCGGACTGATAAAACAAGAATTGCGGATTAATGAAGTTGTATTTTCGAAAAATAAACTTTCCAAAAATATTCGGGTAGCTCATGGTCATTTTTCTCCGGCCTTACTTAAAGCCCATTTTGAAATTGCACCCGAGGTGCCCTTTATCACCTGGTTGCGGGATCCGATAGAACGGGTGATTTCCAATTATTTTTATTTACAAAAGCGGTTAAAAGAAGAACTGGAAGAAGAGAAAAAAGGGTTAAATATTCTAAGTAAAATGCAGCGCAGCTTACTTGAATATGCACAGTCGGAAATCAATCAAAACAGGATGAGTAAATTTCTGGAAGGGATTGAATTAGAAGAACTCTTTTTTATTGGCATTCAGGATTATTTTGCAGAAGACCTTCAATTTATTGCTCAAAAGCTCCAGTGGCCTCCTATACAAGAATTAAAATATAATATCACGGGCAGAAAAAATGACCAGGTAAGTCCGGAGGAAAGACAGCAAATTGCCGATTTAAACCAAAAGGATGTTGCCCTATACGAAAAAGCATTATCCCTTCGATCTAAGCGGACATAATGGTAGAATTAATCTCCATACATATTCCAAAAACCGGAGGCACCTCTTTTTATCGGGTGCTTCAACAAGTATATGGTGCAACATTATCCATTTCGTATAAACGGAAAGACCTGCCACATTTTCCCGAATCAATCCCTGCCGGAATAAAAGTTCTCCACGGTCATTTTCGGTATAAAGAGGTACAGACACTGCATGAAACAGGCCAGACAAAAATGATTTGCTGGCTTCGGGATCCGGCCCAACGTGTTTACTCCAATTACCGTTTTTTTATAGAGGGTCTAAAAAATCCCGACCGAAACCCGAAACAATACGAACTAAACAAACACCGCATTGGAGAAAGCCTGATTGAATATGCCAGCCTGTCAGAAAACCAAAATCGCATGGCGGAATTTCTGGAAGGCCTCCCTTTGGAAAAGTTTTTTTTTATTGGTTTTCTGGAAAGCTTTGAATCAGACCTGCATCGACTTGGAGAAAAATTAAACTGGCCGAAAACGAATCTCCCTAAACTCAATCAACAACCCCGGGCCATACTTTCGCAGGAAGAAGAAACAAAACTGCTGGAATTAAATCGCGCTGATGTAGCTTTGTTTCGTCAAGCCAGAGAACTATTTTCAGCGTCTTTGTAGAAGTAAGCAAGCATGAAATTCGATACAGAACCTAAAAATAAACTGGAAAAGCTATTCCGCCGTATCCGCTCGCTGGAAGGCTGGCGCTTCCGCAAGGCAGTTTCCAATGCAGATACGGTGTTGCTGTTTATCGGCTACCCCAGATCGGGTCATACCCTCATCGGATCTATGCTGGATGCCCATCCGGATATGGTTATTGCACACGAGTTGGATGCCTTGTATTATTTCCAGGAAGGATTTAGCATCAATCAGATTTTCTACCTCATACATCAGAACTCGGTTTCCTTTACCCGGGGCGGACGACAAAATGAAGGCTACAGTTATACAATCCCCAATCAGTGGCAGGGCAAATTCAGGGACTTAAAGGTTTTTGGCGACAAATGTGGCGGGCGCACCAGTCACCGCATGAAGCTACAGGGTAATACAGACCTGATCCACCAGACAAACGCACAGCTGGGCAACAAGCTCAAATTATTGCATGTCATCCGGAATCCCTATGACAATGTAAGCACCATGATGAGAAGAACGGTAGAGCGCAAAGGTGCTAAGTTGGGAGAGCCTGTTTTACGTCGGCAAATGCGTTTTTACTTTGACCGCTGCCAGGTGATCCAGGAAATAAAAGATGACGGCCGAATCCCGGTATTAGATATTCATTTATCAGAATTCATGGCTAATCCTATTCCCGGATTAAAAAGGATATTTGATTTTTTGGAGATGGAGGCTCCGGAAGCCTACTTCCAGGATTGCGCTTCCATTGTTTGGGACAACCCAAATCGTTCGCGTGATAAATACCCGCAAATCTGGACACCGGAAATGATCCATTTGGTAGAAGAAAAAATGGCACCCTACGAATTCCTGACTCCCTATTCCTTTCAAAGCGCATAAGAGATGGGAGAACGAGGCAAAACACGGGTACTTTTTCACAGGCGTTTCCTGACTGCTACTGCCGGGATCAATGGAGGCAACCTAAAATTAAAAGACTGTTTTGATCATGTTGCTCATTCTGAAAAATACCAGGCGGAAGTCTATTTTTCGCCCGATAGTATCTGGTCGGAGCATGCCGGAAACCACTGGCTGGAATTACGTAAAAAGGGTTTGAAGCAATGGAAAATCCAAGCAGGAGACATACTCTTTTTTGCCGGGGGTGATTGGCGGGTATTGACCAATGCTGAAAAACTAAATCCGCCTGTACCTGTCATCAATATAACACACCCAAGGCATACCCGACCCGAAGACCCCAGAAACAATTTCCTGAAATTTCCGGCTATCCGGATTGCCAAAAGTGAAACCGGTGCAAAGATTTTAGAGGAATATGGGGTTAACGGGCCCATAGTGGTCATCCCGGATGCTATTGATTTGGGCCTCTTACCGGAGCTGCCGGAAGAAAAAGATATTGACATATTGGTCATCGGGCGTAAGGAGCCGGATTTAGCAAAACGGGTTTACCGTAAACTGAAATGGCAAAACAGGTTCCGAAAGAAGAAACTGAATATTGCCATCCAACTCCCGCCACCATTGCCTACCCGATTGGATTTTTTGAACCTGTTAAGTCGGGCAAAAATTGCCGTGTGCATTCCGCTTCAGGAAGACAGGGGCTTTGAAGGCTTTTACCTTCCGGCATTGGAAGCCATGGCTTTAGAAACACTTGTTGTTTGTCCGCACGCCGTAGGCAATGTAGATCATTGTATAGATGGGTATAATTGTATAGTCCCTGCATTCACCGAAAGGGGACTACTAAAAGGTGTGCGAAAAATGATGAATCTGAGTTCAGAAGAAAAAGCGAACTTGATCCAAAATGGCCTTTTAACAGCCGATAAACACCAAATTGAAAAAGAAAGAGCCGCCATCCTTCAACTATTGGACAGGGCTTACGACCTTTGGACAAAGTCGGAATTATTTGACAAAACAATCGAGTAAAATGAGCCCATCTATATTGGACAAGATAAGAGGGATGTTCGGTTCCGGGAGTGAATTCAAGAATCCACGAAACATTATTATCACCGGAGTACCCCGGTCTGGTACAACATTGACCTGCTTTCTCCTTACAGAAATTCCAAACGCTGTAGGCCTTAACGAACCGGTCAAAATTGGCAGACTCGGCGGTAAGGAGGATATTCTGGAAGGCGTAGAGCAATTTTTCAACAGGAATCGACACACATTGATTCATGAAGGTTTTGCCCTGGCGAGGGCTACAGAGGAAGGCATTACAGATAACAATTTTTCAAAAGATCCGGCCGACCGCAAGACCCTTGTTCGCAAACAAAAGGTGAAAATTGACAAAGAGCTTCAGGACGACTTTTATCTCTGTGTAAAACATAATGCCACCTTTACCACTTTGATGGAAGACCTTCGGAAAAAGTATCCGTTTTATGCACAGGTTCGCAATCCGATTCCGGTACTGGGCTCCTGGAATTCACTGGACCTGCCGGCTTCCAGAGGTGAAGTTCGTATCGCTGACAAGCTGAATCCAAAGTTATACAATGAGCTTCTGGCTATCCCGGATGTTTATGACAAACAATTGCATATTCTAAATTGGTATTATGAAAGTTATACCAGATTACCGGCAGAGAATATTATTCGATATGAAGAGCTGGTCAAGACCAACGGCAAAGCATTAAAAATCATTGTACCTGCAGCTGCAGATCTGGAATACCCGCTGGAAAGTAAAAACAAAAGCAAGCTGTACGATTCGGATATTATGAAGCGCCTGGGTGAAAAACTGCTTTCGAACACCAATCATGCCTGTTGGGAATTCTATACACCAGAACAGGTAGAAGGCATGCTGCTGTAGAAAAAACTGAATAAATCCATGTGGACTAAAAAATACTGCCTGGCAACCATCACCGACCTTAATTTTTTGGGCGGCACCCTGGTACTTATACATTCTTTTTTAAAGCATAATCCCTGGTATAAGGGAGATATCGTTGTTTTTACAAATGATTTGGAAGAAGCAGAGGTCGCTCTGTTCAACCGTTTTCCAGGATGTCGGATTGAGCCGGTTGACCCGGAACTCCATAAACGAACAGCTGATTTGGCTGCCGAGTATGAGCGTTTTCAGAATCGCATGGGCCAGTTCTATGCGCTGAACGTATTCAAATTAAGAGGCTATGATAAGGTCCTTTTTTTAGATAGCGACTTATTAATCAGAGGGAGTTTTAAGGACTTATTCCAACAAAAGGGAGACTTACTGGTTTGTGGGGACGCTTATTATTACAAGAAAAAATTACGTGATCCGATTACCTTCCACAAGGTTTCTCCAAAGGAGGCAGAAGGATTGGAAACGGTTTGGACAGATACGTTTAATTCAGGTATGATGCTGGTTGATAAAAGTATCCTGACAGATACCGATTATCAGGATATGCTGAACATGATCAATGTGGCGCATTTTCGGAAAATTACCTCCAGCCATTCCGATCAAATGTTGTTAAACCAACACTTCAGGGGCCAGTACACATTGGTTTCTTCCACTTATAATTATAGATTCGTCATTGCCCGACAACTAATGGACCAGGAAGGCATCGATTATGATGCGTGCAAAGCTGTACATTATACAGCTCGAAAAAAGCCATGGGTTCCTTACCATGCAATCCGTTCTATGAGTGATTATCCGGAATATCGGAAAAGTTACGATGAATGGCATAAAGACTGGGAGGAGGTACTGCAACAAATCAAGTAATAACCAGTCCTCCTTAAACACTTGATAATAATGCAAGTTTCTTTAAAAGCAAAAACGGGGGTGGATAATCCATCAAAATCAGCACAGCTGAACACCACCATTAACGGAAAAGACTATTTCCTGTTATTGACTTTATTAGCCCTATGTGGGCTTTTTATTTCTGTGTTTAATATTGAAGCAAATTTGCGACTTCCGGTATTATTGCCCTTTGTTGTAATTGGATTTGCGATCCATTCCTGGGTTCCGGCGCAACTACGGCTCCCATTCTTTTTCCTGATAAATGTGGCCGCAATATTGTATTTATTTGGTCCTCTCAGCGGCGCACTCGTTATTGGCTTTGGATTGGGAATTATCGGAATTAGCATTCTTAAAATTGCATACAGGATAAGGCTTTTCCTGATTATTGGGGTAGCCGCTTTCCTGGCGGCTGTATTATGGGGGGGCATCGATTTTGGTGTACATCAGGTTGCAGCCAAGGTTCTGGGTGCTCTTTTTATGTTTCGTTTAATGCTTTACTTATACGAACTAAAGCTGGAAAAAGAACCCGTATCTATCTGGCTTCGGATTTGCTATTTCTTCTTGCTGCCTAACTTAATCTTCTTTATTTTCCCGGTAGTTGATTACAAGACCTTTACGAGAAATCACTATTCAAGGCCTGCAACGAACATCTACAGAAAAGGGCTTAGGTGGATGTTGATCGGTTTGGGTCACCTCATGTTATACCGGCTTATTTATTATTACCTGGTACCTGCTCCTAGTGAGGTGGAGGGCATATTTTCTTTAATACTCTACATTTCAACTTCTTATATTTTAATCCTCCGGCTATCCGGATTCTTTCATTTATCAGCGGGCATCATCTGTTTATTTGGGTTTGACTTACCACCTACTTTTTCCAATTATTTTACGGCGGCGGGGTTTAATGTTTACTGGAGACGAATCAACATCTATTGGAAAGATTTTTTACAAAAAGTCTTCTACTTTCCTATTTTCTTCCTCTTTAAAAAACGAAATCTGACAGCATTAGCGCTCACGACCATGATCACTTTTGCGTTCAACTGGTTTCTACATTCTTTTCAATGGTTTTGGATTCGCGGTGCTTTTCCGGTAAAGAATACCGACTTAATTTTTTGGGGTCTTTCCGGATTGGTATTAGTAGCAAACCTCTTATACCAAAAGGCCAGTAAGCCCAAACCACAGCCTCCCGGTTTTCACTTAAAAGGTGCATTCATAAAAGTCTTTCAAATACTAGGCGTTTTTGGAATCACGGCCATCCTATGGTCGCTTTGGATCAGTGATGGCGTGCCACAATGGTGGTCTTTGATGAAGCAGGGATTCCCGATAGATCTAACCGACATGGGGATATTATTCCTGGGCACCTTGGGCATTTTCATTCTTGGAGCAGGCTTGTTTTACCTGGAATTTTTATTCATTAAACCCGGTCCGAAACAATATAACCTCACCAATCGTCAAATTGCTTGGGCATTTGTATCGGTAGCGATTCTGGTGACCCTGGGTACTCCCCGAATAAGCAAACAAGCAGGCGATCTAATCCAGTTTGATCTTAGTCCGATTCTGGAAACCAAGCTAAACAAGGCTGATCAGGAACGCATGTACCGGGGCTATTACGAAACCTTAATGACCGGCAACGATATTGGATCTAATGTACCAGACCTGAACCAACAAAAGCCCGAAGATTGGGATAAACTAAATACGACAGGTCTCGTCATTGAGTATAAAAGTATGATCCAAAAAAGCCTGAAGCCAGATACTTCTGTCATATTTAAAGAGGCCTTACTGGAAACCAATGAATATGGATTGCGGGATAAATCGTATCCATTGGAGAAACCTCAGAATACCCTTCGAATTGCTTTATTAGGTACCTCTATTGAAATGGGCTCAGGTGTAGAGAATGACCAGACTTATGAAAACGTATTGGAACGTAAGATCAACTCAGAGAAACTTTGGCCATTCTTCGAACAGGTAGAGATTTTAAACTTCGGGATATCCGGAACGCATTTACCACAGCAGGTCGCTGTTACAGAACAACGCGTCCCGCCTTTCCATCCGGATGTATTAATCTATACTGCACACCCAAATGAAGCGAGCCGGGCTGCTCGAAAATTTGCGCTCCTGTATATGGATGAACTCGTGGATGAGTATCCTGAATTAGTTGCCATTGGAGCACAGGCAGGTATAGAACCGGGGATGTCGCATGATGAAACACAAAGACTTCTTCGACCTTACCAGGAACAATTATGGCAATGGGGGATGAAACGTATTGCCGATTCCTGCAAAGAGCAGGGGATCATTCCGATATGGATTTATATTCCGTCGTATGGAGAGGAGCCCTTTGAGCAGGAGCAAATTCGCTACGCAGAATATATGCGTACACTGGGCTTTTTCAGTTATGAGATTGCAGACGCCTATTCCGGGTATCCTCGGGAAGAAGTGACTGTTCGCCCCTGGGATCGGCATCCCGGCGTACAGGGACATATCTTATTGGCCGAAGCCATATATAAGGTTCTCAGTCAGGATGAACAATTGAAAAAACGCTTACAGGAATAGACTTTTTATTCCTTCCATTGTGGTGGGAAGTCATACCCCCAATCTGCCATGATCGGACTAAAACAACGTATGGCCTGGTCTTTGATTTCCGGGGTATAGTAGGTCAGAAAATCCGGGCGTCTTTCTGCTGTTTTATTAAAGATTGGAATTTCAAGTTGTGGCAGAGCCAGCTGGTCCATGATTTCATTAAAATCAGCCTGCAGGTTTTCAAACCGGATCAGTGCATTCATATTCCGCACAGTAGCTTCGTGCTTTGGCCGGTGATAAGGATCTTTAAAAAATTCTTTAAAATAGGTCGGAAAATCGGCGCCTTGGTTTACGATAAAATCATACTCTGCTAAAGCCGCCGGAGCGATTGGTTTTCCCTTTTTAAAGGTCCCCCTGGAGAAGCGGCCATTATGGTCAGCCCGTTTTTTGAAATAGGCACTTACAACAGAGTCTAAGGGATTCCGGATGGAGGCAAATTTATAATACCCCTTTTCTTCTTCGCTTGCTATTTTTAAAAAATCCTCATAGCCCAGATGCATCTGATATACTTCTTCGCTCCCCAGTTCTTCTACCAACACTTTAGAAATAGCTTTTGAGGCGGTACGTGGTATCGCGAAGTAGCAAAAATGATATGTGTGGTTTATGATCAGTGGTTCTGTTAGTTGGTTAGTTGGTTAGTGGGTTAGTATCGAATTAAAAATTCAAAATTAAGACTTAAGAATTCGATAGTGGTCCTGTGGTCCTGTGGTCCTGTGGTCCTGTGGTCCTGTGAGTTAGTGGGTTAGTATCGAATTAAAAATTAAGCCTTAAGAATTCGGAAGTTAGTAAGTTAAGAAGTTAGATCAACAGCAAAAAAAACTAACTCACTGAACCACTATCAAACTGCCGCTTTGCGGCCCTACATATCATAATCCGTCACTCGGTTTAAGCGCAATTCAATTTGATCTTCATCCAGATCACGCAGGCAATTTCGAACATAAAAGAGTAGTCCTTCCTGAATGTCATCTGTTTGGTGAATAATTTTGCCGAAATCCATCACCACAATTCTGGTAGCGATTTTTAATACTTTTTTGATATTGTTGGAAACAAACAAAACACTCTTATCAGGCTGTTGAACAAAACTTTTCAGGTTGTCAAAACACTTTGCTTTGAATACCGAATCGCCAACGGCAAGCGCTTCATCGACGATAAAAATATTCGGATCCGTAGCTAAAGCAATCGAGTATGCCAGGCGGGCCTTCATCCCGGAAGAATAATTCCCAAAAGGCCGATCTAATTTATCTCCGAGTTCGGAAAAATCTGAGATGAACTCCATTTTAGCATCTATCTCCTCTTTGGTCATTCCATACATTGCCCCTTTGATATATATATTCTCCCGGCCTGTAAACAATTGCTGCATACCGGTTCGGAGTGCAAAAATCGCAGTGATCTTAAGCCCTGGTTTTACATAAATAGCTCCTTTATTAATAGGATAGATTTGCGAAATCATGCGCATGAGAGTCGTTTTTCCAGAGCCATTAGCCCCAACTACTCCAACGATTTCGCCTGAGAAAAGATCTATATTAATGTCATCGAGTGCCCAAAATTCACGCTTGCGAAGTTGGCCGGTGCTTTGATTAAACCGAACAAGGTCAACCATCCCATAAATCATATTATACCGAATATCGGTACAGAATTTTTTATAGACATGTTCTATGGATAGTATGGGGGTTTTTCCTTTAGTTTCCATACAGGCTTAGTTAGAAATTAATCGTTCGAGTAGTCTGGATTCTGCCCGAAGAAAAAACCGGAGGGACAGCAAGAAAAAAACCACACAAAAAAAGGAGCACACCGCATATTTCATCGGTTCAAAAATGGTGCCCGTGGTCAGGATTTCCCTGCTAAATCCAATTAAATAGGTGAGTGGATTATATTCTACAAAATCAGACAACCAACCCAAACTCACTTTGGGGGCATAAACAATAGGAGTCAGATACATCAGGAAACGCATCATCTCATCAATAACTGAACTAATATCCACCGCCACAACCCGCAGCAGGGATACAAATAATCCGATGGAAATACCCAGCAATAAAAGCGGAATCAGGGTTAACGGGAATAACAAACTCAACCAGGTAAACTTGATGCCAAAAAACAGCAAGGCAACAACATTCACAATGAGTGGAATGATAAAAAGGATTAGATGTACGATGACCAATTCTAAAACAAGGACCTCATGCGGAAACTTCTTCATGATCATAATCTTCCCATTACTGGCTATGACCTTACTCACAGAACGGTAAATTTCTATAAAGAAACCCCAAATAGAGGTACTGAGCAATACATAAGCCGGATATGGAATATCTGTTTCACCCGGAGCGATGATTCCAGCTCCATGCAGGAGCCCCCATATCAGTACAGCTATAATTGGAAGGATAAAAAGCCAGAGTATGCCAATAAACGATTTCTTAAACCCTACTAAAATGTTAACCCGGATCAATTGTTTCAGAAAAAACTTATACTGCCGGACATTCTGTACCAGGGTAACCCAGAATTGGAAATATCCCTTTTCTCTGGCATCCAAATTTTCTAACCCTTTGTGGCTCATTACAGGTTCCTGGTTTTTCTTCTTAAACAGAATCTACTTCGCTTTGCTTACACACGCAAATGTCAGAATATCTAAAATTCAGCCTTTACCGGCCAAAAATATTTTCAAGGTATCCGCCACAAGGTACAAATCACCTTTTTCACTTCGAGAAGTTAATCCGGAATCATTCGAAAATTTCGTCCAAAACAGATATGTTTGCTGGGTTGAATGCAGTATAACTGACCTATTTAAATCCTTAGACATGGAAAATATAAAAGAGGAGGTAAAAACCTTCATCCTGGCATCCTTTGTAAATGAAAGTGAAACAGGCCCTATCGGCAACGATACGCCACTATTAAGTAGTGGTATCATTGACTCTATTTCCGCTTTACAGTTGGTAGAATTTCTGGAGACGACCTTTAAATTTCAATTCCAACCACATGAAGTGGATCAGGATAATCTCAATTCACTTGATCTTATTGAAGAGTTTGTAAAAGGAAAATTAGCCTAGTGCAAAGACTCCATGAAATACTGGCCAATAGCGCTGAACGCTTTCCGGCCAACTCAGCAATTACAGATCCTAATGGACTGGAATTGACGTATGCTGAGTTGGCCGACAGCTGTACCAATCTTTGTATTCACTTAAAAAACCATGGACTGGCAAAGGGTCGGCGGATTGGTATTCTCATTCCTAAATCAGCTGAAAGTGTCATTGCAATTCTTTCGACACTAAGTATTGAATCGGCTTACATTCCCTCCGACGCTGAAGCGCCTGCCTCCCGGAATGCCTTCATTTTTGAAGATTGCCAGGCATCAGCCATTTTGATTTCAGATGCACTTTTAGCCCCTTTTCAGGAGGCCTTCCCGCATATTACAAAGCAAATACCACTTGAAGAACTTTCTTTGCATTTGTTGCTTTGCGAATACGAAAATGCACCCGATCTAACTGTACCGGATGATCTGGCCTACATGCTCTATACTTCGGGATCTACCGGTAAACCAAAGGGGGTTTTGATTACACACCAAAATGCCCTGAGTTTTGTGGATTGGTGTCTGGAATGTTTTCCTACAAATGAAACCGACGTTTTTTCGTCTATTGCACCTTTCCATTTTGACCTCTCTATTTACGACTTGTTTGTAGGCCTGAAGTCGGGTGCTTCTATCGTTTTATTTGACCAGAAGGCGAGTAAGAACCCCCTACTCCTTTCCTCCTTGATTGGGGAGCATAAAATCTCGGTGTTATATGCCACGCCGACTTTACTTCGCCTAATACGCTCGTATGGACGGATCGAACGCTATGACCACAGTGCCCTCCGGATTGTACATTTTGCGGGAGAAGTTTTTCCGGTTGCGCCCCTTCGGGAATTGAAAGAACAATGGCCACAAGCGAAATTCTTTAACCTTTACGGACCAACCGAGACAAATGTAGTTACCTGGCATCCGATTCCAGACCAAATTGCACCGGATCAACTGGAGCCTTTCCCGATCGGAAAAAGCTGTACCCATGTTCAGTGCAAACTATGGGAGGATGAAATAATAGAACCCCACCCCGGATTAAGTGGAGAACTGATCGTAGCCGGGCTATCTGTTGCAGCCGGGTATTTAAACCTGCCTGATCGCACCGCCCAATCCTTTTTCCAGGATTCCGAAGGGCAAACCTGGTACAAAACAGGAGACCTCGTCCAGGTAAATGAGGCAGGCGATTTTGTTTACTCCGGCCGTCGGGATCGAATGGTCAAAAGACGGGGCTACCGGATAGAACTGGGAGAGATCGAAGCAGCACTCTCCAGACATTCAGCTATTGTTGAAGCAGGCGCTATTTCCCTCCTAAACGCGTCTGAAGAAGTAGTGGTCTATGCTTACCTGAGTACCACAAACCCAAAAGAACTCCCCAATGGACAGGAGCTAAAAGCTTTTTGCCTGAATTACTTACCCATTTATATGCTTCCGGATAAATTTCTCTTTTTGGAAGCGCTCCCCAAAACCTCTACACATAAAATTGATTACCAGGCCTTAAAAAAAATGGCAGATGTATGATTTTTCAATGACTGAAGCCCAAAAAGCCTTACAGGAGGAAATCAGGGGTTTTGGTCAGGAAGTAATGACACCTGGGGCGGCACAACGTGATGTAGATCACTATTTTGATCGGTCTATTTGGACCAAAAGTGGCGACCTTGGCATCCCTGGTTTAACGATTCCTGCCTCTTATGGTGGCCGCGGACTCGATGCGGTATCAACAGTCATTGCACTGGAAGCTTTGGGATATGGAAGTACCGACAGCGGCATGAATTTTTCACTCGCAGCGCATCTGCTGGCTTGTGTTATTCCAATCTGGCTCTACGGGAGCGAATCCCAAAAACAGCGTCTTTTGCCAAGCTTATGCGATGGGAGCTGGATTGCTACCAATGCCATGACCGAACCCACTGCCGGATCGGATGCCTTTAATCTGGCTTCGGTTGCGGAAGCTATTGAAGGTGGATATATTCTAAACGGACACAAGAATTTTTGTTCGAATGGGCCGGTTGCAGACCTCGTTCTGAGCTACCATTTGACCGACGCATCCAAAGGTTTTTTTGGAGGCATTTCGGCTTTTCTTTCCGAGAAGGGGAAACATGATTTTGAAGCCAGCGAAAAGGTCGAAAAGATGGGTGTCCGAACCTGTCAAATGGGTGAAATCCGGTTTACAAATACCGCAGTCGATGAAGAAGCCTTACTCGGACGTGTCGGAGCAGGTGGCATGATTTTCAACCACTCCATGGAATGGGAGCGCATCTGCCTGGGTGCACTGCATATCGGTGCGATGGATCGGATGATGAAAAAAGCCGTAAAATTTGCGAAAGAGCGTAAGTCGGGCGGCAAATCAATCAGCGCTTACCAGGCCGTATCGCATCCGCTTGCCAATTTACAAGTACGCATTGATAGTGCCCGGCTCCTGACTTATAAAGCAGCCTGGAAACTGGATCAAAAAAAGCCTGTAGGGTATGATGCAGCACTTTGCAAATTGGCGGTTAGTGAGACTTACAAAGACTTTGCCATACAGTTAAACCAATTATTCGCCGGGAAGGCATTTCGGGAGAATAGTGATGTGGAACAAATATTACGGGATGCTGTTGGTAGTACGATATATTCTGGCACCTCAGAGGTGTTGAGAAATATTACAGCCCGGCACATGGGGATGAATTAATTCAAAACTAATTCTACTATTTTTGCAAAAGCAGAAACATCAAAATATAATCCTTGACATGGAAAACAAATTTTACGACTGTATAATTATCGGAGGTGGCCCGGCAGGATCTACCATCGCAACTACGCTGGCCGATTTGGGCCATGAAGTTCTGGTACTTGAAAAGGCAAAGTTTCCTCGTCCGCATGTAGGCGAATCATTGCTCCCTTTTTGTTACCATGTTTTCAAGGATTTAGGGATACTGGAAACGATGAAGGCAAAATTTGCTCCGAAACCGGGTGTAAAATTTTCCAATATCGATGGCACACAGTATTCCAAATGGTGTTTTAAGGATGTAATTGACGACGACAGCTATTTGTCTTTTCACGTACACCGGGCAGAGTTTGACCAGATTCTGTTAAATAATAGTAGTGCGCATGGTGCAGATGTGAAGGAAGAAATCAGGGTAATGCGGGTCGATTTTGATAGCGCTCCGGATCACTCGATTGTTTATGCAGAGGACAAGGACGGGAAAGAGTTCATTTTCAAAACCCGTTTTACCATTGATGCTTCCGGACAGGATACCTTGTTAGCCCGGCAGTTAAACTGTAAAGAATCTTTTACCACCTTAAATAAACGGGTCGCCTTATCCACGCATTGGGTAAATGTAAAGCCGAATGAAAGTCTGGCCGAAAGCAATATTGAGATTGTACATTTAGTTGGCGAAAAATTAGGCTGGATTTGGATGATTCCGATTGAGGAAAACAGGTTCAGTGTCGGGGTGGCCCTCAATATGGAGTACAGTATTGCCCAAAGAAAAATCCTTTCCAAAGAACACAAAGACTGGCAACTGGCGCTGTACCTGCAGGAAATCGCCACCTCTCCCGAGGTTTCGGCAGTATTGAATGGGGCGGAGATGGCCAATCCGATAGCTGCGAATGGTGATTTCTCCTACTACTCTTCCAATAAATATAGTACCAAACACGCTATGGTTGGAGATGCCGGCGGGTTTATCGATCCTATTTTCTCCAGTGGTATCTACCTCGCTTTGAAAAGTGGTCAATTGGTTGGAAATGGAATCAGTCATTTCCTGAAGACAGGCAGTCTATCTGTAATGGACGCAGCTTATGACGATATTGCCGGAGCTTATCGCCTGGTAGAGAAATTGGTTACCACCTTTTATGATCCGGCATCCATCAACTTTTCGGGCATTGATAAATCAGTTGGAAATTATAGTTTCAAAAAATTCGAAACGGCTTATTCTCTAATCCATTTGATTCTCGCTGGAGATTTCTTTACAAACCATCAGAAATATATTGATGCCATTGAGGTACTTCGAAATCCGGATATGATAGAAAAGTATCGATATCTTATTGGGCACCCGGCTGTTCATTTAATTGAAAAGGCTTGTTCCAAAACGCCCGAAGAACTCCAAGCCTAAAGCTTATGTACGGCAAAAATTGGGATCAGTATTATGTCCGAACTTATGGATCCGGAAAGAATAAAGCACTTTGGGATGTACCTGTTGATCAAGCCATTGCACTCGATTATCAGCTGTTTGCAAAGTCCTTAAACCCAGATTTGCCGATCATTGATATTGGATGTGGAACCGGAACTCAATCTGTATTTTTACTTAACCATTATCCCCGCGTTTTGGGGGTAGATGTTTCGGCTGAGGCCATTAAAGTTGCCCGGGAGAATCATCAGATTGAAAATCTGGAATTTGACATCCTGGATGTAACCGATACAGCGCAGGCCCGGTTCATTTCAAAAAAAATCGGCCCTGCAAATATTTATATGCGTGGGGTATTGCACCAGATCCTGGACCAACACCTACCTGCCTTTCGGCAAACGATCCAAACGCTTTTAGGGACATCGGGTACCATGTATTGCATTGAAGTATCAGACCAAATTCGGGCCCATTTTAAACAGGAAAACGAGAAATTCAGCAGTTTGCCTGAACGACTGAGACAGGTATTTATAAGTAATCTACCACCTAAAGGGCTCTCGGTGCAGACCCTTCCATCCTTTTTCCCTCCACAAGAATTTGACATTTTAAGCTCCGGAGAAGCAAAATTGAACACCAATATTTGTTATTCAGACGGAGAAGCCATTTTTATCCCTGCAATTTTTGGTTTGGTCAAACATTGCAGGTAACAAAAAAAAATGTAATTTTACAGGGAAATGCCTTTTTAATAAACAAATTTAATCCACCTCGCATGAAAAAGATCTTACTTGCTTTCGCGCTTATGGCGGCTTGTGTAATGTACACAACGGAAGTATCTGCATCTGCAACCACTACTGTAGCTCCAGATCCAACTCAAAAAATCATTGAAAAGCTTAACGGCTGGACGACTCTTACTCAAGGTCAAATGGACCAAATCGCAGCTTTATCAGCTAATTACGATTGGGATAGCATCACTACTCCTGAAGCTTTCCGCGTTCAACTTAAACTTCTGAAAGCAGATATTCGCGGTGTTGTTGGCGATGTTCAATTTCAGCAAATTAAAGATTCTCAAGGCGGCAACTAATAATTGCTTCTTGCTAATAGAACTAAAAGCTTCTCTGATTAATACTCAGAGGAGCTTTTTTACTTTAAGCTCGTTTAAAACAGATTTTGGTACAGTCTCTGATAAGCCTCAACGGCCTCTTTAAGTGGAAACATCCTTGTTTCAATCGGCATCCACTGCCCTGCTCTGGCCTCACATAACCCCTGATAGACTCCCTCAACGGTCTGCTCCCTACATGTTACGACCTGTCCGCTAACTACTTCTTTTAATGCTCCCTGGCCGGAAGAAATAATCGGCACTCCGAGCGCAACTGCTTCAGCGGCAACGAAGCAAAATCCTTCACTATAGGAAGGAATAACCACTGCCGAAGACCCACAAATAGTCTCGTACAAATCTTTCTTACTTAACTCATGCCGTAATTGCAGATTTTTTTCGATTTGTAAGTCCTGGATTAACCGATTAACCCGGTTGAAAATCCCACTTGGCTTTCTCGGGAGAATCAACACAAGCTTGCATTCCGGGTATCTCTGAAAAAATTGCCGGGCAGCAGGCAACAACAAGTCCAATCCCTTTGAAATGCCCAGTCGGCCGTAAAAAGCAACCTGAAAATGAGTTGATGGCTGATGCGAGTAAGATTCAAATTGGCCATAATCCAGTCCATTGTATATACGTGTTACCTTTCCAGGATGGATACCACTTTTGACCAGTGCATCTTTAGTAAAATCCGATACCGCCACAAAATGATCAAAGGGGAGCTTTGAAATCAACTGTTCATACAGATAAAAAGCATTTTTGGCGAAAAAGGAAACAAAGGGTAATCGAAACCAAAGCTTTCCCCAAAGCTCGTGAAAGGTAACCACTACTGGTTTTCGAGTAATCCGAGCGCCCAACCAGGCCGGTAGCGCCGCATTGTATGTGGTAGTATGCACCAGATCACATTTTCGGGCCTGTCGAATGACCGATGGTAAGCTTAAAAAAGTAAAGAGGTAGCGGCTGTAACAATGAATACGGCGCACTTTTACGCCATTAATGATTTCCCGGGCCGGTAATTTTTTATCAAACCGTGTGGTGATTACGTGTACCTCCCGGCCGGTCGCAGCCAATCCTTCTGCGAGATCACGAAAAAGTTTCTCCGCGCCACCGATATAGGGGTAATAGTGTTCCAGGACAAAAAGAATGCGCATGGGCAGGGTTACTCCTTTTTTTCAAAATCCCGAAGTGCCAGTTCCTGAGTCAGGGTCGTAATGGCTTTTTCCTGTTCCTTGATCATATTATAAAGCCTGAACTGAAAAAACAGGATAAATCCAATGCTTAAAAATAAGATGGCGTTGATGTTGCTTTTGATTCCAAAAGCATCTGCTATGAAGTTGGAGATAACATCCGGTATGAGCGCAAAAACTGCTACCCCTATCCAAAAGAGGTTGATTACAATCGTTTCAAAAAGGGTGGTCTTCCCTTTAAAATGCCGGGCAGTCTGGCTTATCACAAAAATAACGGCCAAAAGCGGGACCAAAATCTGAAACAGCCTTAATTCCATAATACTTTTTTTAACTGCCCTTTATGTTCAGTGTTGTTTACCAAACAAGATTTTCCATATAAAGCTGATCGCTGTAGTGATCCCTACCTCAAAATCCTGTCCTTTGTTTAATGAGTACTTCGAATAAAGAACACGCGTAGGTGCTTCCCCGATAGTGAGTCCCCGTTTTTCTGCCTGATGGATCATTTCACTACAGTATCCAAAACCATCGATATGTAATTCCAGTTTTTCGATGGCATACTGATTCAACAGGCGCAAACCTGATTGAGAATCTGTGTATTTATTTTTACACATCAGGTTGGTCATCATATTCCCTACCCGATTAAAAAAGATTCGGCTTCCCGGAATCTCATTTTCTAAATGCAGAAACCGGCTTCCAATGACCAAGTCATACCCACTTGCATCCATAGCATCTTTCATAACCACAATATCCTCTGCATGATGCTGCCCATCCGCATCCATTAGTGCTACTAACGGCCATTTTTTACGCTTTGCTGTCATCAATCCGGTTTGAATGGCTGCTCCGGCGCCTCTGTTAGTGGCATGTCGGATAACCTGAGCGCCCATTGCTTTTGCTGCAGTTGCTGTATTATCTGTACTACCATCATCAATAACAAGTATATGCGCGAAGCCTGCACCCTGTAGTCCGGCAATAACAGCGCCAATTACCGTAGCCTCATTATATGCCGGTATTAATATGCGGATATCAAACAGCTTAGCCATACGATTTGCTACTTAATTTTATACAAGGCAAAACTCCCCGGAGTAATTACCTGCCCAACCAGGTCGCCCCGCCCCCGGAATTTTTCACCGGTTGGAAGAGTCACCCATTTATCTCCGTTTTCATTGTCGATTACATAGTTATCTGTAACAACCAATTCTAACTTGTCGGATTGGATGAACAAATTTACCAACCTTCCACACTTTTCGGCCAGCGTTTTTTCAGGCGTTTGATCTACTGCCGGAGTTCCCAGATCGTACAAGATATATTTATATCCGTTTTCTTTCAAGACATCTATAAACGCTTCGTCATTACCTGTTCTCGCCGTAATTTCACCAAAACGAGCCAGAACCACATCGTTGTAAACCCGCTGGTCATTCTCTTTTATGTGGTATCTAAGATAGGTATTCACGCTATAAATCTTCTCGGATACGTCACTGTTTAAGGCAGTCAGCGCCTTGTCAAAAAATGGATTGTAATTGCGAAGTACCTGCTTGGAGGTGGTATTCGGATTGGTAGCAAAGTCAACCATCTGCCAAGGAAACAATAAATCAGCCGTACGCCCCAGATAAGGACTTGTTAGCGAGACCAGTGTGCCACCAAATAAAAACAAAGCTACTGTACCAGATAAAAACACGCGGGAAAAAGTGCTATTCAAAGGCCCCATAAATTTTTCGGGGTGTAGGACAAAATAGACGATCAAAATGGGCAGCAAGGTCCAAAATACAAATCCATACCAAACAATTGCATTACCCAAAATCAGCCAGGAAAAGCCATAAATCATTAAGAATACGGCAAAAGTTTTAAAAGAATCATCCAGCTCTTTTAAACGCTGACGGAAGAGCAGGTAAACCCCCAGAAATAGAAGCAAAAGCAAGAAAAATCCAGCAGCAAAAGGCATGGCGACACCCAAAGCAAAAACGCCAGACAAGGCTTCCATGAGTTGGAGGAAACCGTTGAGTAAAAACTCATAAATATGCCAGAAAAAGGACCCGGCGCCTCCGGGCTGGGCAGCAAACTGCCCTTCCCGATCTGCCAGAATATCGGCAGCATTTGGAATCCCCCCTTTGCTATATTGAGCAAAATAGTTGCTGGCAACCCAGGCAAGCATCGTCGGAATCAAAAGCAGGTTTATTAGCCAGCTTCTCTTTATTCCAGGGATCCCCATCAATAACAGTGGTAAAATGGCCAGGAATAAAAAACCTATATCCAGATACCTCGGATTTCCCCCTACAAAATTTGCGTTTGTGGTCATGTCATAGGGGATAGATGTGTACAACAACACACCATCTTCATACCCCAGGTACCTCATAATTTCTTCATATACGCCCTGATCATACAAAGGTTCTGCTTCTTTAGGCCCGGTAAAATTGTTTACGCCTCTGACTGCTGTAGAATCCCGTACATCATTAAAAAAATCAGTTGAGTCCCCCCCCTCCTGTCGCGCACGCAGTTTTTCCCAATGCCTTGGAAATAATAATTGCAGCGAATCAACCACATCATCGGCCACTCCTGCAGGCTGAAAAACAATGTCAGGCCCTAAATCCCTGGAGGCACTCATTTCCATCAGGTTAAAACCAATTCTTTGCGAGATATTCCTGCCTGCCCAGGGAGCATAACAGACTACAGCCATCAGTAACATAAATCCGACAGCGATAATATTACTTTTTAACTGTGCTGGCTTTCGCCGAAAGGCACCCATAGAAACAACCCCACCCACAGCCAAAATAGCACCTAAAATATGCGCCTGATTTGGAGACAATGGAAGATAGGCCAATCGATACACACCTAACAAAAACAGCCCACCCAGGGCCAACAGAAAGTATCCCAACACAGCCCACTCTTTTCCCTTTCGGAAAAAGGCAATGGAGCCGAGTGAAATCAACAGCAATAAACCCGTGTATTTTATGCCAAAAGCATAACCGGCGACCCAACCCGCCAGGCCCCAACTAATCAAACTAATCGGTATCTTTTTAAAGGTTCCCCCCTCTTTCTCCTCTTGCGGAAACAAGAATAAGAAACTGGCGATTCCAAAAAACAGGAAAGCCAAATCCGTCTTCTCATCCGACATCGTGTGAAACCCAAAATATTGGGACATATAAGGAATGGCAGCTGCGAGCAAGGCGTAAGGAGCCGACAGCCATTTTCTGGCAACAAAAAATATCCCGAAAAAACAGGCTAGACCCATTAGATGAGACAACAGAATGGAAATCGTTGGCTGTCCAAAAAGAATCTGGCCCAGGCTCATGATCAACGCCCAGTTAAAAGCATCTCCCCCCTCTGGCAGGCCCCCATAATCACTAATCAGGTTGGCTTGGTTGAGGTAAAGCATGGTGCCATCATACCCTACCGGATACGCTTTAACAGCTGATATGAGATAGGTCGCACTTAGCAGCAGAACGATAAATAATACCGGAATTGACCATACAGATTGCAGCTTGACTACCTGTGGTTTAAGAAATACCGAAAAGGCAAATTGGGCATTTTGCCGTATTCCCAAGGCAAAAATCCCTCCAATAAGAATCCAGATAATTATTGGTTGCATAAGCCCGGCCATGGCGAGGAGCAACAACAAAAAGCCCAATACACTAAATCCAAGAGCAATAGAAAGAACAGGTAATTCCGGACCGTAGCTAAGGGGTAATCGATCAAGTATGATTTTTCCCAAACCATAGGCGCACAGGAATATAAAAAACATGGCAACCAGCAGAATGGAAACAAAGACCACAAAATATCCTAATCGGGTTCCCAGATCAACTGTTGCCATCTTTCCCTGAAGCGGGATATATGCAGTTAAAATCAAGAGCGCAAAGGCCATCGTTAATGCAAATAAAACGACACCCCGATATTTAATTTCAAGATTTTTTTTGGGTGATTTTCTTCTTTTGTATTCAAAATACCCCGTAAATGCCCCGATAATCAATCCAATCTTCAGTAAAAGCCCAGTATAGGGATGGTTGACAATAGCATTTACAAAATACGGGTGATAGGAGAGGTATTCAATAAGAATCCACACTGCCCATAAAACACAAAAGGCTTTAATGGTCAGGGAATGAAAGGTGTTTTGCCAATTAGACATCCGTGTGAATATTTGTCCAAAGATCATTTTTAATCTTCAGAAACTATATTCCTAAAAGTAATGAAACTTCGGAATTTGCCTAACGAAAGACGGGATGAAATCAGCACACGCCCTGGCTGACTACATCCCGTCCACTAAAAAAAACAGGTATCTGCTTTTTTTAATCCTTCTTATATAGGTCTTCTTTATCAACCACATTTACTTCACTTCCCATCTCCAGGTTGCGGGAAACAGCATCATATGGTCCTGTTACAACCTGCTCTCCACCGGAAAGTCCGGATAATATTTGAATATAATCATCATCCTGAACGCCTGTGGTTACTACGACCTGGCGCACTGTATCACCAGAGACCAGGAAGACAACCTCATCAATATCGTCGTTTAATGCGCTTGCTGTACCTTCCACGTCGTCCCGTTCCCGGGTACCGACAGCCTGGATCGGAACACTCATCACTCCATCAACGGTCTGAGTATAAATCTCCACGGAGGCCGACATACCCGGACGGAATGGAAATGGTTTTTGTGCTGTAATCAAGTCATTATAAGAGGATGGATTAATATTGATCGTAACAATAAAATTGGTCACCTGGTCGGTTACAAGGGATACCGCAGCCGCAGCCCCTGTCGTATTACTGGCAGAGTTGGCAATTTGACTCACCGTACCTTTAAATACCCGCCCTACATAGGCATCAACCTCGATATCTACCTGGTTACCCAGTGCTACACTCGGAATATCATTTTCGCTAACTTCTACCTGCACCTCCATGGCATTGAGGTCGGCAATACGCATGAGTTCTGTACCACTCATCTGGATAGTACCCACAACCCGCTCTCCTTTTTCAATTGACAGGCTGGAAACAACTCCTTCGATTGGAGAGTAAAGTGTGGTACGCTTCAGATTGGTACGCAATTCTTTCAGGGTAGCTTGTGTACTGCTCACTGTATATTCAGCAGCTTTTGCACTTTGTTGCGCTGAGCGAATACTGGCTTCCGCCGAACGCAGGTTTGCCTGCAAAGACTCCATATTGGATTTTGCCAGATCAAAATCTGCCTGAGAAATAACACCCTCGCTAAACAGTTTCTTGTTGCGGTTAAAGATATCGGTGGCATTTGTCAGTTGAGCCTGAATCTGTTCTTTTTGTGCTGTGAAACTCTCGACCTGGGCCATAGCATTTGCCTGATTTGCCCGGGCATTATTGACAGTAGCTTCTCCGCGCTCTACCTGTGACTCATAAGCATCGGGATCAACTTTAGCCAGCACCTGGTTAAGTTTCACTGAATCGCCTTCTTCTACAAAAAGTTCAACAACCTCTCCCGAAACATCGGAAGTTATTTTAACCTCTGTCACCGGAAAAATTTTGCCGCTTGCCGACACCCGCTGAACAATGGTTCTGGTTTTAGCTTCCTCTGCAGAGACTTTTGTACCGGTTTCCCGGTTTTTGGCCTGGATCACAGCGACTGCAATCAGTACTGCAACAACACCCAGTAAAACGAATAACCAGATATTTCTTTTCTTTTTCTGTGCCATTATACTAATTCTAAGTTGGTGGATTTTCGAATGTCAAAGCCGAAACACGTGAAAAAATTAATCGATTGTCAGCTCTCTTCCCAGGTAAAAATCCAGGATTTTCAAGTTGAACAAATATTGATATTTGGAGCGGATCAGCTCAATCTCTGACTGATCATTATTATTCTGCGCAGTGGTAAGCTCGAAGGTATTGATCGCACCAAGGTCAAATCGCTTCTGTGCATTGGCTAAGGAAGCTGATGCAGCCTCGAATGAACGTTGCGCAGCAGCATAGGTGCGTTCTGCAGCTGTTACATCATTTACAGCCCGCTGCACATCCGACATCAACAATTGCTTGTTTAAATCTGCGGTAACCCGGGCATTCAATACGGCAATTTCTGCCCGTTGCTTCGAAATGCTGGCATTGGATGCATTGTAAATCGGGATATTAAGGCTTACACCGAGGTTTTGACCAAAATTATCACGCAACTGGGTTCCATAAGGACTATCCTCCCGAACGGGGAAAGGCTGCCCCAACTCTAATGAGGTTTCTGTACCGTCAGGAAACTTAACATCAACAGGCACAAAGACTACTGATTCCTCACCAGTTAACCGAGAGCCAAGACTCGACCAGTTGGTACTCATATTTCCAAAAATATTTAAGGATGGGATTCCCAGGGAGCGGGCAATGCCAACGCCTTCTTCGGCTGCCTCCATTCGGTACTCATCTGCTTTTATTTGCGGTTGGGTGTTTAATGCGGCCAGGTAAACCTCGGTGGCATTAAATGTTTCAACCGCTGCTTTTTCCGGAACAACTACATTCGGACGTACGATCTCCAGTGGCTGTCCTAAGTCCATTTGGAGCAATTGACGCAGGGAGAGCAAGGCACTTGCCCGTGCATTCTCTGCCTGGATCAGGGTTTGTTCGTTGAGAGCGACCTGCGCCAGAATATCGAGGCGGTCATTTTCCGGCAACGATCCCGCCTTAATCAGTTTATCAGTTTGCTCCAGTTGCAATTGGGCTAAATTAAGCCGCTTCTTAGCAGCAGACATTTGCTCATCACCCAATAAAATCTGGAGATAAGCCGATGCGATTTGCAGGCTAAGGTCATTAAAGGCAGCATCAACATCATAGCGCGCTGCTTCCAGGGAGGCTTCCCCCTGTTTGACTGTATGGTTAATTCTTCCGCCATCATACAGGGTCATCCCTGCATTCAGCGAAAAACTATTATACCCGATAGACTGGGAGCGGAAGGTGTTGGTAGTCGGATCAATGGTATATCCAAATTGAGCACCAACGGAAGTCTGACCATTTAGAGAGGGCAATCGACTCAGGCGGTTGCGCTGATTAACAAGAGCTGCATCCTCCAGAAAATATTCGGCACGCTCCAGGTTCAAATTATTCTCTCGGGCGTATTCGATACATTTTCTTAAATCCCATGGCCCTTGCTGAGCCAGGAGTGGCATACTTACAATGGTGAGTACAAACGTGTAGAAAATAGCTTTCAATCGCATAACAAATTGCGTTTTGGGTGATTCGGGTAAAAGCTGATGTGGACAGCTATAAACCGCATACAATAGTAATACACCGACCAGGGATCAGCGAATTTTTTATATCAACCTTTGTCTGTGGCAGATAAATGACCAGAAAAGCCAGTTTGGAGCATTTTTTCAAAACAGATCCATGTGCATCAGGATCTCGACGTTATTGTTTTACTGGCGACCAATCGATCATACCTTCCACCAAAAGGTCGGTAATAAATCAAAATAGTATATTCATTATTAGCCTCAAACCAGCTTCCTTCTGTTTCCGATATATCAGGTTTTCCATCTTTGCCTACAATCACATATTCGTAATCATAGAATCCCTGTTTTAATAAAACTTCTGTTAGATATACTTCCTTTTGCCGGTTATAGACCATCTTAAATCTGGGCTGCAAGCGCCATTCAGTCATAGCCCCGTACAAATAAACATCAGATTCATAATATTCTGTGGAACTCTGCAGCGAAAAGAGCACGTTGGCATAATCTGATTGGAGGTCCCTGTCCCTGAAATCGCTCGTACCAATCACAAAGCGACCGTTGATATCCGAAATGTCCAGATAATAGGAACGTAAGCGTTTTTCATCGGTAATGAGGGTAACGTCATACCCATCCTCGTAGAGCTCTACTGTATAAATCAGGTCATCCGGATATTTAAATGAGCGCAAATCTGCCCAGCGAAATTCTTTTCCTGCCTCAAAAACGATTTTATCCTGATAATCAAAAAATAGTTCCTTTTGACGGGCAAACCGGGGCTCAATGCCTTGAATAGCATTATCCCAACGGCCATTTTGCAATACAGTCGCTTTAATTTCCGCCTGTGGAGACCGTACATCAACATCCGGAAAAAATACGGCAAAATCTAACTCCTGATGAGAATCTGACTTACTGACCATCGCCGTTCTGACCATTTGGGGAGCAACGACCATAATAGGCTCCACAACCATGAACCGGCGGGTAATGACCAACCTTTTTTCATTCTCATCCTCATATACCTTCAACAAATAATTGCCGGAAATATTAAAATCAAAATCCCGATTCGGAAAACTGAGGTAATAGTGTACAAAGGGGGTGGCCGTACCTATGGAGTATTCATACTGATCAATATAACTTTCCGTAAACCCATTGATATATTCCGTTTCGGTCAGATTGGAGGGTGTCCAATCTGCATTGCAGTGCACAAAGCTATAAGTGTAGGTTTTCACCTGATCATCGAGATCATCAAATGTAAAATACAACTGGGTATTTGCCCGGAGATTAATGATCGGATTGCTCAATACCAAACCACTGACAAAAAACTGTACGGAATGAATATTGTCCACATAAACACGATCATCATATTTCAACGCTTCATCCTGGGCTTTCGCCGAAAGGCAAAAAAGGAGCAAAACCGGAATTAGATAAAAAAAGGAGACACATCTTGAATTCAACATTAAAATTTGTATTTCGTTTCTGCTTTACTACACCAGGGATTGCCTTTGATGCGAAAGCGCCAAGGCCAATGTGCACACTCCGTTGCATAAGCAACGCCCACTCTGGGACTGGCAAGTATTTCAGATTCCTTTATATTTTTTCCCCGATCTTCAATCCAGATCCGGGCGTTTCCACTAAAGAGACAATGTGCATTCGCTTTGGTTGTAATACCCAATGCCTGAGTCATAACGCCTGGCCCGGCTGTTAATTGTGGTTTTTCAACCTGGAATCCCCGCCGTTTCATCATAAGTGGGATGCCATCAACCGGCTCTACTGCCCGGATCAACACAGCACTGGCACTTCCCTCCGTTCCGGTCACGACATTAAACAGGTGGTGAATTCCATAACAAAGATAAACATAGGAATACCCTCCCGGCATAAACATAACCTCCGTTCTGGGAGTTCGTTTATTTTGATAGGCATGACAGGCCTTATCATCCGGTGCCCGGTAGGCTTCGACTTCCACTATTTTACCCGCTGTCAAGCCGCCTTCCATGTCGGTCACCAGAAACTTCCCCAATAACTCCCTGCTAATCTGCACGACATCAGGCCTTTGGTAGAAATCCGTATGTAGAACAAGATTGGTCATTTGGTTCGCCTGTACCATTGAAGAATTAATAAGTTTGAATTTTGAATGAAGTCCCACTAACTCACTAACTCACTAACTCACTAACTCACAGGACCACAGGACCACAGGACCACTGGACCACTGCCCCCCCCCCTAACCATCGGGCCCTACAACCCAAACACCTCATCCAATAATTCTTCCAGTCGGCTCACCATTGAAATTCGGATTTTATAGCGCGAAACGTCGAGGCCCTTAGCATTGTATTTGGAGATGAAAATACGGGAGAACCCGAGACGATCTGCTTCCTGGATGCGCTGCTCTGCGCGGGTGACTGCACGGATCTCGCCGCTCAGTCCGATCTCTCCGGCAAAACAGTAACTATGGGGCACAGGGATGTCGTGCAGAGAGGATATCAAAGCACAAACTACAGCCATATCAATAGCGGGATCCGAGACACGGATGCCTCCTGCGATATTCAGGAATACATCATTTTGCGCAAAGGGAAGCTGACAGCGTTTTTCCAAAACAGCCAGGAGCATCCCCATACGGCGGAGATCAAAACCGGTGGCGGTTCGTTGTGGGTTGCCATAAACTGCCGAACTAACCAATCCCTGTGTTTCGATGAGCATGGGGCGCATACCTTCCATCGTGGCTCCGACTGCACTGCCACTCAGATCTTCGTCTTTTTGAGCCAACAATAATTCGGATGGATTGGAAACTTCGCGTAAGCCATCGGCCTGCATCTCATAAATTCCCATTTCATCGGTTGAGCCAAATCGGTTTTTCAATGTTCGGAGAATGCGGTAGGAATAATGTCGATCCCCTTCAAATTGAAGAACCGTGTCAACAATGTGCTCCAATAACTTTGGTCCGGCAATGGATCCCTCTTTATTGATATGGCCAATCAAAAATACCGGAATGCCCGTTTCCTTGGCAAAACGCTGCATCTCTCCGGCAGTCTCCCGCACCTGGGTGATACTTCCGGGAGTAGATTCCAGAAAAGGCGAACTCAGGGTTTGAATGGAATCAATTACTACAAAATCAGGCTGCAGGTCTTTGGCGTGCTTGAGAATTTTTTCGGTATTGGTTTCGGTCAGGATATAACATTCCTCGCGGGGTGGACCGATACGATCAGCCCGCATTTTTATCTGCTCCTCACTTTCTTCTCCCGATACATAGAGCACCCGGATATCGGCACGCACTGCCGCTTGTAGCATGAGTGTGGACTTTCCGATTCCAGGTTGGCCGCCAATTAGTACGATTGATCCCGGTACAATGCCACCACCTAAAACTCGCACCAGTTCGCCATCCGAAATAAGCAGACGGCTGATCCCTTTGGCTATAATTTGGGGTAGCGGAATCGGCTTATTTCCCTGCTTGGGATTATCCCTCCAGGTTTCTGGTCTGCTTTCCCGGGTCCCGGGCTTGGAGACAATTTCCTCCTGATAGGTATTCCACTCCCCACAACTGGTACACTTTCCCTCCCATCGCGGAGATTGATTGCCACAATTTGAGCAGATATAAACGGTTTTAATTTTACTCACCTGGTCCTATTCTTTAGTTTGTAAGTTAAGTAACATCATGTTTACGTCAAAATAACACAAAAAGCAGTCCGTTCGCCTCAAAAATATATTTGTTGCTACAATGAAATTAAAGATTTTTATATTTTTGCCCGGTCAGGAGGCAAAATGGTTTTCAAATTCCTCCAAAAAAAAAGGGAATCAATTCCTATTATTTTTTTAGCTTGTGGTCAGTTATTCGTAACTTGACTATCAGAATGAGTTCAAACAGTCAACTTTTAGACTGTCAAGAATATTTATGTAGATTGTTTTCATTTGGTTTTTTGGGGTTATACAGGGTACTTCGAATTTCGAAAGTGCCCTGTTTTAGTTTTATAAACTTTCTAATCCATCCCTCTTCCAGGAACTTTTCTCCATCTTTTCATATTGCTTTCTAAGGCAACCTGCCTTCCCCGACAATAACTTATCTTCGCATCCGGAATAAACCACTTTGGTTTGAGTATAAATGGATAGTTACTGAATGAAAAGTTCTAAACGATACTTATTGACTTCTGCCCTGCCCTATGCCAATGGGGCCTTACACCTGGGCCATTTAGCCGGCGCATACTTGCCGGCAGATGTTTATGCACGTTATTTGCGCTTACGCGGAAGGGATATTGTATTCGTCTGCGGATCAGATGAGCATGGTGCGGCAATTACCATGCGGGCAAAAAAAGAAGGTATAAATCCACAGGAGATCATAGATAAATACCATACGCTCAACAAAAGCACTTTTGAAAAACTGGGGATATCCTTTGATTATTACCATCGCACCAGCTCAGATTTGCACAAGCAGACTGCACAGGAGTTTTTCCTAAAACTGTACGAGCAGGGCGATCAATTTGAAGAGCATACCAGTGCCCAGTATTACGACGAGGAGTTTGATCAATTTCTGGCTGACCGCTATATCAAAGGTACCTGTCCAAAATGCGGATATGAGGAAGCTTACGGCGATCAGTGTGAAAACTGCGGTTCTGCGCTATCCCCCACCGAGTTGATCAATCCGGTTTCTACCATAAGTGGCAATAACCCGGTTCTACGGGAAACCAAACACTGGTATTTCAAACTCGATAAACACGAGGAATGGCTGCGGGAGTGGATTGCAGATGGCACCATTAACGGAAAAGTACACCACGATGCCAAAGCATGGAAAAAACATGTTGTTGGTCAGTGCCTTTCCTGGCTGGATAGTGGATTACAACCCCGGTCAATTACCCGGGATCTGGACTGGGGTATCCCGGTACCGCTTCCGGATGCGGAGGGTAAAGTGCTCTATGTCTGGTTTGATGCGCCAATCGGCTACATCTCTGCAACCAAACAATGGGCGCTCGATAATGATAAAAACTGGGAAGACTACTGGAAAGGAGGGGATGACCTGGAGCTGATCCATTTTATTGGAAAGGATAATATTGTTTTCCATTGTATTGTTTTTCCTGCCATGCTCCAGGCACATGGCGAATACAATCTGCCAATCAATGTCCCTGCCAATCAATTTCTCAATTTTGAAGGGCAAAAATTTTCTAAATCGCGCGGTTGGGGTATTGAGCAGCATGAATACCTGGAAGCTTTCAGGGATTTCCCTAACAAAGAGGATGCCTTGCGCTATGCGCTCATCCGGAATATGCCTGAAAACCGGGACAGCGATTTTAAATGGGATGAATTCATCGATTTCCATGATAAAGAACTGGCAGATAATCTCGGCAATTTTCTAAACCGTATATCCGTACTAACTGTCAAGTATTATGAAGGGGCAGTCCCTCTGGCCGGTAGTCGCTGGCCCGCACCACTGGCAGAAGTCGGCACCCTGCTCGACAAATGGGTAGAGGAACTGGAAGGTTTTAGTTTTAAAGCTGCCTGCCAATTAGTAATGGAAATCTCCTCTGCCGGCAACACCTTTTTGCAGGATGTTTCGCCCTGGAAAATATGGAAGGATGACCCTGAAAACCAACAGGTAAAAGACTGTCTGTTTAGCTGCCTGCAAATTGCCGGCTTGCTCAGTATCATTATATCGCCTTTTACTCCGGCTACAGCCGAAAAAATTCGGACAATCCTGGGGCTGCCTACACTCCAAAATGGAGATCTGGAGCTGGCAATTCAATCCTGGAAAGATCAACTGCCTTTGTTGCCCTCCGGGCATTTAATCGGAGAACCGGAGATTCTATTTGCTAAGATCAACAACAAAAAAGATACGAGTCTGCTGGCTATTGTGGAAAAGCAAAAAGAACAACTACAGGTGATTCTTGAAGAGGAAAGTCAGAAAGAACAAGCGCCCCTAAAAGAGCTCATCAATTTTGATGATTTCAGCAAACTGGATCTGCGCACAGGTACAATCATATCCTCAGAGAAAGTGCCCAAAGCCAATAAGCTGCTCAAACTGGAAGTGGATCTGGGATTTGAAAAGCGCACCATTGTATCCGGTATTGCTGAATACTTTGAAGCCGACAAGATCGTTGGAAAAAGGGTTTTACTGGTAGCCAATCTGGCACCCAGAAAACTGAAAGGCATTGAATCTCAGGGCATGATCCTGATGGCCGAAAATGAAAAAGGAGAACTCGGCTTTGTCAGTCCGCCGGAAGGCTGGCCAGAAGGGTTTCCGGTTCGATAATAAATAAAAGCAGGAAGGTGCAAAGAACTACCAGACTATTACTGGCCACCGGCCTGACGCTGGCCACGATTGCCTCAGCCTTTTGGATGATTCATTTGCACCAGGAGGAAAAACTTTGGGGTCATTGGCCTTTGGTGCTCTTCCTGAGTGGCTGGCTTAGTGTATTTTTCTGGACAGCCCGACGGAGTCTGGCCGATCAACAAGGTCTGAGGTGGTTTGGACTGGCAAGTGCTTCTGCTGTGCTTTTATCGCTTGGATTTCCGCCTTTGACATCGACACCGCTGATGTTTCTCGGGTTTGTTCCCTTGTATTGGCTGTTGAAGGAGATTCCGCTGGTAGTTTCCGAAAAACCGCGTAAGCTCCTGTTCCGATACAGCTATCACCTCTTTGTGGTTTGGAATATCCTAACCACTTACTGGGTTGCAAATACCGCTTTTATTGCTGGTGTGCTGGCTATTTTTGTGAATGCACTCTTTATGTGTGTGCCGCTTTTGCTGGCCGCCTGGACGATCAAACACATGCCAAAATTTGGCATCCTGACCTTTATTGCCTACTGGATCTCCTTTGAGTATTTACATCTTCGCTGGGAAATCAGCTGGCCCTGGCTCACCCTGGGCAATGCCTTTGCCGAGCATCCGGCCTGGGTACAATGGTATTCTTACACGGGCGTATTTGGGGGTTCTCTCTGGATATTGCTGGCCAATTGGCTGTTTTTTGAATTTTTATGGAAAGGCAGATCTGGCACAAAAACGACCTTATTCCCAGCACTCAGTAAGTTGAGTTTGCTCATTTTTCTGCCGATAATCCTCTCGCTGGTTCAATACTACCGCTTCGACCCGGAAGCCGGCAAAGGAGTGGAAGTCGTTGTGGTACAACCCAATTTTGAGCCACATTACCAGAAGTTTGATTCTCCGGAGGAATTTCAAAAAGATCGTTTTTTGAGTCTCGCCCAGGAAGCCCTCACTGAAAACACCGATTACCTGGTCTTCCCGGAAACGAGCTTTGGGCCAATCCTCGATGAGCAACTCGGACAGGAACCAATTACCAAGTCCCTCCAAGCATTTATTGATGGATATCCGAAACTTAAACTTATCAGTGGATTAACGCTCTACCATATTTTCCGGGACGGCGAAACACCCTCAGCAGCGGCTCGGCAGCGGGTACTCGGAACCGGCAATGTGATGGAATATGAAATGCTGAATGCCGCGGTGCAGTTTAGCTCCGGACAAACAGAAACTACGATCTACAAAAAATCGAAGCTGGTACCCGGCGCCGAATTCCTCCCCTATCGGAAATTATTGTTTTTCCTGGAACCTGTTGTCGAAAAGCTGGAAGGCAGCATGGCTGGCTACGGAATGCAGGAAAAACGTACTGCTTTTACCTCCCTGGACGGACAAAACGCGGTAGGTCCAGCCATTTGCTACGAATCTATTTACGGAGAATATTATGCGGGGTATGTGCGTGCCGGCGCAAATATGACCTTCATTATGACCAATGATGGATGGTGGGACAATACAGCCGGCCATAAACAGCACCTGAAATACGCTTCCCTGCGCGCGATTGAGACACGCAAACCCATTGCGCGCTCTGCCAATACCGGAATTTCCGGTTTTGTGAACGCGCGAGGTGATATCCAACAAGCCACCGAATATGGCGTGGAAGCGGCTGTCAACGGCACGATATATCCCAATGACATCGAAACCTTTTATGAATGGCACGGTGACTTGATCGGCCGGATAGCCGTCTTTTTGACCATTATTTTTTTACTAAACGGACTGGTCAAAAAGCTAACACCGAAAAAAGAAGCCTAGCGCATTTTTGGTCTGCGGCGTTTTCCGCCCGGGCGCATAGCTGCTTGTCCGCGATGACCACCAGATTGCATGGCTGCCTGAGACTGGCCCCGGTTATTCAGCGCTTTCTCAAACTGTTTGATCTGATCCTTAATGGTAGCCTCTGTTACTTTCATCGCTTTGGCGTTGCGCAGGTGCAACTTAGCCTGATTCCATTTATTTTTTTGCGCAGCAATATTAGCCAACTGTAGTTGAATCATCGCCCCTTCATTATCGGTAGGTACTTTGATCCCCTGGGCCTTGGTCAGATACATCTCGGCGTCATCATTATTACCCCGGTATTGAGCAATACTCCCTTTCATCATATAGAAGTAAGCCCGATTGGTAGGGTACAGCAGGCGCGGGCTAAGCGTCATATTCAGGCGGCGCTCGGTTTGATCAAAATCGCTCGTCTGCATAATCTGGGCAGCAGAGCCGATAGTACCCAGAAGCACATAACCCACCAGCAGGGCAATGCCAATCAGATAAAATGGGAAAGCGTACCAAAAGCCGTAAGCCGCCGTCAATGCAACTCCGCCAAAAATACAAACGGCGATCAGTGCCAGACGGAGGTATATGTTAATTGTAAACATGTTTTTAGGTTTTGAACTGCCAAATTAATAAATCGTGCCTTATCGCCGAAAATCAGATCGATTTAACAACATCCAGTTTCCATCTACATCCAGATAATCTCCTTCCGGAAAATGTTTTTTAAAGCGATCTGTATAAAAATTACTTGTTCTTTCTTTATCCGGCTTCGTCTGGGCCAGCCTGTTGTAGATCAGGATTCCATCGGGCTTCAAAGCGGCTTTCAGGGCTTCCAAAAATTCCGGACTTTCAAATGGAGGTGGTACCTGCACATCCAGGAATACATCCATCGCAATCAAATCATACTGGCGACTGTTTTGCAACATATAAGCATAAGCATCTGCTTCAATCAGCTCTACCGTAGCTTCGAGTTGTGGAATAACGTATTGGCTGGCCAGGTCAATCACAGCTTCATCCAACTCCACAGCGGTATATCGAAAATGCCGATCAAAATTCCGCTCAAGCATATAAGGGATACTTCCGAGGCCAAATCCAAGTAAAAGCACATCCTTACCTTCCAATCTATCCAGATCCAGTTGCTCGAATGCTTTGCGGAAATTATCATATAAATCCCCAAAGGAATAAACAGCATTGGCAGTGGATAGTTGGTAACGGCCTCTGCGCAAACTCACATACAAATGCGGATTAACAGGACTAGGGGAACTTTCAATATGCCATTCAAAGAAAAAGGAGAGAAATCGTTTCCACCAAGGCTGTTCCATATCCGCTATTTGGATTCCCACCGACGATGGGCGGAAGAGTCTTCAAAGATACGCATCAGGATAAGCCGATCTGTGTGGCTCAGGGTAATATCTCTTCGTCCCATCATCTTTTCGGCCGTTTCGTAAGCTTTCTCCAGTTGATAGGTAGAATAACCGGATGCACCGCCCCAGGCAAAAGAGGGAACAAAATTTCTGGGATAACCCGCTCCAAAAAGATTGGCACTTACACCAATTACGGTAGCGGTGTTAAACATGCTGTTGATGCCACATTTGGAGTGATCGCCCATGATCAGGCCACAAAATTGCTCCCCTGTGGGTTCAAATCGCTGGCTGCTATAATCCCACAAACGAACTTCTGCGTAATTATTTTTCAGGTTGGAAACATTCGTATCAGCGCCCAGATTACACCATTCGCCAATGACCGAATTACCGAGATAGCCGTCGTGTCCTTTATTAGAATAGGCCTGGATAACGGAGTTGCTTACTTCACCTCCAACCTTAGACCAGGGTCCAATCGTGGTATCTTCATAAATCTTTGCGCCCATTTTAATGGTTCCGTGCTCGCACAGAGCAAGTGGGCCACGCAGCATACTACCTTCCATGACGGTAGCGCCGGCGCCGATATAGATCGGACCGTTTTGAGCATTGAGGATTGCGCCTTCTACCCAGGCACCTTCTTCCAGGAAGATGGAGCCTTTACCGATAACAGTATTGCTTGACGACAGAGGAGCCGAAGTACGTCCGCGTGTCAGAAACTCAAAATCAGCTTCTATCTCCTTGCCGTTATGTTTAAATATTTGGGTAAGGGAGTCGAGCATCCGAAACGGCGTGCCGTCGATTCGCAAACCAGACATCTCGTGGGGATCATTCCCTTCAATCAGTCGGGTAAATTGATCCTGATCCAACCGGGCAGCGATCAGTTCTTCATCCGGACCATAGAGTAATGCCTCTGCGGGGTCCAGCTGATTTACCAGCCGTATAAGTTCATTGGATGGCAACACACTGCCATTGATCACATAATTATCGGGGCCGATTGCGATCGGATATTTTTCATTGAGGTAATCCTGGGTAATATAGGATGCAGTACCGCCGAGGCGTTGCTCCCACTTCTCTCGGATAGTCAGGATACCGACACGCAATTCACATACAGGCCGGGTATAGGTGAGCGGTAGTAACCGGTCCCTGATTTCGCTGTCGAATAGAATGAGGTTTTTCATATCGGGGTAACAACAATATTACTAAAAAAGTCCCAACCAGGCTTGGCTTGGTTGAGACTTTCCTGTGCGTTACACACCAAGGGAATTCGCTATTAAGATTCTTGATCTTCTTTTGCGAATTTCGATTTGGCAAATCTTTTGTTGAACTTATCAATACGTCCGGCTGTATCCACAAATTTCATCTTACCGGTGAAGAACGGGTGTGAGGTATTGGAGATCTCCAATTTCACTAAAGGATATTCGTTACCGTCTTCCCAGGTGATAGAATCTTTGGTATCGATACAAGACCGACAAAGCCAAGCTTCATCTGATGAGAAATCTTTAAATACAACAGTACGATAAGTATCAGGATGCGTGTCCTTTTTCATGGCGTTTCGCTCTTTTCTTTCTAATGGAGTGCAAAGATATAGTCTTTCCCTTAATTTTTCTAAATATTCAAAAAAAAATACACCTACAATATTTGAACAGGCTCTTAAACCACTGCAAATGGGACAGGCCATTGCCACCAAGCTCCTGAATGTGTGCTGCCTTCTCCAATGGGGGATCCCAACAGCCAGTTTGCGACGATTACCAATACGAATCTCCCAATACAGCCCGCCCAAATTGAGAACTATAGTGATCTTACATTAAATAATACAACTTGGCCGACACGAGATCCGGCAAAGCTGTCAAATCCAGTATCCCGATGCGCCGCCTACTGTAGTTCCCCCTTTCGGCGAAAGCCGGCACCCTATGGAAGTTATTTAATCCGCAAGGCCAATTGGTGCAGCAATTTGAGCTGGTGGCTGCGATACTGGAGCATGTCTTTCCGGTAAGCCAATTGGCAAGGGTGTTTATTTCTATACCATTTAGGAAACCAGGTCGAATGTATTATACTTCGGATCTTTGATAAAAACTGATTAAGAATGTGTTAGGTATTTTTAAACAACTTCAATTTTTAATTTTCATTTTTAGTGTGATCTCTCCAATATTGTATGCATATATCGAAGCAGGGAGAAAAGTAAATTTTAATCTTTGTATTTCTTTCATTCCTAATTGATCAATTGAAGTAACAACAGCAGATTCAAATTTATTTGTTTCACAAAATTTAATTAAACTTTTCAATTCATGAGGTTTATCGAAATATCGGTTACTCCATTTAATTTCTACTCCCCAAACAGGTTTATAATTTTTGTCATCTACTAAAACAAGATCTACTTCACCTTCATTCCTCCCGTCTTTCCATCTGGCATATGTTAAGTCCAATTGCTCTCGATGCATCCATTGTGAAAGAATTGCTGTTTCCACCATGTTTCCCATTTCCTGGTCTGTTTCACCTACCGGAGAAAATAAAGCTGTGCGAAGTGATGGATTGGTAAGATATACTTTGAAACTCGTGATTCTTTTTAACCTTTTTGCATTGACCCCAACCTTATTTAACACCTTAATTAGGAAAGCGGCCTCTAAGTATTCCAAATATTTTTTTAGCGTATCCTTTTGAATTCCACTTTCCCTGGACATTGTCTCATACGAAAATTCATTCCCGGTATTATACGCGATATATGTAAAAAACCTGTTTAACTCTTGTACATCTTTGATTCCATACAAGCTTGGTAAGTCTCGAAGTAAAACTTTGTCAACAATATCGTTTTTTACATACCTACCCATATCGCCTTGTATTTTTTCAGACAATACCACCTCCGGGTATCCTCCAAAATTTAAATAATGGATAAATTCTCTATTTAACGCTTTTGAATCATGAGTTAAACAATACTTTATATACTTATCTCCATATTGAATATCACCTTCAAAAATTAAATGATCCAATTTTTTCAAATGAATATATTCTTGAAATGTTAACGGAGGTAATAAGAAATCAGTAAATCTACCAGCACCACTTTCCGTACTGTGCCATTTTAAAGCTGCAGCTGCCGAGCCAGAAACAATGAATTTAGTTTCAGGATATGAATCAACCAATACTTTTAAGTGCCTTTCCCAATCTTTCAGGTATTGTATTTCATCAAAAAATATATAACAATCATTTAGGTTTTCAAGATTCAAAGATTCTTTACACAGAGTTAAAATATCCTCCAGGCTTAAATTGACATAAATTGGGTTGTCAATCCCGATAAAGAATAGTTTATGAGGATTTGTTCCTTCTTTCAGTAAGTTTTCAATACAATGAAATAACATAACTGTTTTACCAACCCTTCTGGGTCCCATTAGGACTAAAGCTCTTTTAATACTCCTTTCAATTACAAATGGATAAAACAGGTTAAAATATAACCTCCTGGACATGGAGCTATATGTGCTCGGAATCTCTTTGGTGATCCACCATGGATTTTCATAACGAAGACGCTCAATAATCTTTCCTGTCGGAATAAGGTTTAACATTGCTATTTTTTATCTTAATATAGCAAATATATTCAAAATAGATAGATTAAAATCTGTCTATTCTTACAAATAATGCGTATTTAGGATGAAAATCGGAGACAACACCTGTTATTTCGATAGTCGAATCTCCTATTCAATGAAGTACAACTATGCTAGCAAATCAGGAAGCTAAGATGTTTACCAATCCGGCAATAACTGAAGTTCATCTCCAATTACCCCATTCGGCGAAAGCCGGATATATACCCGAAACGAGGTGGTTTGGGCGTTTGAAGCATGAAAAATTTGAACAGGCTCTTAATATTTCAACAAAGCATGAATAGCCGCCTCCACCTTCTCTGCGGAAGGTATGATCGTCTGCTCCAATATGGTATTCAAGGGAATAGCGGGCAGGTTTTCTGAGCCTACCGTACGAACCGGCGCATCCAGCCATTCAAAACAGTTTTCCTGAATCCGGGCAGCAATACTTTGAGCGAAAGAATTATTTACCGGTTCCTCAGTAACTACCAGACAGCGACCATGTGCTTTCGACCGCTCGAAGATCAATGCTTCATCCAGCGGATATAGTGTACGCAAATCCAATATTTCGATCTGGCCGGGAAATGCTTTTGAGGCGTTTAAAGCCCAGTGTACCCCCATGCCGTAGGTGACAACCAGCAGGCTTTGGCCTTTTTCTATTGCTGATTTTCCGGCTTCCTGCACAATCCGGCCTTTGCCGAAAGGCAGGATATAATCTTCATCCGGCATGACCGTGCGAGCCATTTCGGTGCCGGGCACCTTAGACCAATACAGCCCCTTATGCTCAAACATCACCACCGGATTCGGGTCGTAATATGCGGCTTTCATCAAGCCTTTTAAATCGGCACCATTGCTGGGATAAGCAATCTTGATACCCCGGATATTGGTTAGAACCGACTCCACACTGGAGCTGTGATACGGACCACCACTGCCATAAGCGCCTATCGGTACCCGCAGGATCATACTCACCGGAAATTTACCATTCGACAAGTAACATGAGCGGCTCACTTCCGTGAAAAGCTGGTTCAGACCTGGCCAGATATAATCCGCAAACTGTACTTCCACTATGGGTTTTAGGCCGACTGCCGACATGCCCACGGTGCTTCCAACAATAAAAGCTTCCTGGATCGGCGTGTTAAAAACCCGATCGTCGCCAAACTTTTGAGCAAGGGTAGCTGCTTCCCGAAACACACCTCCGAGCCGTCCGCCAACATCTTGTCCGTAGAGCAGGCATTCCGGATGTTTACGCATTAGTTCCTCCACAGCAAACAGGGCACTATCCACCATGACGGTTGCTTGTGCGCCTTTCGGCGAACGGTCTCCGGTTTCTTCCGTGATCGGTGTCGGTGCAAAATCATGTAAAAACAAGTCTGCAGGATTTGGATCTTCTGCCCGACGGGCACGGTCTAAATCCTGAGCGACCAGGGTTTTGGCTTCCTGCTCTATCTGCTTCAGTTTCTTTTCTGAAAAGCCCTCTTCCCTTAACCAATTGCGAAAGATCGGATAAGGATCTCTTGACTCATGTTCCTCCAGATCATCGCGGTACCATTCTTTACGTACACCGGAAGTATGGTGATTGAGGAGCGGCACCCGGGCGTGCACCAAAAAGGGACGCCGTTCTTTTCGAATTGTTCGGAGTATTTTTTCCAGCTCCAGGTAGCAGGATACAAAATCATTCCCCTCCAGGGAGACGACCTCAATACCTTTAAAGCCACTGGCGTATTCTGCTGCATTTTGCGCTCTGGTTTCGGCTGCATTGGCAGAAATATCCCAGCCATTATCCTGAACCAGGTATAGTATGGGAAATTGTTTCAGGGCGGCCATTTGAAACGCTTCGGCCACTTCGCCTTCGGTTACAGAAGCATCGCCCAGCGAACAAACAACGACGGGCTTGTCTTTCCCGTGATCTTCCCCCAATCCAAATTTTTCTTTGTATTGAACCCCCATCGCAATACCGGTAGTCGGAATGGCCTGCATCCCGGTAGCAGATGATTGGTGGGGTATGCCGGGTTTGTCCGGATCTTTTAAGCTCGGGTGGGAATAATAACTACGACCACCCGAAAAAGGATCATCGCGCTTGGCCAGCAACTGCAACATGAGATCATAGGGCTGCATGCCTATCCCAAGCAAGATGGAGTCATCCCGATAATAAGGAGATACCCAGTCTTGCGGCTTTAACTGGAGTGCCAGCGCCAATTGGATCGCCTCATGCCCCCGGGAGGTGGCATGCACATATTTGGAAACCTCCTTAAAGTTCTCCTCATACAACTCCGTCATGGACTTTGCCGTACTCATCAGGCGAAAGCCTTTCAACAATATCTCTTCCGGGATCTTCACTTTTTCGGCAATCATTCTTACTAGTTGTTCGGTGAGTTAGTGGGTTAGTGCCCCACTAACTAAGAAGTTTTAAATTTGGCTATGGCATTTTTGGTATAGTCCGACAGGACGAGTTTGCCACTCATGGCAGCACGTGTATCTAATAATTCATCCCAATGTTCCGCTCCTTCCCAAAATACGGATTTCAGGTTATTCATGGCTTCGGGATTTGATGCTTCCAGACGGTCTAAAAAGGCTTCCAACCAGGCATCCATGGCCTCTATATCTTCAAATACTTCTGCAAACAAGCCTTTATCACGAGCCCATTCGGCCGATTTCCATTCTGTAGCGTTGATCGCCAGCTGGCACATAGCAGACTTGCCAATCTTGCGTTCTACAGCCGGACCAACCACAAATGGGCCAATGCCAACTGCAAGTTCACTTAATTTAACGGAAGCATACTTGGTAGCGACACAAAAATCAACAGCCGAAGCCAAACCAACCCCACCGCCTACACATTTTCCCTGCACCCGGCCAACGACCAGTTTGGGACATTTTCGAAGGGCGTTGATCACATTCGCAAAGCCCAGAAAAAACGCTTTACCCGTATCCAAATCCTCAATAGCCATCAACTCATCAAAACTTGCTCCTGCGCAAAAAGTTCGATCACCGGCACTCTTTAATAGAATAAGCTTTACCGTTTCATCGACTCCGGCATCCTGAATAGCCTGGGTGAGCTCGGCCAGTAATCTTCCGGGAAGAGAGTTTTGAGCGGGATGAAAAAACTCAATAATAGCAAGCCCCCCCTTGCGGCTGGTTTCTACTGAACCTTGCTGGCGTTTATCCATTCCGTAATTCGTTTTAATCTGGTTAAATTAAGCGATCAAACAGGCCACAAATTTCCTAAAAAACAAGCGGAATCCCAAATAGCTACTGCCGGGAAGCCTTTATTCAAAAGCTATTAAGCGGCTCAGCTCCTTTTAGGCCTGATCCAGTTTTTTCACCATCGTCAGGATGGTTGCCAGGGCTACGGTCTCGCCTGTATCATCATACACATCTACCATAAACTTCACGATGCCTTTGGCAATATCATTTTCATCGCGTTTCTCCTGATCTACTTTTTCCTTTACCGTCAGCCGCACGCCGATTGTTGTACCCGGGTAAACGGGTTTTGTAAAGCGACATTCATCAATCCCGTAATTCAAAAGTACCGGCCCTTTTTTTGCTTCCACAAAGAGTCCGGCGGCTTTAGACAAAATATAATAACCATGAGCTACCCGGCCTTCAAAGATGGTGCCATCCAGTGAAGTGGCATCTACATGCGCGTAAAAATGATCCCCACTTACGTTTGCGAAGTTGCTGATGTCTGCTTCGGTAACGGTATGTTTTGCAGTAATAACAGTCTCTCCTACTTCCAGTTCTTCAAAATGTTTCCGGAAAACATGCACCGGTTTTTCAACCTGGGCCCCACCATATTGGTATTGATTGGTTACGGCTGTCATCATTGTCGGATGCCCCTGAATTGCCGTACGCTGCAGGTAGTGTAACACACCCCGCATACCACCCATTTCTTCGCCCCCTCCTGCACGACCTGGTCCGCCGTGGGTCAAAAGCGGCATAGGGGATCCATGTCCGGTGCTTTCTTTTGAGCAAGCCTCATTGAGCACCAGTACGCGTCCGTGGTAAGGAGCCGCCCCCAACACATAATCTCGCGCATATTTCGGATCATTGGTTACGATGGTACTGACCAGAGATCCTTTACCCATATTCGCCAACTCGATGGCTTCGTCCAGCTCTCTGTAAGGCATGAGGGTACTAATCGGACCAAAGGCTTCAATGTTATGTGTCTGCGTGTTTTCGAAAGGCGCATCATTCACAAATAAGAGCGGAGACATAAAGGCTCCATTTTGTGTATCTGCACCCAGTACCTCGCCCGCTACCTCGGGATCGCCATAAACCAGGCGGGATCCTTTTTGCAATTCTGCTACCCGGCGCCGTACTTCCTGCAATTGAGAAACGGAAACCAAAGACCCCATGCGTACACGCTCATCGGTTGGATCACCGATAGCTGTTTTCTGCAGTTGGCTGCTCAGGGCAAACTGAACTTCTTCCATCAAATCCTCTGGTACTATTGCCCGGCGGATAGCCGTACATTTTTGTCCGGCTTTGGTCGTCATCTCCCGGCGTACTTCCTTTACAAACAGATCAAACTCTGCGGTACCGGGACGTGCATCCGGACCGAGGATTGCGGCGTTGAGGCTATCTGCTTCCATATTAAAAGGAACACCTTCTGCCAAAATCCGTGGATGTGCCCGAAGTTTTTTACCGGTAGAAGCAGAACCGGTAAAGGTCACGATATCCTGATAGGTCAGGTGATCCAGAATGCCTTCTCCGGTACCGCAAACCAACTGCAGGCTACCTTCCGGTAAAATGCCGGAATCGATAATATCTTTCACCATGGCCTGGGTCAGGAAGGAGGAGAGTTCGCTGGCTTTTACAATCGCCGGTACGCCGGCGAGCCAGTTGACAGCCACTTTTTCCAGCATGCCCCAGATCGGAAAATTAAAGGCATTGATGTGTACTGCTACACCTGGCTTGGGCACCATGATATGATGTCCGACAAAGGTGCCGCCTTTAGAAAGGCCGACTGTTTCGCCGTCCACATAATAGGTTTCGTTCGGGAATTTCCGACGGAGGCTGGCGTTTGCGAACAGGTTGCCGATCCCTCCTTCGATATCGACCCAGCTATCGCTTTTTGTAGCCCCTGTCTGATAGGAAAGCGGGTAATATTTTTTGCGGAGTCCATGCAGATGCAAAGCGAGTGCTTTGATCATGCGCCCTCTTTCGTGGAAGGTCATTTTGCGGAGAACCGGACCTGCTTTTTTGCGGGCATAATCCAACATTTGGGCATAATCTACGGGACTGCTATTAGCGGTACCGATCAATGCACCTGTCACGGCATTGTACTGCGAAAGGCCATCGTCTGTATGGTCTATCCACTGACCGGATATATAATTGGGGATTTTCATGGTTTTACCTTTTTTATCAAAAAATCTGCGCGGGGCAAAAAGGCGTCCCGGGCGAGCATAATTGAGTTGGTTCGGATTGAAACGCGAAGATAAGGCAAGTTTTCCGATCGGCCCTTTCGGGGAATTCGAACATCTGGAGAGACCTGACGGTTTTAG
>JAGQWR010000036.1 GCA_020437105.1 Saprospiraceae bacterium
CAAACCGGCGAAGCCGAATAGACCCCAAAGGCTATAAGCCTTAATAGACCCTAGACCGGGCGCAGCCCCTAGACTGCAAAGCCGACAGGCAAGCTAGACCAAGCCAAAGGCATAGACTGGAATTAATTTGAAATGCCCTTAATTGTTCACCTTCTCAGCATCAACCAGGGAATAAATCAGCCTGTTGATGTCTCCGCTATTTAGCTGCAAGGTGCCTTTGATGGTTACTTCGGTAGCGGTGTATTGCACCGGCTCTATAGCATATACTTCCATAACAGTTTCCGGGCCAGCGCCCCCGCAAAAAAAGCACATATTATAAGGGAAAGCAGAGAATACAAACTCCGTGTGGCTCTTATAACCTTCTACAGGAATAATATAGCCGGTAATGGTAATTTCCTGTCCCTCAAGTGCTTTTACCGCATCACTAAAAACAGGTACGTCAACCTTGAAACCCATCATTTCATCATATACCTTTTTGAAGGTAATCTTGGAAAGGGTTTTCCAAACACTGGGCGACTGCGCGTGCGAAACGCTGGCAAAAGAAAGCAAAAGACCCAGAACAAGAAATTTCATTTTCATAAGGCTGTATTATCGTTTCAGTTTAAACGCTTGAAAGATCAAAAAGTCCATTAAGACGACGTTAAATTACCTGCTTCGGCTCGTAATTTTGCAAGTTGCCCTTCATCTGCTACCAGCAGTGCTGCGCCAAAGACGCCCGCACTGTCACCCAGCGCAGGCGGAATCAGGATGGTATCCATCCGATTGTTAAACAGGTACCCGGATACTTCCTCTCGTCCCCTGGTGTAGAGGAGATCTATGTTTCCCAGTCCGCCACCTAACACGATGACATCCGGGTCGAGGAGATTTATAACAGGGCCAAGAGCTTTTCCGAAAAAATGAATCAGTCGATGCAGGGTGGCTGCTTCTGCCCCTTCCGTGCGCGTTTTTCCGATGGAAATAATTTCGCTGAGTGGAAGGTGTTTGCCCCCGCTCATACTCCGGTAAAAGGCTTCCAGCGACGGACCGGAGAGTACACTCTCGACACAGCCACTTCTTCCGCAATAACAACTCCCTCCACTGGCATCCAGAAAATTGTGTCCCCATTCTCCGGCAATTCCATGATGCCCCGGCCATAACTGCCCATCGAAAACTAATCCGCCGCCAACACCGGTACCCATGATCACCCCAAAAGCCACCCGAGCCTGCGGGTAAGCCAATTGCACCGCTCCCATGTGGTACTCAGCCAGCGCAAAACAGTTGGCATCATTGGCCATTTCCATTTTTTCACCCAGTCTTTCCTCCAGTGCCCGGTGGAGTGGCTGATCATTGAGACAAAGGGTGTTGCTGTTTCGAAGCAAACCTGTTTTGGGATCGGTGTCTCCGGGTGTTCCAATGCCGATAGCAGTCGCTTTCTCTCCGGCGGCTTTTTCCATCATTTCGGCCATTCGGGCGATTTGATTCAGGATGTGTTCATAACCCTGATCGCGCTCGGTAGGGATGCGTTCCCGGAAGATAATTCGGGCTTCTTTTTCCAGATCCAAAACCACGCCTTCGATTTTGGTGCCCCCAAGGTCTATGCCGAAAAGTTTGCTCATGCTTCAAAGATAGGATAATGAACTAATCAACCTATGCTCGTGTTTTTCTAATCCACTAACCTTGCTTCCCGCCCCAAAAACCTATAACTTGCGGGTTCACAAGTGAATAGTTATGTTTAAAAACGAAATCATTATTAGCCAAATTAGTATTACTCCGACTTGCTTCGGCAATCTGCGAGAATAGGCTGATTTTGATTCAAAAACAATCAGAAAAGCTCTGGCAGGTTCGAAACTTGCCAGAGCTTTTTTTTTCGCTAATTTTGCGACTTCGAAAAAAGAGACCAACACGATGTATAAAAAGGTAGAACAACTAGACCTGACAGCCATAGATCAAGAAATCCTGGAATTCTGGCAGCGGGAGCAGATCTTCGAAAAGAGTGTAGAACAACGCCCGGCAGATAACACCTTTGTCTTTTATGAAGGTCCGCCTTCTGCAAACGGTCGGCCGGGTATCCACCACGTCATGGCACGTACGGTGAAGGACCTCTTTTGCCGCTACCATACCTTGTTAGGCCAACGGGTAGAGCGAAAGGCCGGTTGGGATACCCACGGACTACCTATCGAGCTAAGTGTAGAAAAGGAACTCGGAATCACCAAAGAAGATATTGGGGTCAAGATTTCGGTGGACGAGTACAACAAGAAGTGCCGCGAAACGGTGATGCGTTATAAAGACCTCTGGGACGATCTTACCCAGAAAATGGGCTACTGGGTTGACCTGGATAACCCATATGTCACTTATGAAAATGAGTACATCGAGTCGGTCTGGTATCTCCTGAAAAGGCTGTACGACAAAGATTTATTGTATAAAGGATATACCATTCAGCCTTTCTCTCCGGCTGCCGGTACCGGTTTGAGTACCCACGAATTGAACCAGCCGGGTACTTATCGGGATGTAAAAGATACCTCGGCTGTTGCCCAGTTTAAGGTCACCCGCAATGAAAAATCGGAATTCCTTTTTGAGGGGATAGACTCCGGGGATGTTTTCTTTATTGCCTGGACCACCACACCCTGGACACTGCCTTCCAATACAGCGCTGGCAGTAGGGAAGAAGATCGAATATGTGCGGGTGAAAACCTTTAATCCATATACCTACCTTCCGGTTAATCTGATCCTGGCTAAGGACTTGTTGGGCAAATGGTTTAAACCGGAGCAGGCGGAATTGGCTTTCGAAGATTATGAGCCCGGCGCAAAACTGATTCCGTATCGGGTGACTGGCACTTATGCCGGTAGTACACTCGAAGATATCCGCTATGAGCAGTTAATGCCTTATGCCCAACCCGAAGAAGGCGACGCATTCCGGGTGTTGATTGGCGATTTTGTTTCTACCGAAGACGGAACCGGCATTGTGCACCTCGCTCCATCCTTTGGTGCAGATGATAAACGGGTAGCCGACCAAAACGGGATCGGTGCACTCACGCTGGTTGACAAGCAAGGAAAATTTGTGGATGAAGTCACCGATTTTGCGGGCCGTTATGTAAAAGATTATAAAGATGAAGGCGACAGTTATCAGAATGTAGATGTTGACATCTCCATTAAGCTGAAAACAGAAAACAAAGCCTTCAATGTGCAGAAGTATAGCCACAACTACCCACACTGCTGGCGTACCGATAAGCCGATCCTTTATTACCCCTTAGATAGCTGGTTTATTCGGGCCTCTTCGATAAAGGAGCGCATGTATGAGTTGAATCAAACGATCAACTGGAAACCCGCTTCAACAGGAGAAGGACGATTCGGCAAATGGTTGGAAAATCTGCAGGATTGGAATCTTTCCCGTTCGCGCTACTGGGGAATTCCCTTACCGATCTGGCGTACCGCCGACGGAGAGCAGGAAGTATGTATCGGCTCCATCGAAGAACTAACGGTGGCCGTTAAAGCTGCCAATGAAAAACTGGGTAAATCACAGGAAGTGCCTGCCGATTTGCACCGTCCGTACATCGATGATATCGTATTGGTCTCACCCGACGGGAAGCCAATGATGCGCGAACTGGACCTGATAGATGTCTGGTTTGATAGCGGCGCCATGCCCTATGCGCAGTGGCATTATCCCTTCGAAAATGAGGATAAATTTAAGCGCAATTTTCCGGCAGATTTTATAGCAGAAGGAGTGGACCAAACCCGGGGTTGGTTTTATACCCTCCATGCGATCGCTACCATGGCTTTTGATAGTGTCGCGTACAAAAATGTCGTTTCTAACGGCCTGGTGCAGGATAAACTCGGACGTAAGATGTCCAAACGATTGGGCAATGCGGTTGAGCCCTTTGAAACGCTGGCAACTTATGGGGCGGATGCTACCCGTTGGTACATGATTTCCAACGCACAACCCTGGGATAATCTCAAATTTGACCTGGAAGGCATCGCCGAAGTACGGCGTAAATTCTTTGGTACGCTGTTTAATACCTACAGCTTCTTTTCGCTTTATGCGAATATTGATGCTTTTGAATATCGGGAAGACAAACAGGTACCGATGGCTGAGCGGCCGGAAATTGATCGGTGGATCCTTTCCAAACTCAATAGTCTGGTGAAAGATTTCCGGGAGGCGATGGATGATTATGAGCCGACAAAAGCTTGTCGGGCGATAGATACTTTCGTGAATGACCACCTGTCAAACTGGTATGTGCGACTATGCCGGCGCCGGTTCTGGAAAGGGACTATGAACGCCGATAAACAGTCTGCGTATGAGACGTTGTATCAATGCCTGGAGACCGTTTCGCAGTTGATCTCCCCGGTGGCTCCATTCTTTTCGGATTGGTTGTACAGAGCGCTGAATCCAGGAGATTCGAGCCTGAGTGTTCACCTCACTGATTTGGTGGAAGTACAGGAATCTCAAATTGATTCCAGTTTAGAACAACGGATGGATTATGCCCAACGAATCTCCTCGCTAATCTTGTCGCTCCGGAAAAAAGAAAAAATCCGGGTGCGTCAGCCGCTGCAAAAAATTCTGTTGCCGATCCTCGACAATGGATTTCAGGCGCAGGTAGAAGGCGTGCGTGACCTGATCCTTTCGGAAGTAAACATCAAGGAGATTGAATACGTGGATGATGCCAGCGGGATTATCAAGAAAAAAGTAAAACCAAATTTCAAAACGCTGGGTCGCCGCCTGGGCAAACACATGAAGTCTGCTGCAGCCATCATCAATGACCTCAGCCAGCAGGAAATTGGAGCAATCGAGAAAAACAACCGCTTTGATCTGCAGGTGGAAGGCGAAAGTTTTGTCTTAACACTGGAAGATCTGGAAGTGATTCCGGAAGATATCCCGGGTTGGTTGGTTGCCAGTGAAGGAGGTTTGACCGTTGCCCTGGATATAAACCTAACTGATAGTCTTCAGGCGGAAGGAATGGCCCGGGAGCTGGTTAATCGCATCCAGAACATCCGGAAAGCCAAAGACTTTAACGTGACAGATCGGATTCAGGTGCTGCTTCAGAACCACGCAGACGTCGTTGCGGCAGTGGAGCAATTCGGCCAATACATTTCAGATGAAACCCTGGCTACCGGGTTGCAGTTGAAAGATACCTTATCCGGTGGTGAATTAATTGAGCTTCCGGAGGTTGGAGCCTTAATGATCTTGGTGGAAAAAGCTAAGTAGCAGCGAGTTTAAGTCCGATAAAAATGGCGAAGAGGCAGAGTAGGACACTTCCTCCGATATTGCCCAGTGCGTAAGCGTAATGGCCGGATTCAAAGAGTTGCCAGGTTTCAGAACTGAAAGTAGAAAAGGTACTGAAACCGCCACAGAATCCGGTCATGAGGAAGAGCCGGTTTGTGGGGCCTAATTCTTCGCGTAAGCTTAAACCTACCAGGAAACCGAGTAGGATACAGGCCAGAATATTCGCAGCAAGCGTAGCAAAGGGAAAGCTGGAGTTTACTTTACCCAGTAATCTGGATATACCATATCGGCTCATGCTTCCGAGTCCGCCTCCGAGAAATACCCATAACCAGGCTGCCATAATTTTGTGGATTTAAGTATCAGACTGTACCGGCTTATTGTGGAGACGTTTCATACGTCTGACCTTCTGGTACAATCCGCCGGAGAGCAACGCTGCCAATCCGAGGGTAAGCAAAATGAGTGGAATGGTTCCTAGCCCTTGTAATTCATAAATGAGGAAAAGGAAAATCACGTTCACAAAGACCAGTGTGAGGGTTGCTTGTACATGTGATAAACCAGAGTCAATAAGCAGGTGGTGGATATGTGAGCGGTCTGGATAAAGCGGAGATCTGCCACGGAAAATTCTTGTTACAAAGACTCTTAAAGTATCAAATAAAGGAAGGATCAACAGCCCCAGAGCGATTGCAGGAACAGCTGTAAACTTTAGCGGAGAGTCGATAGCGAGTACCGCACTTAATTCCAGAAATTTTATTGTTAGGACAGAGCAGATCATGCCTATAATCATGGCTCCTGTGTCTCCCATGAATATTTCTGCCCTGAAATTATAGGAAAGAAAAGCCATGACTGCTCCGGCGGTAGTGAAAGAAATTAATGCCAAAACGGTTTGCTCAGCCATGATAAACCAGGTGCCCAAAAACAAGCAAATCAGGGTTCCGATACTACCTGAAAGCCCATTAATGCCATCTATCAGGTTAAAGGCATTGATGACTACAATGATCAGGAAAACAGACAGGGCAGCGCTTACTCCATATGAAAGGTTATAGATTTCAAATACCCCATGAAAACTGAGTAATCGGACATCTGCCTTGAATACCAGGATCATAGCGGCAATTAATTGACCGAGCAATTTTTTGGTTGGCAACATTGGGACAATATCATCTTTGGCACCAATCAGAAAAATGAAGATCAGGGCACAGAGCATATATTGTAAATTCCCGAAAATTTCGAAAGGAGTCCAGAGTATGGTAGAGAAGATAATACCTGCAAAAATACCAATACCACCTAAAGAGGGGGTGCTTACTTTGTGGGATCGTCGTTCACCAGGTTCATCTACCAAGTGCTTAACCCGGGCAATATAGATTATTGAGGGTATAGCAAGATAGGTAAGGGTAAAGGCGGTAATGAAACTTAAAATTATATCATACATGTTCCGGTATTTGATGTTCAGAGATTTGGGGCAGTTTATACCGAACCCTGTAAAGGTAGATAAGAATACTGATTAAGCGCAAGGAGGGATTAGACTTTATTCAAAGTTTTCCCAAAGCTGATCGCTCCATTTTTCTAATTCTTTACCCCAATCTTCGACATCATTCCCGATTGATTCGAACAGATCGTTTAGTTCATCCAGCGGGAGATCGTCTAATTGAATCTGAATGCCCTCAAGTTTTGTACTGCCTTTGCCAAGCATTTCTCTGGCTACCCCGGCGCCGTAGCGTTTGTAGTAATATTTGACAAACTGGCCCCAGAATTTCCGACGTTCCCGGCGGCTTAAATCATCTTCATATTCCGGATAACAGTCTTCTACCAATACCCGAAACCGCTTGTCGTATTTATCCCAGTTTTTGTCAGAATAAGGGAGATTGGCGTCCGTAATTTCGTTTACCAGTTCATTAAAATTGGATAGGAACCGGTCTTTATTGCCTCCGCATTGATTGACAGAACAGGAAGAAACTGCGATGCTTGCAAATAGAATCAGGACGTAATTCAGAATGTTTTTCATAGAGGATTCGCTTGTCGTATGCGAAAATAAAATTTTGCTGCCTAAAACGATTACTAGGTTTATATTATTACAAGGCAGAGTAATTGAGCTTTAACTCCTTAATTCGCCTAGTTTTCGTAATTTTGCATCTCATTTGCCGGTGCGGATTTTTATTAAATCAGGCAGGCTATTCAAAAGTGGCATGGATTTAAAATCCCGAATTAATCGCGAAAAGCTTCCCCATCACATAGCTGTTATCATGGACGGCAATGGGAGATGGGCCAAACAACAGGGTAAACCCCGGGTTTTTGGGCACCGCAATGGGGTAAAGGCAGTACGGGAAACAACAGAAGCCGCAGCTGAACTGGGAGTTAAATACCTGACACTTTATGCCTTTTCTACAGAAAACTGGAATCGGCCAAAACTGGAAGTTAATGCCTTGATGGCCCTGTTGGTAGAAACCATTCGGTCTGAAATTAAGACACTCAACGAAAACGGTATTCGTCTGCAGGCCATTGGAGATCTTGAAAAATTGCCCGCTCGCAGTTTTAAGGAGTTGATGAATGCGATTGAGAATACCAGGCATAATACTCGAATGACCCTCATTTTAGCGCTCAATTACAGCGCCAAATGGGAGATCATGAAGGCGGTGAAAGACCTGGCGGGTTTGGTAGAGCAAGGCAAGTTAACAGCCGATGCGATAGATGAAGATACTTTTGCGGACGCACTGAGCACCCGCGGAATACCCGATCCGGAATTATTGATTCGGACCAGCGGAGAAACGAGAATTAGCAATTTCCTATTATGGCAAATCGCGTATTCTGAATTATACTTTACGCCAACTTTTTGGCCGGATTTTCGGAAAGAAGATCTTTATAAGGCAATCATCGATTATCAGGATCGGGAACGTCGATTTGGAAAAATCAGCGAACAAGCCAACTAAACATACAACCCCGAAATCAACAAAGCCCACCTTAACACTGCATGAAACACGCAATATCTTTGAAAACGAATCTGCTTCTTAGTAAACGAATGAATACGAAATCCATTACGCTCCTCTTTTCTGCTATGCTTTTGCTGCTTCCCATCCTTGGGTTCGGCCAAACCATGGAAAGTGATTCTATACCTGTTTTTGATTATTCCGGATCAAAAGATTATGAAATCGGCGGGGTGACCGTTATCGGAGCCACCTTTACCGATGAGAATGCATTGAAGGCCATTGCAGGATTTCGGGTTGGAGACAAAATCCGGGTACCAGGCGGCGACATCGGACGTGCTATGAAAGCACTTTGGAACCTCCGCTTGTTTACGGATGTGCAAATCCGCAAAGAAAAAACCATCGGCGATATCATCTTTTTGGAAATTCTGGTAAAAGAGCGGCCTCGTTTGACTACCCACTCCTATGTGGGTGCAAAAAAAGCAGCACATGATGAGTTGAATGATGAGGTGAATAAATATCTGGTCAAAGGCGGGATCGTAACTGAAAATATTAAGACCAATGCAGCCAATGCCATTGAGTACTATTATATCGATAAAGGGTATCTGGATGCGGCTGTTGTAGTAGAAGAAGTCGTTGATACCTCTCGCCTAAATGCTGTGCGTTTGGTTTTTAATATTGATCGGGGAGAGCGGATCAAAATTCAGGATATCACGATTTCGGGCAACGAGAATGTAAAAGACCGTAAAATCCGGAAGGTCATGGAGGATACGCGCCGGAAAAAACGCCTTTTCTCCAGTTCTAAGTTTATCAAATCAAACTACCAGAAGGATAAGGAAAGCATAATTGCTTATTACAATACGATTGGTTTTCGGGATGCTGTCATCTCCAGTGATTCGCTTTGGCGCAATGAAAAAGGAGAACTGATGATTCACCTCAATATCGATGAAGGGTATCAGTATTACTTCCGAAACATCAGCTGGAAAGGAAATTCCATTTACGAAACTGATCTCCTGACCGATGTACTCGGAATCAAGAAGGGCGATATCTACAATCAGGAATTACTGGACACCCGATTACAATTTAGCCAGGATGGCCGGGATATCAGTACCCTGTATATGGATAATGGTTACCTCTTTTTCCGCGTAGATCCTATTGAGGTTGCGGTTGCCGGCGATTCTATTGATTTAGAAATTCGGATTTTTGAAGGCCCGCAGGCGACAATCGACAAAGTTGTAATCCTAGGGAATGACAGAACGCACGAACACGTCATCCGCCGGGAATTGCGTACACGCCCAGGGGATAAATTCAGCCGCTCGGATATTATTCGCTCCCAGCGGGAGATCATCAATCTAGGTTATTTCAACCCGGAAGCGCTTGGTATCAATACTCCCGTTAATCCACAACGTGGTACGGTAGATATTGAATATACTGTCGAAGAAAAGCCATCCGATCAGTTGGAGCTTTCAGCTGGTTGGGGTGGTATTGGCCGTGGTGTTATTGGCACACTGGGAGTTTCGTTTAACAACTTTTCGGTTCGAAATATCCTGCACCGGGAATCCTGGAATCCATTACCACAAGGTGATGGCCAACGCCTTTCCCTCCGTGCGCAGACGAATGGCCGTTTCTACCAATCCTACAACGCTTCCTTTACGGAGCCTTGGTTGGGTGGCAAAAAACCGAATTCATTTACAGTTGGCGGATTCTATACAATCCTGACCAACGGTCTGGATAAAGAAAATACCGGGTATGGCTCCTTCTCCATCGGAGGTGCAAGTATTTCCCTGGGTACCCGCCTGAAATGGCCGGATGATAACTTTTTATCGAGTACAACAGTTAACTTACAAAACCTGACCCTGAATAAATGGGGATCCGGAGGTTTCCGTACAGACGACGGTATTACGGTTACAGATGGTAATTATTACAACTTCTCCATCACCCAAACGATTTCAAGAAGTTCGGTCAATAATCCGATCTTCCCACAAGAGGGTTCACGGTTTACTCTATCTATGCAGCTAACTCCGCCATACTCGCTGTTTAATGATAAGAATTATGGCGAACTGGCAGTAGAAGATCGCTACAAATGGCTCGAATACCACAAGTGGAAATTTAATGCAGAGTGGTTTACTGCTGTTGCCGGAAAGTTGACCCTCCGTACCTCTATCAAAATGGGTATGATCGGTGCTTATAGCTCGGAGATCGGTATTTCACCATTCGAACGTTTCCAGCTGGGGGGAGATGGTATTAACAATCAGCAATTCGGTCAGTTTAATGGAACGGACATCGTTTCCTTACGGGGATATGAGATCAACGAAATTCCAGCTAATATCATCGGGGGTGCTACCGTACCAACACCGATCTATGATAAAATATCTGTCGAGTTACGTTACCCGATTTCGCTGAATCCAAGTTCTACCATTTATGTGCTTACCTTCCTTGAAGGAGGTAATGCCTGGCAGAGTTTCCGGGACTTTAATCCGTTTGACATGAAACGTTCTGCGGGTGTCGGCCTCCGTGTTTTCCTTCCAATGTTTGGATTACTCGGTTTCGATTACGGTATTGGATTTGACAAAACCAATCCGGATGGAAGTGGCTTCTTTGCTAAATACGGCAACTTTAATATTATCCTCGGCTTCGAGCCAGAATAGGACCGAGTCTTAGTCAACGAAAATGACATCAAACATCCCGAATTTTGGAGCACTCCGAAATTCGGGATGTTTGGAAGGTGGCAATGTGCATCCAATAATCCCATGTGTCGCCCTGACGGGGCTTAGGTTTTGGTTCGGATTATTGCCTACAAAGATTTATCTCCTACGGAGATGGGGGTCGGGTTTGAATCAACTTTTTGCTCCAGCGGAGCAACCTCTTTGTAGTATTTCAATTGACAGCTTTTCTAAAGCTCCGTAGGAGCGGCACCTTTCCGCCAGCCCAAACAAGCACTAAGCTTCTGCCTGCTGCTCCATGTTTGCGTCCTGAAACGAATTGATCTTCTCCAGATTAAACAAGGTTCTTCCATCAGAAGTAGGTTCGTACATGGGCTCAAAGCGTTTGTGCCAGCGAACATCAGCGGATAAGTAGGAACCGTTGGCGTGTACCATTTGCGCATAGGTCTCATCATGGCCTTCAATCAGGATGATAAATTCGGCTTGCATCTCAAGGAGCTCGGCTTCGGTTTTAGCATGTAATGGACTTTCCTCATCTATCGGGTGTACGAGGGTCCAGTTAAGAGGGAACATGTAAATTTTATCCCGTTCCAGTTTTAAGGCTGCAAATTTTCGAGCCTTTTTCCCATCTTCCATTTCCAGCCAGGACATCGTGACACGTGCGGTCAGGTTAATCATCTTGTTGGCTCGTTTATTGGCTATCCGAAACATGAAACCCGTGATTCCCCGATATGGTGCGATGATGGCGTTTTCACTAAACAGGATCGCCGCTTTTGGTTTGGAAAAACGGGCAAAAACCAACCCGGTCGCCAGCGCAAAGGACATCAATCCAATTAAAGCGCCAAGTGCAGCCAGAATGTTTGCCGGGTAGCCATCCGGACTCACTGCGCCATATCCCACCGTTGTAAAGGTTTGTACACTGAAGAAAAACGCCGATGCAAAATCGGTCAGTAAATTGCCAGGTGCAACACCCTGCAGGTTGTCAATTCCTACCAGTAGATAAAGGAGACCCAGAAAGGAGTTTACCAGTACATAAAACAGGAGGACAATCAGAAAAAAGCGCGACCAGCTCATTTCGACAAGATCCTGATAGGGTGTCCAGGATGTCAACCCCTGTCGCACAACATTATAGGTGCCATCGCTATTGATTAAGCGCTGGCCGTCGCCGGTAATTTTTGTTCCAAAACCTAAATCATCAGGGTCTGTTTCTTGTGCTTTAGGTGTATTACTTAGAAATTTGGATCGTATTTTCATCATATTTTCCTGGAAATTGTATTGGCATTAACAACTCTAAAAGGGATTCAGATCAATTTGTATGAAAGAAAAAATTCAAATCGCCGAAGACATAAAAATAGCCAAAACCCTTCCATCCGCTTTTTACCGCTCGGAAAAGCTATTTTCAGAGGTTCAAAACCACATCTTTGAAAAGAGTTGGCAGTTTGTCTGTTCGACTTCGGAGCTTCCAAAAGACTCCGGTTATTTTCCATTTGAATTTATACAAAATCTGATTCCGGAGCCACTTTTGTTTTCAAGAGACAAACTGGGCGCCTTGTTTTGTTTGTCTAATGTTTGTACGCATCGCGGAAACCTGTTGGCATATGAACCCGGTTCCGGAAATTTAATTCGCTGCCGCTATCATGGCCGATGTTTTCGAATGGACGGGCGCTTTCGGAGCATGCCCGGTTTTGAGGGTGTCGAAAATTTTCCGGATGATTCTGATCATTTAACCAATGTCCCTTTCGGGGAATTGGGCGGATTGTTATATGCTGCGCTGCGTCCTGAAGTCCCATTCAAAGATTGGATTCGTCCGGTTCGGGAGCGCTTGTATTGGCTTCCAATGGATACCCTAATCCCTGTGCCAGAGGCTGATCAGGATTTTGATGTGTCCGCAAATTGGGCCCTGTATTGCGATAATTTTTTGGAGGGATTTCATATACCCTATGTACATCCAGCTTTAAACGCAGCTATTGAAATAGAAAATTACGAGGTAAACCTATTCGAAACCGGGAGTCTGCAAATCGGTTTTGCGAAGGAAGGAGAACCCTGTTTTGATTCGCCGAAAGGCAGCCCGGATTATGGCAAACGGGTCTATGCCTATTATTTTTGGCTTTTCCCAAACCTCATGCTGAATTTTTATCCCTGGGGTCTGTCACTTAATCAGGTGATTCCTCTCAGTGTCGATAAATGTCGAATCAGATATCGCACGTTTCGGTTTTCCGGAATGCCGTTTAATCGGACGCTCCATGCTATTGAGCAAACAGAGTTAGAGGACCAGCTCGTAGTGGAAGCTACCCAACGGGGTATTCAGAGTCGATTTTACAATCGCGGCCGCTACTCGCCCAAACACGAGCAGGCAGTACATCATTTTCACCGACTTTTGGTAGCCAGGTTAAATGCTGCCACGATGCCGGAGAACGAGCAATGAAATACATAGAATGATGACGCCAAAGGCACCACCAATCTGCAACCATAGATCGCGTCGTTCTTTTAAAGTACTTTGAACGTAATAGGTGTTGGCCGCATCCGGGGAGGCTGTGCCTATGAGCATTTCCCAGTTTGCCTGATTGGCATTGTCGAGTTGGGGTAGCAATAGATTCAGCGAAAAAATGGAATCCTGCGGAGCCAGATTGTAGGAGAAATGGTCAACATAAGCACCATCGCCCGTGAAAAGAGAAATAGATTCTTTCCGTTTATTTAAGCCAAATTTCATGTCGCCCACATAACGATAGGCCTCCGGGTAAACAGATTCAAACTTTGCTGCATCCTGGCAAATAACCAGGTAGTCCTTCGGCGGAATCGAAATGGTCGGGATCAGGAATTGATGTTTACTGTCTGCCAGAATCCAGCCATCCAGCGTTATTTTCTCATTGGAGAAATTGTATAACTCGATCCAGTCTCCTGCTTGTTTATCATTGCAGTTGATCTCATTGACCATCAACATACCGGCTAAGGGGTGGTTGTACGGCTCAAAGACAGCCTCCAGTTCATAGTCTCTCGTCAGTTCCAGGCTGAGATCTGTATCTGTAAGATCCAGGCCTTTCCAGTGGGAGAAACGATAACCTCTTTCCGGGATAGCCTGAATTCGGACGGGTAGTTTTTCAAAATATTGGCCGGAATAGCCTTCTTCCCGTATTTCTAAATGCTCATTCAGCAGCACTTTTCCACCAGAGCTAACTTTCAAGCTGAAAGCCCGTTGTCTGCCAAGGTCAAAACGCTCCATTAGGTGCATGCGTACAAATTCCGGGCGCTGGCGGGCAAAATTCCGCATGATGACCAATTGCTCCTCCCATACTTTATAGCTTAGGTTCCAGCGCACAATATGCCGGGGTATTTCCGGCCGAAGAAGGCTTTCAAAATAATCTATTCCCGCTAAGGCACGCTGTTCGGAAAAATTGGTGTTTAGGAAATCCGCAAAATGGGTGACGAATTTTCGTTGGAAGTCGGGATTCTCCAAAAGCTTCCGCAAAATAAACGTGCTCCAGGGTGGATTTGGCCAACTGGGCCCATCTGCAGCAGTATGAAAAAGCAGGCTGTTATTTTGATAAGCAACCGGGTCATGCAGGCCAAAGCCCCAATCAGTATCGTATAATATCCAGCGCCATTTTCCATCTGGTTTTTGCGGACGCCAGTATTTTATGTTCCCTCCAGCATCTTGATTGTCGAAGTAGATCTGCGCGATCTGGTAGTTCATAAAGTTATCGACATCTATTTGGCTCTCGATGTAGGCATAGTTTACCGGGTCGGAGAGGTCGTGGTTTTCGAGGTAGTGCAGGAGGCGTAAGTAGCCTGATTTACTACCGCGTTTCCGATTGTATCTGTGTTCCAGCAGGTCGATACTGTCTTTGTCCACATCATTGTGGGCTTCTACAAAATCCCGGTTTACCTTTTCCCGGATATTATAAATCCCCCAATACTGGCCGTTGATATATACCTGAGCCGGACGATAATCCTGGGTTTCGATGCCCATGCCTTCTGTCAGGCCGGTCATAAAGGCATCGCGAAAATGGGATTTACCAAAATCACTGCCCGAATTTCGGAGAACGAGGTATTTGAATTTTTTCTTACCTGCACTGCCAAAAATCGGATAATCGATCTTGGAATCTCCATATCGGCCACGTGTGATCAGGGTCATCGATTTTTGAGGAAACAATCGACTCATCCCTCCAAATAACCGAAACCCGGTACCGCTCCGGAAAACACAGGTTCCATCTGCCTCAAAAATCTCGGTATTGATGTCAATTTCAGAGCGACTCCAAAAATTAGCGCCCGGTAAAGACCAGATGGTATCAATTGCCTGGTCTCCTTTTACAAACATTCCGGTCAACGGATTAAAGAGATCGTCGGGCGGTATTGCCAACGAAACAACTGCAAAGTTTGTAGGGGGCTCTCCGATAAAATAGGTTTGAGAAATCGGTAAACTTTTGCCGCTTCCCTTTACAGCGATGGCCCGTACCACGGTGGTGTGGTTAATAGGAATTGGACTACTGTAGCGCATCGAGCTGCGCTCTCTGGGTTTCTGTCCATCAATTGTAAAGTAGATTTCTGCATCTGCACAGCGGAGTTGGAGCATGAGGGAGTCCTCAAAGAATCCGCCCTCCAGGCTGAATTCTATAATCGGGTCTTCCGATTCAGTTGGATCTTCAACCTGTGCCTTTAAAATTACAGGGAAGAGTAGGAGGAGAATGTAGAATAATTGTTTTCTCACCTTGTCGCAAGGGTTTGGGGTAATCTGCAGACTTTTAAGCCGATGCAAGTTATGGAATTTAAGTGTGTGCTCCAATTTTCGGTCAGTTCGGGTTTTCTCAACGGTTTTGGGTATTTTTCCAGCATATTTTTTCGTATTTATTCAGAAAGTAGAATCATGGGGAAAGCATTGTCTAAATTTATACTCTGGCTGGTAGGCTGGAAGGTAGAAGGAGGTGAAAACTTAAGTATCCCAAAGGCTATTGTGGCTGTCGTACCTCACACTTCCAACTGGGATTTTCCACTTGGTATCTTTAGCCGTATGTCTGTTGGGAAGGACATAAAGTTTTTGGCAAAAAAATCCCTTTTTCACCCCTTGGTTGGTTGGTTTTTCCGGGGCTTAGGCGGATATCCGGTTGACCGTTCAAAAAGCTCCAATTTTGTGGATTCCGTGGTGCAACTCTTTAATGAAAAAGAACACTTCCTCGTTTCCATTGCTCCGGAAGGTACCAGAAAGAAAGTTGATCGATTGAAAACAGGGTTTTACTACATGGCTAAAGGAGCTAATATCCCGATTGTCCCTACCCGTATAAATTACAAAACACGCAGACTCACCTTTGGAAAACCCCTTTATCCAAGTGATGATATAGAAGCTGATTTTAAAAAAATGGATGCATTTTTTAGACAGGCGGTTGGCAAAAACCCGGAATTAGGGTACCTACATGAATAGTAGAAGACAGATGTTACCTTTTTAGGTCAGGAAATTTAAACGCATTGCCTTTATTTGGGTTTTAATCCGGGAAGTAAAATTGACCTCCCGTTTCAATCCATTGCTTCATCAATTTTTAAGAACGCGTGCATGAGATTTTCCAGACTTACCAGTTTTTTTATCATTCTAGCCTGTTCGGCACTTTGGCTTGGCAATAAAGACGGCCGGGCAAATGGCGGAAACGAAGGTGCCACAGGCGCACCAAACGACAATCCTACAAATCGTACCTGTCAAAACTGCCATAATGGTTCTTCCTCTATTCAGGTGACCCTGGATATTGAATTCATAAATTCTGAAGAGCAGCTTGTGAGTTCTTATTTACCGGGCGAGACTTATTCCGTAAAGGTTCGGGTCAATTCTGTAGGAAATACCGCACCCTCTAAGCATGGCTTCCAGATGGTTGCGCTTAGCGAAGGCCTTACACCCATAAATAACTGGTCAAATCCGGGGTCTGGTATCCAAACGACTACACTTAGTAATGGCCGCACCTACGTTGAACACCTGACCCCAAGCGTTTCAAATACGTTTGAAGTTTCCTGGACAGCTCCGGCAGAAGGAACCGGTGACATAACATTCTACTCTTGTGGAAATGGGGTGAATGGCAATGACGACGATAGCGGAGATAGTGCAGCAAAAACGCAACTTACTATAACTGAGGGTTCTGGTTCTGTATCAGCAAAAGACGTTCCGGATGAGCCTTCATTTGATCTTTTTCCGGTACCAGCCACAGAAATGATCTATCTCGATTTGCCTGCTTCCCTTTCGGGGAATGTACAGATAAGCATCTTAGACTTATCTGGTCGTGCTATAACCAGTGCTAAATATGTAATTCAGGAAAATGAGCGGCAGGCAATAAACATCTCCGCGCTGCCCTTAGGCCTTTACTTCATTCGCGTGCAAACGCCGGAACGAAGCCTGAGCAAACAATTTGTGAAACATTAGAACAGCATATTACAGAATCTGGTAGCGCTTTTACACTACCAGATTCTTTTTTATAGTTCGGATGGTTTTGCATAAATCCGTTCATTCCGCTCTCTTTCCTGCATCCATTCCTGAAAAACGGTTTTAACTGCTTCGGTCTTCCAGTTTTGATTGACCCCGGGGATTGCCAGAATCTTTTCAAAAAGTTCGTCCTGTGCCTGTCCTTCCTGCCAGGCCAGGCTGTAGGGGAGGTGGCTAAACGTAACCATAGAATATAGCGGCAAAAACGCCTTCGGAAATTCATCCTGTAGCCAGGCTTCAATCTTTTTACGAAGCAGGAATTGTGGATCACCTACCAAGTCGCGCATCTCAATGAAATTGCGTAGAGCAAGGTCTGCGATGGCATTGCTGTCCAGTGGACGGCTATTTGAGAAAAGGGGCATGATTCGATCCCAGTCATCTCCAAAAGTCTCCAAAAGTTCGTAGAGGATGGTGCAATCTTCAAAACCAGAATTCATACCCTGACCATAAAACGGTACGATGGCATGCGCTGCATCTCCCAGGAGAAGCGCTTTGTTCTCGTGGTGCCAGGGGGAACAACGCACCGTTACCAAAGAAGAGGTCGGATTTTCCTGAAAAACCTGCACCAGGTCAGGCATTAGTGGTACCGTATCCGGAAAGAATTTTTTAAAGAATGCCAGGATGTCTTCCGGCGTTTGTAGCTGTTCAAAAGATTCTTTTCCTTCAAAAGGCAGGAATAGGGTACAGGTAAAACTGCCGTCCTCATTGGGAAGCGCGATAAGCATAAACTTACCCCTGGGCCAAATATGCAAGGCATTTTTTTCTAATTGGTGTGTACCTCCGGGGCCGGGAGGTATGTGTAATTCCTTATATCCGTCCTGGAGATAATACTGGCTGTAATTAAATCTGGGGAGCCGCTGCATACTGGATCGTACAGCCGAGAAAGCACCATCCGTTCCAAAAATGAGAGGGGCTGAAACCGTTTCGTTTTCCAGTTGTACTTCATTATTCAGCAAATCAAAACCCGTCGAACCCTGATCAAAGTTTAAAGAAACATTTGGGAACTGATCTGCCAAATCCAATAATTTCAGGTTTAATTCGCCGCGGGAAACGGAGTAAATAGCCTGTCCTTCTTTTCCGTACGGTTGTGGTGTATGTTTTCCGTTGATGTCGTGCATCATCCGACCCGACATCGGAATGGATATTGCTTTGATATCTTCGGCAATACCAGCCAATTGGAGTGCTTTCCAGCCTCTGTCACTGAGTGCAAGGTTTATCGATCGGCCGCCCACAAAACCGGCAGCACGCATATCAGGCCTTTTTTCGTAAACAGCAACCTGGTATCCACGTTTTGCCAGCAGGATAGTTAATAAGGAGCCTACCAGGCCGGCACCTACAACGATGGCTTTCCGTTCTTTCATCGGAATGTATTTGGTTTGAGCTAATTCGCGTAATAAACAGAGCAGACCCTAAAAAAGGATCCTTAATGCTACAAACTGAGACATGAATCCTATGATTAAGCCTCCATATATATCTTGAAGGTCATGTGCTTCCAGAACTAATCGCGCAGAACTAACCAATCCGGTAGTAAGAATGGCGATCAGGAAAACAGTACTCATCCGCACCTCCAACAGCGCATTTTGTCCGAATGGAATCGTAAACGAATTATAACTGAAGAGCGTCATTGTTATGACAATCATGGCAAGCAGGCCACCCAGGCCAACTGCATGGGCACTGATCTTCGAAAAGTTATTGATGAAAAAAGCGAGAAACAGCGCAATGGTAGCTCCCAGAACACAGGAAGTATAGGCTATGGGGATTCGGGAATCATGCCAGAAATTTACCAATATCCACAGGTAAAAAATAGCGGTGATGATGTAGGGGCCAATACGTTCGGTACGATCGTGTAAGTGAATTGATTTTACGAGTCCTAAAAATTTCATCATAACCACGGCAAAAGCAGGAATGATAAAGGTGGATAGGAATACTAAAAGAATGAGGGGTGTTTGTTTCCCAATGCTGTTAACCCCAAAGAGATAGGGGTTTGCCAGAAGCAGCAACAACAGCATGTACGTGAGCATCAATAAAGGGTGAAAAAACAGGGATAACCCCTGCGCGATCGTTTTGAGCATTTACAGGCTTTTTCCGCTGCGAAGGTAGGGATTTTTTACGGGCGAGCCCGATCAACTAGTCATCGATCTTAATTATCCGAAATTCTACGCGACGGTTTGCGCTGCGCTCTTCTTCAGAGCCATTTGCATTGATCGGATAAGCGGCACCAAACCCATAAACATCGAGTCGTTTTCTCGGAATTCCCTTGTCGATTAAAAAGTCACGTACAGCCTTTGCCCGGTCTTCCGAAAGCTTTTTTAGATCTTTTTCCAGGCCAATATTGTCTGTATGCCCTTCAATCTGAATATAGATTTCCGGATTTTGTGTCAATATGCCGGCCAGGTAATCCAGTGTTTGGTAGGACTTCGCCAGGATAATTGCCCGGGACTGCTCAAAATAAATCGGTGGAAGCGTAATCTTTGAGTCAACCTGAATCGGATCCAACAAGAGATCCAGGTTGTGTTCCTGAAAATAATAAATATCTGGCTGGAAAAACACCGAAGCATGATGTCCTAAAAAACCAGCTTTTTCCGGATGAAGCGGTACCTGGATACCCTTTGGTACTTTCACCCGGTAATACCCATCAGCGGATACGTAAAAAGATCGGGTCAGTTTGTTTCCTTCCGGTCCAAAAAATACCGTGGCATCAATCGGATTCCCGGAACCAGTGTTTATGATCCGACCACTTACAACGACCTCTTCTTGTTCCTGAGCTTCTCTTATTTTAAGCCGGAAAATATCAGTACTTCCATCCCGATTTGAGGTGAAATACAAATAGCCAGTCTCTGTATTAAAATGGGGCTGACTGTCATCATAGGCAGAATTGACAGGCGCCTGCAGTTTTTGAGGCTCAGACCAGCGGGTCCAACTCGTATCCAGCCGCATGGAGTAATAAATATCAGAACCCTGACTTCCGGGACGATCGGATGCAAAAAACAAGGTTTGCATATCATCGGAAAGCGCCGGATTGGTCTCACGCCGGGAAGAATTTATCGGGTAACCCAGGTGTTTGGGTTTGCTCCAGTTTCCGTCATCTTTTCGATAACTGATATACAGATCATTGTTTCCAAAGCTGTCATCTTGTTCGATCGACAAGATCAGGACTTCGCTATCCGCGCTTAAGGTCAGATTTACTCCTGTGCTTTTGGTATAGTATCTGTCAATCAGGAGTGGCTCTGGAAATGTCCAGTTGCCTTCCCGGTCCTGTCGAACGATTGAAAACCCTTGTTGCATCCCGCCGCCTTTCGGAAAGCGATTGATGACAATGTACTCATTGGGTTGATTCGTCAATGCGCAAATACTGTTCGGAAGGGCATTGTTGAGTGGACTGCCCGGGTGGCTAATCCGGTCAAAATATCCATTTTCGCTATCTGCTACCCAGATGTCCTGGTTGTAATCAGATTTTTCAGGATGTAATATTTGCCGACCGGCAATTTGAGAATAGGCTTCCCGTAGATAGCTTGCATAGTTGTCTGGCTCGGATATAAAGACGTCAACACTATCGATTAAGAGTTCGCGGATAAAATCAGGAGAACCGACCCGGGTAAAAAAAAGGGTATGACCATCCGTACTCAAAACCGGAGAGATTTCATCCAGCGTAGCGTCATTTATTGATGTAGGGAGTTTTTCCAATTCCTGACCAGAGAGTGGGTACACGATTGAACCCAGCAGTAGGGTCATGATTATCGGGGAAAAGATCGATTTTACAATCATATATCACTTAATCCAAATTCGGTTTTGGAAAGAAGGTTTGGTTCTTTCATATAAAGGTAAGTATTCGCTTGCCGAAAGATGCCATTCACTTCATTCTTTCAATGACTCCTGTTGCTGAATCAAAAATAGACGGTAGAAAAGGGTGTAGTTTTGCTGGAAAGACCCCGGAGAGCACTGTGCAAAAATAAAGGCCCATTGGCAGATTTAAAACCAATGGGCACATTTATTTTTATTTTTTAATGTTGGCCCTCCTATAACAGGGCTTTCATTTGTGCATATTTAGGCGTATTGGTCTTCGATCCGGAGCAGCTTAATTCCTGTTTTTTGCTCTGGATATCGGTTACCCGATTACCTGGATCAGGGTGGGTGCTCAAAAATTCGGGAGGCGTGGGTTGTCCTTCCATTTTCACAAAGAAACCTGCTGCACCTGCTGCATTCATGTCGGTACTACAAAGGTAAACAACAGAGTATTCATCTGCTTCGGTCTCATGACTCCGGCTAAATTTCAGGGAAACCAGCGCCAGGGCAATTTGCTCGATCATACCCGGATCTGCATTTCCGGTAATAACGGAAGCCAAAATCTGAATGCCATAAAGTTTGGTCAACTGGCGTGTTGAATGCCGAAGTGCTGCATGCGCAATCTCATGACCTAAAACGCCCATCAACTGATCCTCAGAATCCAGGAATTTGATCAGCCCGGTATAGACGTAAATGTAACCTCCCGGAGTACAAAAGGCATTTAGTGTCTCATCATCGTCAATAATCTTAACCTCCCAGGCAAATTCATTGCGGTAGGCGACCTGTCCGGTATTGAGCAATCTGTTGGCCAGGCTGCGTATGTATGAATAAATTTGTTGATTCCCGGCTTCCGGCAGGATCGGAAAATCCTGTGGACTGCTTTCAATTTCTGTTTTTACTTGAAGTCCAAGCGCAATCTCGTCCTCAATTGAGAAAAGATTGATTCCCTTTGCCCCCTGTCCGCCACAACTGGCAAGTGTAAGTGCGAGGATGACGGTGGAAGCACCTAATAACTTTCGGAACATACTATTTCTGTTTTATTGAATTGAATTGCCCAACTAAGGGCTTTTGAAATTTGCCCCAAAAGGAGCCTGTGTTACTTCCCAATTAAGCACTAAAATGCTTTTTGAGTGATTTTTCGTTTATGCTTGCCTAAATTTAAACGAATAGTAACACATATTGGTCACTTTTTTGGAAAGGAAAAATCATAGAAGTTGTTTAAAAATACCTCACTGGTTAGCCTTTTTACTACACTTTTCATTTTTTTATCGCCACGTAGCGCTGCTTTGCGGCACAAAAAAGCCTCCATTGGAATGAAAATTCAATTCCCGGAACCTCAGCAGGCATTATTACAACTTCAATATTTAAAAGCGTATGCCGCCTCCCAAGGCCGCATATTCGGCAACTCCACGGTGTGTTTTTAGATAAACTCCGGCATAGAGCTGGCCTTTCAGAAAGGGAAAGCCTACCGGATCAAAATAGTACCGGATGCCCAGCCGATTGGCGATAGGACTTGGAATAGCCAGCGCTTTATTCAGGTATATGCCGGTAAATAAATAGATCCCGACTTTGCCAAAGCGAAATTCATCTGCGATATAAAACATATAGCGAGTAGCACCTTTATGTGCTTCCGCCGGATCAAAGAAGGTGAAAGCCTGTAGGGCAAATTCAAAAACAGCCCGATGATATTCATACCCCAGTCCGAATTGGAGGTCGTTTGTTTTCGACAAACTGAATCGGCTTCCTAAAAAGCCCTGATAAACCGGGAGCTTTGCTCCTCCGGGAATATTATTTTCGCGAAAGCCCAGATCAAACTCCGCAAACAGCCCCCATCGTTGATCGGGCTTTTTGGAAAGTCCGTGGTAGCTGTAATCCTCTTTGGATAGAGGGGCTGGTCGATAACCCAGTGCTAAACTCCAGGCAGGTATATTTATTCCCAGGTTAGGGCTGGCTGCAGCGGCATTTGAAATGTGCGTAAAACTTCCGCCTAATTGTATGCTCCAATGGGTAGAAATATCCCAACCTGCCTCCAGGCGGAACACGGTCATATTGTTGATCGCAGAGCCAATAGCTGTATTAGTCGGATTAGTTAAAGGATCATAAAAACGATCAATTAAAGCCATCCCGGACCCGACTTGAAAATTTGTAAAAAACCGGTTCCGTCGAACCAAGTGGAGGTTTAAGTGGGGAACAATCCCAACAATATATCCTAAAATATCCCGGTCTCCGGGATTGTAAAATTGAAGTGCGAGCCCGACTTCCGGAAAATGTTGCCACTCGTGCCAGGTTTTGTTTCCATAGGTCTGGAAGCGGGCATTCAGGATAACACCATTGCTGTAATCCGGGATATCAAAGAGGATTTTGGGAGAATGTCTGATAATTCGGCCTTGATGATAACTGGCATCAAAAGACCAACCTTTGAGTGCCTGCGCCTCCAGCGGAGAACTGGTTATCAACAAACTGGCAAGCAGTATGCTAAACGTGTATATGATCGTATTCGACGGCACGGAGCGTTCTTAAGTAGTCAATGGTTTTTTCCATATCGGGTGCCAGAATCCGGTCTTCTTCCAATTTAGGAACCAGTTTCCGGTAATTGGATAGAATTTTCTCAATTGCCGGAGAGCTTTTTGCCGGTCGTCGGAATTCCATCGCCTGGGCCGCCGTCATGAATTCAATCGCTAATAATCGCTCTACATTTTGGACAACGCGGTACCCTTTGGTCGCTGCGTTTGCAGCCATGCTTACATGGTCTTCCTGTCCATTACAGGATACAATAGAATCGACAGAGGCAGGCGTACAGAGTTGTTTGTTTTGACTGGCAATAGAGGCCGCGGTATATTGCGGAATCATAAGTCCGGAATGCAAGCCGGGTTTAGGAGTCAGGAAGGCAGGTAAATCCCGCTGCCCTGAAATCAATTGATAGGTGCGTCGTTCGGAAATACTCCCTAATTCGGATAAGGCGATAGCCATAAAATCGAGTGATAAGGCAATTGGCTGAGCATGAAAGTTTCCACCGGATAATATGAGGTCATCATCGGGAAAGATGTTGGGATTGTCCGTAACAGCGTTTACTTCTGTTTCGAAAACCTGGTGCACATAATTCAGGGCATCCCTGCTGGCCCCGTGTACCTGAGGCACACATCTAAATGCGTATGGGTCTTGTACGTAAGGGTGTTCGCGAGCAGCCAGTTCGCTGTTCTGAAGCCAGGTGCGGATAGAAGCGGCGGTCTGAATCTGGCCTTTGTGCGGACGAATCTGGTGGAGTCTGTCATCAAAAGGGCCGGTCTTGCAGGCAAAAGCATCCAGTGATACGGCTGCACAAAGGTCGGCCAGGTACATTACCTGCTCTGATTGTATGGCACACCAGCAGGCATAAGCTGTGGAAAACTGCGTGCCGTTTAGCAGGGCAAGCCCTTCCTTTGCCTGGAGGGAAAGAGGAGTCAGATCTAACTGTTTCAGGGCATCTGCAGTGGCCATTTTTTTTCCGCGAAAGCGCACCTCGCCTTCCCCGATAAGGGGCAAACTTAAATGTGCCAATGGGGCCAGGTCGCCCGATGCGCCTAATGATCCCAGTTGATAAATGACAGGAAGGATGTCCTGGTTATAATATAGGAGGAGTCGTTCTACTGTTTCGAGCCGCACGCCGGAATATCCAAAAGATAAATTTTGAATCTTTAGCAGGAGCATGATGCGCACAATTTCAGGGGGTACCTCATCGCCACAGCCGCTGGCATGTGATCGAACAAGATTGAGTTGAAGCTGCTCGATTTCTTCTGCTCCGATACGGATATTACAGAGGGATCCAAAGCCGGTATTGATGCCATAGAACATCGCATCCAGATTTTCCAGTTTTCGCTGTAAATAGGTTCTGCAATGTTCAATTGCCTGGATGGCTTTCGCCGAAAGGTGAATCTCCTGTTTGGTCTCCAGGATGCTTCTCAGTTGTCTAATCGTGAGTACATCTTCCTGGATTAGGAATGTTTTTTGCATGTTAGTCAGGGCATAATTAAAGTTCAAAGCTAAGCGAAGATATGAAAATGACCAAGCGAAAGGGCTGCCTCGAATCACCAATACTCATACTCGAAAAGCGCTTTTGCCGTTAAACTATCGTTAAAGGCGTTAAATCCGTTTTAACATCGGTACCCAAAGTGTGTTTAAAGCAGCGGTAAGCATACAAAAGTGCTATTTTTGACCGTGTGAATTTGAAACCCTTTTAAACAAAAAAAATTACCAAATCATGAATACTGAATTGATTAAAACCCCTGGAACTAAATTTTTGGCCACAGCGCTATTTGCCCTGCTGTTTGTTTTGCCATTGAGTGCACAACGGATCGCTTACTGTGATGTGAATTCCATCCTGGAAAACATTACAGAATATCAACAAGCGCAGCAGGAACTTGACCGCGTTGCTGCAGGCTGGCGCCAGGAAATTTCACAGGAATACGATAAAATTAAAAGTATGTACAACCGATACCAGGCTGAACAGGTACTTTTAAGTGATGAAGCCAGAAATCAGCGTGAGGAGGAGATCATGGCCGCCGAACAATCCGTGCGTGAATTACAGAAAGAACGCTTTGGTCCGGAAGGAGATCTCTTTCAACGTCGTCGTGAAATGGTGCAACCAATACAGGATCGGGTGTACTCAGCAATCGAAGGATATGCGAATGACCGGGGCTATGATTTTATTTTTGATAAAAGCGGCACTTCGGGTATGATCTTTTCCAATGAGCGCTATGATGTTACAAACGATATCCTGTTGCGTCTGAAAGAGTAGCAAAGCATGTAATTTGCCATGTGAATTACTTAACTTTGCCGCAAAATTGCCTCAAATACAAAACGTACAATAATGATGAAATCTTTGAAGTTGAGCCTGTTGCTGGTAGCAATGGTATGGATGGCGCCTAAAATGGACGCACAAACCTTTGCTTGTGTGAACTCGGCAGCTATTTTAGCTGAAATGCCGGAGGTAGAGCAAATGCAGGCAAATTTGCAAGCCTTTCAAGGGCAACTCCAGAAAATGGGGCAGCAAATGGTTACTGAATATCAGGCCAAAGAGACCAGTGCTATTCAAAAGGAAGAGCGTGGTGAATTGTCTCCAGCTGAAAAGCAACGTATTTTGACGGAGCTTCAGAACAAGCAAAGCGAAATTCTTGCTTTCGAACAGGAGATGCAGCAAAAAATGGCAGAAAAAGAACAGGAATTACTAGATCCGATTTTGGATCGGGTGAATAAAGCCATTAATGCAGTTGCCAATGAAAACGGGTATTCCTATATCTTTGATCTGAGCAGTGGTGCTATCCTTTATGTCGATGAAGGTATGGATGTAAGCGCCAAGGTCAAAGCCAAGTTATAGCATTATCCTCAGCCAACAAATAAAATAAAAGGGAGTAGGAAGTCGGTCTTTCTGCTCCCTTTTTTAAGACATGGATTTGTTGAAAAATTTAAGTGCCTCTCAGCCTATAGGTGTTTTTGATTCCGGTATCGGCGGCCTCACGGTCGCCCATGCAATTGCCAATCGATTACCCTTTGAGCAATTGATCTATTTTGGCGATACTGCCCACTTGCCTTACGGGGATAAATCCGGTGATGCGATCCGCTATTATTCGCTGAAAATTGCCAAATTTTTATTGGAGCAGGAAGCAAAGATGATTGTGATTGCCTGTAATTCTGCTTCTACAGCAGCTTCGCGGGTATTAGCTGAGTTCTTCCCGGATCAGGTTCATTTTGTGAATGTTGTTGATCCACTGGTGGAAGCTGTTGTTTCCCGAAACCTGAAAAAAGTCGGTATAATTGCTACAAAGGCAACTATTTCATCCGGGGTGTACCAGCAACAGCTAAAACAAGCGCAACCGGATCTGGAAGTATTTGCGCTGGCAACGCCTTTATTGGTGCCAATGATCGAAGAAGGTTATGCGGATAGCCGGATCAGTCAGCCGATTATCGACAACTATCTCTCCGATCCGGGATTTGAAAATATGGATGCCCTTTTGTTGGCCTGTACCCACTATCCACTTATCAGACAGGAAATCGAGGATTATTTTCAGGGAAAGGTGGAAGTATTGGATTCTACCCTGGTAGCTACAGACGCTGTTTACGACTCCCTGGAGCGTTCGAATCTGTTAAGTACGTCGCTGCAGACCCCGCACCAATTTTACGTATCCGATCATACTCCTTCATTTGAAGCTACCACCAAGCTGTTTTATGGTGCGGAAATTCAGTTGAAACATTTTCCGCTCTGGTAAGCTCCTGATAGCGACCCGGTTGATGTTAAGCTATTCTTGTTATCTTGGAAAAAAATCAGGAGTAGTGTCAATCAGTGAAAAGAAGTTTCAGGAAATCATAGCCCCTTTGCCCCGCAAACACCGGGAAAAGCTGAATCGATCAATGTTAAATGTAACAGATTTGGAGCAGTGGGCACAGGATTCGACAGATGCGATGAAGCGCGATCTTTGGGTCGGCATCCCCTGGTTTGTCATGTATAGTTCTTCTCTTTTTGTTTTTGGATTTCAGAATAGTACGATTACGCTATTAGTGATCGGGGTGATCTACTTTATGTATAGTTATTTCAAGTTTGGTTCCTTCGGACTCAATCGGGTACGCCGAAATGTTTATGAGGCCCTGTTGGAGGAATTAAGGAAATGACCGGCCGAAACTTTTGCTGTAAATCTGGCGTTTTAATGTGACAAGAATGCATATGAAAAATCCATTCCGTAAATACGAAACCAATTTTAGTGTGAATCAATTTTGGCAAAAAATTGGTGCTTATGCTAAACAAGCAGGTTTAAAGACTATCTATTCTGCCTTGTTGTTGTTTTATGCCTTCCGGCGAAAGGATACGCCGCTGTGGGCGAAACATATTGTTGTGGGGGTGTTAGGCTATTTTATCTCTCCTTTTGATGCCATTCCGGATTTAACGCCTTTTCTGGGCTATACAGATGATATCGGCGTTTTGAGTTTTGGTCTGGTTGCTATTGCCATGTATATCGATGCCGGTGTGCGCGAAAATGCACGCAAAAAACTTGCCAGTTGGTTTCCAAATCCGGATGAAGCGATTTTGAAGGAGGTGGATGAGCGGATATAAACCCTCTTTCACCCAATCCCTTTTTTCCTTAACTTCGTAAGGTCTCCCAAATGCCGATCCTTAATCATTTATCGAGGAGATCCCATGAAAAACAATCGCCCTACCTATTTTTATGCGTTAGGCAGCTTCCTGTTGTTTGCCCTGCTTAGTGCGTCTGTCACAGCAAATAAGGCATTAGATCCCGATCCCCCTGTTGCTATTTGTGAAACTTCAGTACTTGTAGCACTCGGAGTTGATGGCACTGTCGATGTGCCCTTCAACGTATTTGATGATGGGTCTTATGATAGTTGTCCGCCGCTGACCTTCGCCGTCAGGCGCACCGACCTAAACTGTGATGGTAGCGTAGATGACTTTGGACCAGCCGTATCCTTTTGCTGCGATGATATCGGAACGACAGATATCAGTGTAACCCTGCTCGTAGTAGATGGCGAAGGCAATTTTTCAGCATGCCAATCTATGGTAACGGTGGTAAATGATTCGCCGACAGCCATTTGCATGCCGGGTATCCAGGTGTTGATTTCAGATGGTTCAGTTACAGTAGATGCCGTTCAGCTTGATGATGGAAGTTATGACGCTTGCGGTGGCTTATTGACTTTTAGCTTTTCACCGGATACGTCGGATGATACCGTGACATACGATTGTAATGATATTTTGTGTGACCCGCTTCAGGAAGTGACCCTGTGGGTGACAGATGAAACTGGTAGTCAAAGTACTTGTGAATCATTTATTGTAGTTTCTGATCCGGGATTCAGTTGTGGAGAATGCATTTCAACAAACATTACGGGCGTCATTTTAACAGAAGAAGATGAAGGGATTGCGGATGTCGAGGTCGTATTAAATGATGGATTGTTTGAACAGGTTACAGAGGCAGACGGTGTTTATTCCTTTTCGGTAAGTAATGGGGAAGAGTATTGGGTTTATCCTGGTCTCGATACCTTATACAGCAATGGTGTTTCTACCTATGATATGGTGCTGATCCGCTTGCATATCCTCGGCATTCAACCGCTAAACAGTCCCTACAAATTAATTGCTGCGGATGTCAATAATTCAGGGAGTATCACAACACTGGATATCCTGGCGATCCAACAGTTAATCCTGGGCTTAAATTCAGGATTCTCGGACAATACATCCTGGCGCTTTATTGATGCGGCCTATGAATTTCCGTTTCCGGACAACCCCTGGTTTGAACCTTTTCCGGAGGGTGTTTTAGTTGTTGGTTCCGGGTCAACCTTTTTCGTTGACTTTACCGGAGTAAAGATTGGAGATGTGAATAATTCGGCTATTCCGAATTGAGGGGATCTTATGTAAAAAAGAAAGGGATGTGCTACCAGAGCGACATCCCTTTTATTGCGAAATGGTTTTTAAGTCTATTTAATAACGGAAGCACCCTGAACAAGGATCGAAATCTCGTTGTGGAGAACTTCAATAAACCCACTGTTGATCTTAAAAGTAAGTGTGCGACCTTCTTTTAACCCGTTCTCTAAAGCACCAGTTTCTTCATTGTAATAAACATGCTCACCGGCAGAGGTGACTACAATGATTTCACCGGCCTGTAAAGACGATACAATCGGAGCGTGATTTTTCAGGACCTGAAACTGACCAAGTGTGCCAGGCACCTTAACCGATTTGATCGGTCCTTTGAAAATCTCCTTTTCCGGGCTTAGAATACTAATATTCATATTTCTGGAATATCGAAATCAATGAAAATGGCTTAGGCTTAGGCCTCTGCCAACATTTTCTTACCGGTTTCAATCACCTCATCGATAGAACCTTTGAGGTTGAATGCTGCTTCCGGGTACTCATCTACTTCTCCGTCCATGATCATGTTGAAACCACGAATAGTTTCTTCCATAGATACCAACACGCCTTTAAGTCCGGTAAACTGCTCGGCTACGTGGAATGGCTGAGAAAGGAAACGTTGTACACGACGCGCCCGGTGAACCACCATTTTATCCTCATCAGAAAGTTCTTCCATACCGAGGATGGCAATGATATCCTGAAGCTCGTTGTAGCGCTGAAGGATGTTTTTTACTTTTTCTGCACAATCGTAGTGCTCATCACCGATGATAGCAGGATCCAGGATCCGGGAAGTAGAATCCAATGGATCCACTGCAGGATAGATACCCAAAGAAGCAATCTTCCGGCTAAGTACAGTAGTGGCATCCAGGTGGGCGAAGGTCGTTGCAGGAGCCGGGTCAGTCAAGTCATCCGCAGGTACGTAAACCGCCTGAACGGAAGTAATTGATCCGCGTTTGGTAGAAGTAATCCGCTCTTGCATCAAACCCATCTCGGTAGCCAGCGTTGGCTGGTAACCTACTGCAGAAGGCATCCGACCCAAAAGGGCTGATACTTCTGAACCCGCTTGGGTGAAACGGAAGATATTGTCAATAAAGAAAAGGATATCCCGACCGCCGGTTGGATCACTAAGATCACCGTCACGGTAATATTCGGCAATTGTCAGACCGGAAAGCGCCACACGAGCACGTGCTCCAGGAGGCTCATTCATCTGTCCGAAAACAAAGGTTGCTTTTGATTTTGCGAGTTCTTTTGCGTTTACCTGGCTGAGGTCCCAACCACCTTCTTCCATGGACTTCATGAAACCTTCACCGTAATTGATGATACCGGCTTCAAGCATCTCCCGCATCAGGTCATTTCCTTCCCGGGTACGTTCTCCAACACCTGCAAATACAGAGATACCATCGTACCCTTTTGCAATGTTGTTGATTAACTCCTGGATCAATACGGTTTTACCTACACCTGCACCTCCAAAGAGACCAATTTTACCACCTTTCATGTATGGCTCGATCAGGTCAATTACTTTAATACCGGTATAGAGAATCTCTTTTTCTGTAGAAAGATCTTCATAAACAGGCGGCTTCTGGTGGATAGAGTAAGCGTTATCCCCTTTGGGGACAGGGGCTAGACCGTCAATAGGTTCTCCCACTACGTTAAACAAACGGCCTTTGATGGCTTCACCTACTGGCATACTGATCTGCTTTCCGGTGTCAACAGCTTCGTCGCCACGTTTCAAACCATCAGTAGAGTCCATTGCTACTGTCCGTACACTGTCTTCACCCAAATGCTGTTGTACTTCAAGTACGAGGATGTCGCCATTTGAGCGCTTGATTTCCAGTGCGCTGAGGATTTCAGGAAGCTTAGAACCTTCCTGTGCAAAACTTACGTCCACAACCGGACCAATAACCTGTTTTACGATACCAATATTCGCCATAACGATATACTTATAATATAGTGGTTTCTAAAATCGCTGCAAAGGTAAGTAATTATGGTTGTTTCACAAGCTTAACCTTGTATATTTTGTCAGCTTTTCCGAATGAGATCATGATCTGATTTAGATTCTGCTTAAAAATTACTCAGGCAGTCGTTTTTTGAATGCCATCCAGAATCACTTTACAGGCATCTTTGATTTGATCATGCGTGATGATTAGTGGGGGCGCCAAACGGAGCGACTGCTCATTAAAAAGAAACCAATCTGTAATAAGACCCTGTTTCAGGCAGTAGTCAACTACAGCAAGCACCTGTTCAAAACCGGCCAATTCTACTGCCATTAACAATCCGGCTTGTCGGAAGTCAAGGATGCCCGGATGTACGAGCAATTCTTTAAAAAGTGCCGCTTTCGCGGGAACGTCTCTGATCAGGTCGAGGGCTTCTATAGTTTGCAAATTGGCCAGGGCTGCGGCACAATTAACGGGGTGTCCGCCGAAGGTCGTAATGTGCCCTAAAACGGGATCATGGGTCAGGCACTGCATAATCTCCCGGGAGCTGATAAAGGCACCAATAGGCATGCCGCCGCCCAGTGCTTTGGCTAACAAAAGGATATCGGGTACAATGCCATATTGTTCGAATGCCCATAAACTGCCTGTTCGACCGCAACCGGCCTGTATTTCATCCAGAACGAGAAGGGTGCCCGTTTCGTCACAGCGTTTGCGAAGCGCCTGAAGGTAGCCTTCAACTGGTTTTTTGACACCTGCTTCTCCCTGTACTGTTTCGACAATCACTGCTGCAGTTTGAGTGGTGATTTTTGTCAAATCGGCGAAGTTATTGTAGTCGATGTGGTTGATCCTGGGCAACAAGGGTTGGAAGGCACTGGTAAAGGTTGTTGGGTTCATTAAACTGGCTGCACCCTGGGTCGAACCATGATAGGCATATCTGGCGGAGATGATTTCCTGTCGGCCGGTATAGCGTTTTGCCAGCTTCATGGCACCCTCTGTTGCTTCGCTACCGGAATTGACGAAGTAGGTTTGTTGCAGTGAATCGGGCAGGTGTTGATGGAGCCATTCTGCTAGTTTGACTTGCGGGGATAAGATGAATTCGCCGTAAACCAGAGTATGCATATATAAATCCACCTGATCTTTAATTGCCTGGCTTACTGCCGGGTGGCAATGGCCCAAAACACTCACTCCAATTCCGGCAATCATGTCCATGTAGGCCTTTCCGGAAGGGTCATATAAATACATGCCTTCACCCCGCACAATTTCCAAACTCATGGGAGTCGGACTGGTTTGAGCAAGATGTTGGAGAAAGAGCTGTCTGTTATTGGCCATGGATTAGATCTTTCTGACAAAGGTATATAAGGTGCAGCGCAATTTTAGAACGGGGATGAACCTGAAACCCGTTCTAAATTTTGAATTGGGTTCTAAAGGAGTCGTATAAATGACCAAATCCAATCAAAAAGTTGTTATAAATTCTTTAAACTCTTCAACAGGCTGGTTTAAACAGGCTATTTTTGTTTTCTTGCAGAGCGAACACCGAAAATTCTAGCAATCCCATAACAAGCCATGCGGCGATCTTCTTTTCTTCTTTGCCTGGTATTCATCTTTCTGGAGTGTCACTTCCCTACAGTGCGCATGGATAAGTTTGAAGTGCATGGGATCGATGTTTCTCATCATCAATCCAGGATCGCCTGGGATTCTATTCAGGCAGCACAGATTCATTTTGCATTTGTAAAAGCGACAGAAGGCGGCGATTGGCGCGACAGCCTGTTTTGCTATAATTGGGAGGAGATGGAGCATGCAAAATTGATTCGGGGGGCCTACCATTTTTACAGACCGGCTCGCTCTCCACATTTACAGGCCATTAATTTTTTAGAACAAGTGCACCTGGAGGTTGGTGACCTGCCGCCAGTGTTGGATGTTGAAATAACAGATGGTGTCAGTAAAGAAGCGCTGATCGCGGGAATTAAAATCTGGTTGCTTGAAATGGAGTTGCATTTTAATGTGAAGCCAATTATCTATACTAATCTGAAGTTTTATTATCAATATCTGGCGGGGCAGTTTGAAGACTATCCTATTTGGATTGCCCGTTACCGGGAACGAGAGCCCAAGCTCGCCGCCGGAAAAGACTGGGATTTTTGGCAGTACGGCAATCGTGGACGATTGGCCGGAATTAACGGAGATGTAGATTTTAATGTTTTCAAAGGAACAATAGAAGAATTAGAAAGCTATTGCATTCAATCGAATGTTTTTAGTTTTGCTTTTTAAGCACCGAAAGCCTTCCGATTAATGGCCTCCTTTTCTTTCCCGAGGCACAAAATTTTTAACATGCGCTGGTATTTGTTTTCATTCTGTCTCTTTTTTCTGGCATGCCAGGAACCCACCGCTCAGACAACTGATCAAGTTGTTGAAGCTCCCACCTATGAAATGATTATTGATTTGCAGCGAACTTTGCTCGCTAATCCGGAGGAGCCGATTGATACGGAGCTGGCCGGAAGAATCGTTGAATTAAGTGAGGAGTTTGTAAATGCACATCCGGATGATCCGGTTGCTGCTGAGCTATTATTTAAAGCCGGAGATATTGCGCGCGGTATGCGTGCCTTTGGAAAGGCGATTCAATTGTGGGGTGAAGTTTGGCGAAAATACCCGGAGTCAACCCAAGGGCCCTTTTCCTTGTTCTTTCAAGGGTTTACCTTTGATAATGACCTACAGGATAAAGAAATGGCCAAAAAGTACTACAATCAATTTCTAACCACCTATCCGGAGCATGAATTGGCTGCGCAGGTAAAAGAATTGATCGCTACCCTGGATAAAACGCCGGAGGAGTTGCTGGAAGATATCCTGCAGCGCAATAAATGATCTGATAAAAGCAAAGAAGATGAAAAAACTATTGGTATTCGGACTCTTGATTCTAAGTAGTTTCTCCAATCTGTCTGCCCAGGGAATCGATTTTTTCCACGGAACCTGGGAAGAAGCGATTGAAAAAGCCAAAGCCGAACAGAAAGTCATATTTGTAGATGCCTTTGCTGTTTGGTGTGGTCCCTGTCGGCGGATGGCCAGCAATGTATTTACGAATTCAAGAGTCGGGGAGTTTTACAACGCTAATTTCATAAACCTGAAAATGGACATGGAAGCGGAAGAAAACATGACCTTCCGGAAGGCCTACCCGGTGAGCGCATTTCCTACCCTATATTATATAGACTTTACCGGGGAGGTCGTGCAGCAGGTACGCGGCGCTCAGGAAGTGGATGCCTTTATCAAGTTGGGCGAAACGGCACTTGGCAAAATTGATCGAAGTGAGGAATTCGCGGAAGCGTATGAAGCAGGCGATCGCAGTGCAGAGTTGATGTTAACTTACGTAGAAGCGCTGAATCAGGCCGGTAAACCCAGTTTGAAGGTTTCGAATGAATATTTGCGCAGCCAGGAAGATCTAAATTCTGAGGCAAATCTGCGCTTTATTTTGGAGGCCGCAGTAGAGGCGGATTCAAGGATATTCAATTTGATGATTGAGCGTCGGAAAGAAATAGAAGCACTGGTCGGTAAAGAAGCGGTTCAGGAGCGGATTCTTTATGCCTGTTCGAATACAGCCCAAAAAGCGGCTGATTTTAAAACGGAGTCTTTATTGGAGGAAGCGCAAAAAGCGATGAGAGCTAATTATCCGGAAGGAGCCAGACAGTTTATTCTGGAATCTAATCTGGAATATTATCTGGCCCGCCGGGAAGATCAAAATTACCTGAAAGCCGCTCAGGATTACCGTCGAAAAGGGAATGCGGATGACCAGGAGTTATTTCGAATATCTCAGGATTTGTTGAATTTCTTTTCGGATAATAGTAAGTGTCTGAAAGCCGCAGAAAAATTCGCAGCAGCGGCATGCACAGATACAGACCAATATCAGATCTTGTTGCATTATGCGACAATTCTGAATGATACCGGGAAGCGCGAAAAAGCAATAGACATAGCAAAGCAAGCGTTGGAGCTTGCTGAACCCGCAGGTCGTGGTGCCACTATGCAAGTGGAGTACTTTCTGCAACAACTAGAAGGATAATGAAAAAATTAGTATTCGTTGCGTTGGCCTTTGTTTCTATTAACAGCATGCAGGCCCAGGGCATTGGTTTTATTGAAGACCAAAGTTGGGAATCCATTTTGGAAAATGCCCGGGAAACCAACCGGATCATTTTTGTGGATGCTTACGCTTCCTGGTGTGGCCCTTGTAAAGCGATGAGCAAAGAGGTGTTTATACTGCCAACTGTTGGCGCATTTTTTAACGAGCATTTTATCAACGTCAAGTTAAACGTCGAGAAGGGCGATGGTCCAAATGTTGCATCCCATTATGGGGTGCAGGTAATTCCGACTTACCTGTTTGTAAATGGAGACGGGGATCTGATTCATTCCGGACTTGGCTATTTGTATGAAGAAGATTTGTTGGAATTAGGGGCTGTAGCGCTAGACCCTTCCCGGAATATTGGTGGACTGCGTACACGCTACCAGGCTGGAGAAGACGACCCGGATTTTCTGCGAACATTTGCAACCATGTTAGCAGATGCTTCCGACCCGCAGGCCGATGAAGTCGTACAGGCATATCTGCGCACGCAGGAAGATCTATCTACGGAAACAAATATGGAATTCATCCTGCTTTCCCTGGCCAGTTCTTCCAGTCCGTACTATGATTATGTCTTGCAGAATCTGGGCGTTTTTGCAGAAGTATATGGTGAAGAAACGGTAGTGGATGTATTGCAAAGTGCCATTTACAACGATCTGTATGGTGGTGATCCGCAACCGGAAATGTTACAAAAGGCGGATGCGCTTTTTCGCCGTACCATGCCGGAAGATGCGGCCGTTATGGCCAATGTGGTACGGATAATTTATTATCAGAACACAGAAAATTGGAATGCGTATTCAGATCAGGCTATTAAGTATTTTACGGACAATGCAGACGAAATTGGTTGGGGGGAATACAATGAGCACGCTTGGTATTTTTATGAACATGTGTCTGATCCTGCAAAAATGAATATTGCCTTAGAATGGGCACGCAAGTCGGTTGAAATGAATGAAAATTATTACAACCTGGATACGCTTGCACATCTTTACGCAAAGCTGGGCAAGAAAAAAGAAGCTAAAACAGCTGCGAAAGGCGCAATAGAAATTGCTAAAGTAACGGGCGATGACTACTCATCGACTCAAGAGTTGCTGGATAGTTTATAGGATATTAATAAACCTGGATTTGAATCTAATTCTTAGAATGTCAAATCCAGGTTTACCCATACCGGACAATGGTCTGAGTGCATTGCCTGATTTAAGTGCCGGGATTCAAGTAGGGTGTTTTTCAGGTTCTCGGTTACAGAGAGGTAATCTATCCGCCAGCCTTTGTTGTTTGCCCGGGCGTTGGCCCGGTAACTCCACCAGCTATATTCGATCTTCTCCGGATTCAAATGTCGATAGGCATCGACAAAACCAGCTTCCAGCCATTTGTCCATCCAGGCTCGTTCTTCCGGGAGAAAACCGGAGGATTTTTTATTTCCGATTGGATCGTGGATATCAATCTTAGTATGGGCGATGTTGTAATCACCACAGATTAATAGTTTTGGCCGTTCTTTGCGCAGTTCTTGTGCCCACTGCAGAAATTCATCCAGAAATTGCATTTTAATATCCTGCCGGATATCCCCGGAGGTGCCGGAAGGGAAATAGCAGTTCAGAACAGTCCAGTCACCAAAGTCGGCCCGGATTACGCGGCCTTCCGTATCGCAAAGGTCTATGCCCGTTTTTGTGATAACCTGATCTGGTTCTTTTTTTGAGAAAATGGCCACCCCGCTATATCCTTTCTTTTCGGCTGAATGCCAGTAGTGGTGGTAACCCAGGTCTTCAATAGGCTGCATGTCAACCTGATCACGCATGGCTTTTGTTTCCTGTAGGCAGATCAGGTCAAACTGATTTTCGGCTGTCCATTCGGCAAACCCTTTTTTAAGAGCTGCGCGGATACCATTTACATTATAGCTAACAAAGGAGAGTGCCATTGGATACAATTTTGAATAACATCAAATGTAAGCGATCCCAAACGGCTGTCCAATTGCAGAGGAGAAAAACATGAGTCATCCCTAATTTTCGGAGTGACTCCTATTTACCACAATTTGTCCGGGCTGGAGGAAAGGTGCCGCTACTACGGAGCTTTAGAAAAATTTTCCATTTGAAATACTACAGAGAGATTGCTCCGCTGGAGCAAAAAGTTGAATCTAACCCGAAACCCATCTCCATAGGAGATTAATCTTTGTAGGCAATAATCCCAACCAAAATCTAAGCTCCGTCGGGGCGACACTTCTAAAACTAAAAATCCCGAATTTCAAATTTCTCCAAAATTCGGGATTATATACTAAGTGGGGGGCTTACATGCAACCGTTTTCGGTGCAAGTAGGATTTCCTGCAATTTGCAGGTAATAACATTCGGTACTACTATAAACTTTACATTCTACCTCCACATATAGGGTGACTTCGTAATAACCGTTGCAAGGCACAGCATAGTCATACGTTATGGCACCGGGGTATTGAAACTGCAAGTGGGTAAGCGAATTAGAGACTGCAACGCCATTTACATACCAACGGGCACCTGTAATAGTAGGGTCATTGGTGCTCCACCAGTTTCCATCAATGGTGGTATAATTACGCAACTGCCCAGAGGCCAGGTTTGTAATATTCATATTGCTGGTACCACTGAAATTACCAATGATAACATCTACATCTGCGCAGCCAAAATAAGAGGCTAGAATCAGTAGATCGGAGGTATTAATAACACCGTCGCAATTGAGATCGATTTCCGGCGGACAGCCACTGGTGCATCCGAAGTTGGCAATTAAAAGATCCAGGTCATCCTGGTTAAAACAACAGCCCTCAAACATATCGCAGGGTGGCATTCTGTTTTCGCCGTTGACGGCATCCTGAATGTCTTTTCCGCTCAGCTGGATTTTATTTTCAGCGCGGTCATTGTGCTGTTCGATAGCATCAACCAGGCTTTGGGCAGAAGCCGAATAGCTCAATGTTTCTTGCTGTGGCTGGATTTCTTCCTGTTCGGAGCAGGAAGCAAAAAATCCGGCAGTAAGCATGATAAGGAATGAAATGCGAATGAATCTCATGGCAAACGTTTTTGATTATTAAAAAATGTAATCAAAAGTCGCTTGCATCCTTGGGTAGCGGAATTACACTTTTAGCTGGAATTACTAATAAAAAGGCTCATTCAATGAGCCTTTTTATTTGAATAGCGCTAAATTTTTTGAAGTTTGAGGGTATTTGCCTGTTCTCCGTTTTGCACTCGAATTAAATACATACCCGGTGAGAGTGTAGGCGGAAGTACAAATTCGGTTTGAAGAAAACCCTCATAGGTGTTTTGAGTCCAACTTTTGATCAGCCTGCCCTGCAGGTCGAGTAATTGTACCTGGAGGAGGTCAGCCGAGCTAATCATTTCCAGATTAAAAGAGGAAGAAACAGGATTGGGCGAAATTTTAGGCGGAGCTGGATAGGTTGTACTCGCCGGACTTTTTTGCGCGCAAACCTGCATGATCATTTGTAGATTGGGATCGAAATCATATATAACCGTGCCATTAAAAAAAGCGATAGAGCCCAGGTAGGGATAACTTGGCCATCCGATGCCAAACTGGAAATTCAGGTCACCACAATCCGGGTTGAACTGCACAACCTGGCCGGCTAATCCCGTTTTAACCCGAATTTGGATCTCATTTTCTGCTTCTTCCAACGGTATAAATAAGTCTAGCACACTGGAAGGAGGCAGGGTATAATTATTGTTTACCAAAATTTGAGAGCCGGAATATGCGTCGCAGCGGCAGGTTAGGTGTGGATTATAAGCCGACATGAGATCTTTTTCGGCTATGATAATGCCAAAGAAACTTTTGGATGTACTGCAGCTTGCCTGTACTGCAAAAAGATAAAGGCCATCATCAATATCTGTGAGTTTGTAGCTTTGGGTAGCGCTGGGAGGAAAATCTGTGTAGCCGCTGATACCAGTTTGCAGGTTGAGATGAAACAGTCTATACACAACAGCCCCCTGAACATTGGGCCAGCTAAAAAAAACATTGGAGCCAGCGAATTGGGTAATTGTAGGGTCTGGAATAGCACATTGGCTGGATGCACCAACGAGAATGCCAGCCAGGTAATTTGTTAATTCTGTAGTCGTTTGGTAGCAATTAACCCCCAGATTAGCCGTGATTTCCTGGGCTACAATTGGATAGTTTGTGTTGGTTGCCTGCGCAGGTGGTTGGGCCTGAAGGGTGAAAATAGTCCCAATAAAAATAAACAGGATGAGGAGCTGGTTTCGGTTTTTCATATTTGATAGAGACTGGATTGGTAAATGAAAAATAGTTTGTCAAGCAGTTGTTTAACTGCTAAAGATGCGGAATCAGAAGAATAGAATCCATTACATTTTTTGGAAGTTTTTCCGGCAGGACCACTTTTAACCGATTATGTGGGCAAAAAAAATTTGGGAATTTTTTGAGATTCTGGACCCGAAAGATCTGGATGAGTTAGAATTATTTCTTCAATCGCCTTATTTCAATAGGGGGTCAGGAGCAGGAACCATGCTGCTTTTATTTGAATCTTTTCGGGATTCCTACCAATCGGGAAGCTGGCCGGATCCGGATCTGCTTTATGCCCAACTTTTTCCGGACGAGGTAGAGATCAAGGGGAAATTATCAAAACTGCTGAGTCAGCTTACTCAACTGATTCGGCAGTTTATTCAACAGCTGGACTGGCATTCGCGGGAAGCAAAAAACCAGAATGCACTTGCAGAACTTCGATTTTATCGGAAACGTGGTTTGCACCAACGATTTGAAAAAGGGTTGAAACTTCTGGAAGATCGATTAGCACATTCCCGGGGAACAGACCAGCAGCATATGTATTTGCAATTCCTCCTGGAGCAGGAACGTGTAGAGTTTTTTGCCTTTCAGAATAAGCGAAAGAGCGACCTGAATATTCCTAAATTAATAGAGCGGCTGGATTGGTTTTATCTGTTTTCTAAAATGGAATTTGCCTTGGCCTTTCTGGCACAGGGAATCCATTTTTCGCTTCCGCGGAATGAGGTAGAACAGTTGTTGACAGAGGTTGAAAAGCTCCCCAACGGAAATGGATTTCTGGAAATTCCGGTGGTGGGTGTTTATTGGTCCATGTTGAAGTACCTTGTTCGGGAGGATGAAGGCAGTCTTGACGAGTTGGAATTTGTACGAAGCGAAATACAGGGTGCAGATGAAAAGTTGCTTCCGGAGCAGAAGCAAATGCTTTTTGGCTTATTGCGGCACCAGGTCATAGGTGCGGTAAATCGGGGCAGGCTGACATTTTTACCTATTGCCTTTCAAATCTATTGTGAACACCTGGAGGCGGGCTATCTGTATTACGAAAAAAAAGTAACCTCCTCGACTTATCGAAACATGGTGACAATGAGCCTGCGTTTAAAACAATTTAACTGGACCCGAACGTTTTTGGATGATTACCGCGACAAACTTATCGGGGCAGATCACCCGGAAGAGGTGTATCGGTTTAACCTGGCGAACCTGTATTTTCACGAACGAAAGTTTGATGAAGCGCTCGATTTACTGGGTCCCAAGTACAACGATCTCTATTACCAGCTGGCTGCACGGCGCCTGGAAATCAAAGTGCTTTTTGAAGTGCAATCTCCTCTGCTGGAATCAAAAATGGAGTCCTTCAAAATTTATGTGTTTCGGCTTTCGCAAAATAATTTACCGGCTACCCAGGCTTCTGGAAATAACCATTTTATTGATTTGCTGCGGCGGATTATAAACCCTTCGACTTTAGGAAACGATCAACGAATCAACTTGCTTCGAAAACAATTTGAAGAGGCACATGTACTCGCCGAGCGGAATTGGCTGGATGAAAAACTGCGGCAGTTGCATTAGGTTGCTGTTTTAATCAGCCATCCCAGATAAAGCATTTCCAATCCGATTTCGCGCACTTTTAACTGGTAAGCCAGTTCTTCTTCCGGGGAATCATCGGCCTCTTTCGGGTCTTCATAGGGTAGCGGAAATCTTGCAATAGCGCCCGGAATAAATGGGCAATTCTGCTCGGCATCCGTGCAGACCATGATGGCCAAAAGCCCTGTTTTAGGAATGGAAGGGTCGGACCATGATTTTGAAAACAAGGCTCGATCTGACGAACCTGAACCTGGAAGAGAAAGTGAAAATTCAGAATTTTCAGACGTCTTGGTTTTTATTAAAGGAAATCCGGCCTGTTGCAGCGCATGTACCATTCGGTCGTTAAAGGCCGTTGTTTCAGTGCCAGCAGAGAACGCGTGTAGCCAGGGCAAATCATAATAAATAGCCACAGCATGCATCCAAACTTCACCTAATTGAGACCTTCGGGAGTTGTGCGTGCAAACAAACAAGAGGTTTATTTCCGGGGAGTGGGCGTGGTGCTCCAAAATCAGCTGACTGAGCATGTTAAGCTGTTCTTTGCGATGGGCAGAGATGCCTGGCCATTCCGTTTCCAGATTAGCGAAAAGTTGCAGTAGTACTTCGGAGGAGATGCCCTTTTTCATGCCTGTAAGTTAAAATCTTGAAGGAAGATTTTTTTCTAAAATTATAATACATAAGAATATTATGTATATTTGCCCTATGCATTCAAAAGAACTACTAAAAGGCAGCCTAAAGACCATCATTCTAAAAATGCTGAAAGAGCATGGCAGGATGTATGGCTATGAGATCACTCAGAAGGTGCGCACATTGACTGGCGATGAGTTGGTCATTACGGAAGGGGCGCTTTATCCGGCGCTGCATAAGCTGGAGGCTGACAAACTGGTGCAAACCGAGCAGGAATTTATCGGCAAGCGCGTACGACGTTATTATTCTTTGACGCCTTCCGGCGAATTAGCCGTCGAAGAAAAAGTCTCAGAATTTGAGTCATTCGTACAGATGATGCAATTGATCATTCAACCCAAAACCTCTTTTAATGGCTGAGTTGAATACCTGGCAATTAGAGAAAGTGGAGAATAAGCTAAAACAGGTTGGCTTGGGTCATGCCGTTTTGGAAGGGGAGTTATTGGATCATTTATGTTGTGCCATTGAGCAAAGTCTGGTTTCCGGCCTGAGTTTTGAAAATGCAATGACGCAAGCATTTGCTGCATTTGGAGAAGATGAAATGAAAAATCTGGATGTAGAAACCATTTCAATCACAAACCAAAACAGCTTAGTAATGAAAAAAATGTTGATTTCACTGGCAGCCGGTATGATACTGGTATTTGTCACCGTCATGAGCCTGAGTGCAGACCCGCCATCCATTGCGCCGCTTTCCGGAAACTGGAAGATTTCCAGTGGATTCGGCATGCGGATCCATCCCTTTCTTAAGGAAAACCGGATGCACAGCGGTATTGATTTGCCTGGAAAAATCGGTACGCCCGTTCTGGCTACCGGCAGTGGGGTTGTAGAGCAAGTGGAATATTCACCAGAGACCTATGGCTACCACGTAAAAATCCGCCACGATGATCATTTTCAGACGCTTTACGCTCAAATGACTGAAAATATCGAGGTAAAAGTTGGACAAAAAGTCGAGATCGGGACCATTATCGGACATGTAGGAAACTCGGGAAAAAGTACTGCGCCCCATTTGCACTATGAGGTTTTAAAGGATGGCGTTCACGTAGATCCTGAAAATTATATGGGGCTTTAAGCAACTTAATCCCTAAAGACTCATCTTCTCCGGGCGGAAAGTGGCGAAAGCTGCTTCCGCCCTTTTTCATTCCCGCCTTCTTGGCTATCTTTAAGCAGCTCCCTTATTACCTGCAATACAAAACATTAAATTCATGAACACCCACTTGATTGCCCGATTCGCGCAAGCTTTAATTTTTATTGCCATTTGTACTGTTTCCGCGAGGGCACAGGTGAATGATTACAATAAAACAGTACAGGTTCAGGCCACTGTTGATCCTGATGCTATTTCGATTCAATTAGGATGGCCGGAAGATTTGGATGCGGGTTCCTTTAATATTTACCGCCGGGTGCCGGGAAGTTCCACCTGGGGACCAATTTTTGAAGCTTTGGATGGAACAGCTACTACATATCTGGATACGGATATAGAGTTGGGTGAAATTTATGAGTACCGGGTATCGCGAGGAAGCGCGAGTGGTATAGCCAACGGGTATATTTATGCGGGTATTGAAGTGCCGGTGAGTGGATATCGAGGTCGGCTGTTGGTGGTTTTAGATAATACTTTCACAGACCTGCTGGCGCCGGAAATAGAGATCATGTTGGAGGATTTTCGGGCTGATGGCTGGGAGGTAGCAACAATAAGTGTTTCCCCGGTTGATTTAGTGTCAGATGTAAAGAGTCAGATAATCAGTTGGTATGATCTGGCGCCTACCCAGTCTAGAGCGGTGTTTCTCTTTGGACATATACCAGTACCTTATTCCGGAAATATTGGTCCGGATGGGCATCCTGATCATGTTGGCGCCTGGCCAGCCGATTGTTTTTATGGAGACATGGATGGTACCTGGACAGATATTAGTGTAAATACCACATCTGCTTCGCAGGTTCGTAATCATAATATCCCGGGCGACGGCAAATACGATAACAGCTACATCGCTACCGATTTAGAGTTGGGGATTGGCCGGGTGGATTTTTTCAATATGCCCACCTTTTCAGAATCGGAGGAGGAGTTGTTGAGAAGATACATTCTCAAAAGTCATGCTTTTAAGCGGAAGGTTTTTGACCCGGTACGACGCGGGCTCATCGAAAATAATTTTGGGTCATTTGAGGAAGGCTTTGGCCAAAATGGGCTTAAGAATTTCACGGCCATGTTTGGGCGGGACTCAGTCTCCTATATAGATTATAGCACGCTTTATTCGGAGAGTTATTTGTGGTCTTATGGTTGCGGAGGCGGGAGTTATACCAGTGCCAGTGGGATTGGCAATACCGGAAATTTTGCGGCCGATTCGCTACAAACAGTTTTCACCATGTTGTTTGGGAGTTATTTTGGAGATTGGGATAGTGGGAATAATTTTCTGCGTGCAGCACTGGCCAGCGGTACGACTTTGAGTAACGCCTGGGCCGCACGACCAAATTGGGAATTTCATCCAATGGCTTTAGGTTTTCCGATCGGTGATTGTGCCCGATTGACCATTAATAATTTGGGAAGCAGTTATGATCCGGGCTTTGGGAATCGTCAGATCCATGTCGCGCTTATGGGGGATCCCACCTTGCGGATGCACATGGTCTCGCCGCCGACAGCGCTTACTTTAGAAGAGGTAAACGGACATGTGTTACTAAATTGGCTTCCATCAGGTGATGAAATTGTGGGTTATAATATTTACCGTAAACGCGTGATAGAGCCGATTTACAGTTTAGTTAATGATTTTCCAATTGCGGATTTGAGCTATGTAGATTCCTGTTTGACTTTTGGGGAAGTATATGATTATTATGTGAAGGCTGTAAAATTAGAAACCAGTGCCAGTGGTACCTATTTTAATGAAAGCCTTGGAATAGGTGGTGCAGTTGAAATAGAAACGGATAATACACCGGTAGCTGGCTTTGAGGTGGTGCAGGTTGGAGGAGAAATTCAGTTGGTCAACAATTCCAGTCAGGCGAATGGGTATCTCTGGATGTTTGGTGACGGAGGGTTTTCAGAAGACGAAACACCTATATATAATTACGGAGGGGCAGGAGAATTTACGATTACCCTGACTGCTTTTGGGGATTGCTCTAATTCCACTTTTTCGCAAACCATTACGGTTACTTCTTCCTCAGAAATTTTGGCTTTTAATGATGTTATTGTGCTTCCCAATCCGGTGGCTGATAAATTATTTTTGGATTGCTCTGAGTGTAGCGGGAAGGAATCAATAAGTGTGTTTGATGTTGCCGGCCGACAGATCCTGACTGTAAGTACCGGCCTGTTTTTACAGGGAGGCTTGGATGTAAGTAGCTTTCCTGAGGGCCTGTATTATTTAGAGCTTTCTTCAGGGAAAGGGCACCGTGTTTTTCAGTTTATCAAAATATGATTTTTAAAAAATAAAGGTGATTTTTTGCGAAAATCTAAAGTGTAGGTGAAGGTGGTTTTACAGGTTGCCGACCTGTCAGGTTGGCAACCTGTCAGGTCCCCGTAGTGAAAATCGCTTGCTGATTTAGGTAAGTATTTGATATATAGTATGTTGTGTTTTTGTTGTGTAAAAGGACTGTGCGTGAGCAGCTTGAAAAACAACAACCTGACAGGTCGGCGACCTGTCAGGTTGAAATGGATTTTTGCGAATTTACTAATCCTCATAAATAGAGGCGACTGCTCTTAGTCGGCTTTTGCAGCCTGCTCTTCTCCTTCTTCTTTCCAGGAGGCAAATTTTTTCCAGGGATAACGTTCCTTAAAAGCCTCCCGCTCTTCTTCGCTCATGTTGTGCCATTTTTCCTTCATCTTTTCCCGCCAGTGTCGGTGTCGGGAATGCCCGCCATGTGAGCCACGACGTCCAGGGAAACCGCCGAAAAGTATCCGGCTAAGGATTAATAATCCCAGTGCCTGGATCAACGAAATTGTAGTGACACCCAATATGGAAGGCAATAGTGCATTCCAAAGAAGCATAACAATTAACCCGGCTATCAAGCCACCGGCAAGCAAAACGCCGGTAAATTTCAATCCTCTTCGCATTCTATAATTATTCATGTTTTGTTTTTTAGTCTGTTAAAAATTCAGTGTATAATTCTTGTAACTGCGCGCGCAGATACAAGGTGGCATAGCGCTTTCTCGAGATTAGCGTATTCTTATTTTCACCCGTAATTTGGGAGATTTCTTCAAAGGTCTTTCCTTCCAATTCGTGCCAAACGAATACTTCCCGCTGATTCTTCGGAAGATCATCCAAGGCTATTTCCAGGGCATCCATTACCCATTCCCGCATCAATTCGCCCTCCGGACCGGCAGCAGTATCTGCTAACTGGTTGAAGAGCGACAAGTCAGATTCTTCTGTTTCGGTATCCTTTTGTAGCTGGCTTTCCGGAATCGTTTTTTTCTTTCTGAACCGATCCCTAATCTTGTTTTTGGCAACAGCAAATAACCAGCCAGAAACCTGTTCTATTGGTTTCATCAGTCGATAAGACTCTACTAACTGGAAATATACATCCTGCAATAAATCCTCCGCTTCAAGTTCATCCGAAACAGATCTTCGGATGAAGTTAAATAAGCGTTTTCCTTCTTTGCGGACAAGCTCCTCAATGTTATGGTCTTGTTCTTTTGCCAGTGTGTTTTGTATTTCTGTTGCCGAATTCATCTATCCATGAAGACGAATCAGACTTCAGCAGATTTTAAAAAAAGGAGGATATTTTCAATAAAAAAATCAAATAGCCTCTAAAGTATTGGTTATCAGTGATTTTTGAGATTTAATTTTTTATAAAAATCCGGCTTTCGCCGAAAGGCAGGAAAAACCAAAAGTGGCCTAAATAAAAAAACGGCTAACCAGCCGAAGCCGATTAGCCGTTTTACAAAATTCAGTAATCGTTATTTCTGCTTCACAACACGAAGCATGCGATTAATATTTTCATCTATGAAACGAACCAGATAAATACCGTCAGGGTATTGTACCAATGAAACCATACCCGTGTAAACCTGATCATATTTAACCAGGCGAGTAGCTTGGACCAATTTACCATCAATCGTGTAGATTTCTAATGGCAACCACAGATCGCTTGTATTAAGTCCTTCCACATTGATACGGAATGCACCGTCTGTTGGGTTCGGGAACATCTCGATAATGTAGCCGTATTGGATATTGCCAATGCCGGTTTCCAGATCTACTTCGACCTCGATTTCCTGCACACAACCAATACCATCGCGAACTACTACCGTGTAGGTACCTTTTGTCAAACCGCCAAAATCAGGACTGGTTTGGAACGTGTTACCACCATCAATACTATATTGAACCGGATTATTTGCACCGGAAACAGAAATGGAGATAGTTCCGTTATTGCCAGCACCGGATTCGTTGGTGACGTCAACCATGATCGTTAAGGCACATTCAGGAACGGTTACAGTAGCTTCGAAGGTACAATCAGAGCCGTCAATTATGACGATATTGTAAGTACCCGCTGGCAAGCCATTGAAGGTGTTGCTTGATTGGAATGTGTTGCCACCATCAATACTGTACTGGTAAGGACCCGTTCCATTCATTGGAGTGATCATCAAGGCTCCATCGCTGGCACCTGCTGCGCTTTCCGGACTGATGTCAACATCGCCATCGAGCATACACTCAAATGTAGCACAGAAATCAGTTACTTCAAAGAAGCTGAATTCTCCGTTATCTTCAACCAACACATTACCATTTTCATCTGTAATGTTGTAGTTGCCAAGGCCGTAGTTGCAGCAAATACCATCACCATAAGCATCGAAAATGGTAAACGTGTAACACTCTTCCGGATCAAGGCACCACTCAGTTGTGTATAAGGTACCCGTTGAAGGGTATGGTCCGCCGGTATAAATGGTCGCACCGCCATCAATAGCCAATTCCCAGGTTGTTTCACCCGGATAATTGTCTGTAAGGATATTGAGGAAAACAGTAATCGCATTTGCAACCGCATCAAAATTGCGGGTAAATTCGTCGTTGATCATGACCTCGTCAACCATACCGTTTGGCATAGAGGTCGTGGCTACCAAGGCATTCGCTCCACCAATAAATCCGGTAACGGGCAAGTTAATAGTAGTGGATTCCCCTTGCGCCAGACTGCCTGTCCAATCAAAATTGTCGTATGCAGCCGCATTCAGTGTTACATCGATATTGACCTGAGTCAGCGTTTCTGTGCCATAATTTGTAAGTACCAATTGTGCAGGGGCAGGATCCTGGCAAATAATACCTTCCAATCCGGTAATGTTAGAAATGCCTGCATCCCAGCGAGGGAGTTTTGAAACGGTAACGCGGAGGGTGTCATTCAAAGGAGACTCATCATCTGCCAAAGAAGTGAAGACAACAAACTCGTAGTCATTTACAGTAGCCATATCAACTGTTGGACCAAAAGTATGTGTATATACACTATCCGGGAAAAGCTGATAATTTACCATATCGATTACGGGCGTGCCGTTTTCGAAAATGTAGCCAACCTGGAAAACGCTTTGTGTATCCAGGCCATAGTTTTTAACCTGAATTTGTACCATTTCAGCTGCAGTTAAATCATCTGCACTTTGAGGTGTTACAAGAGCGGAAGGTCCGATGTCGGTTGTATCCCGGCCTAACTCAAACGCTACAATTCGGGTATCTACGCCGCCGCCGCCTGCATACTCACTGGTGTACCAGAACGTGCGGTCGTTGGTTGGATCAATAGACATGTGTGCATAATCGCCATAACGGGTTCCAGAGTTAATGGTGTTTGTACCATTGACAATGATGTATTCATCCACAGTCATTTCACCAAGCGGATCGGATGCCCGACGACCGGTATAGCGCAATCCAACAAAGGTGTTTTCGCTGGAAGCAGAATAAGCCAGGCCAATGTTACCGTTGCCATCCATGGCAATAGCGCCCATGTAGCGATCAAGTCCGTCGTTTGGAGCCCAGGTACCTTCCTGATAGAGTTCCCAGTTGCCTCCGGTGCGACGCATTTCAACCCAACGAATACCAGACAGGTTTCCTCCACCTGAAACGTCGGTGATGAAATTCATGACCATCGCTTCGTGGCTACCAAAATTCCGGTAATGCACCTGATTCATAATTACTTCAGGCAATGCATCCAGACCGCCGCCATTTCCACCTTGCGGAACACAGGAAAAACCGCCACCCGAAACGGAACAGGGGTTTGAGTCGAAAGGAGAAGTAATGATAGTTGTTGTAGTCACCACAGTATTATTGGAATTCGCCCAGTCAATGTCAAATTCGTGTACACGAATGGCATCATCATTGCTGGCACTCCAGGCGTCATCAGCCATGGTTACAATAAGTGGTTTGTCTTGTGCAGGTGGAGTCAAACCAGACCAGTCAACTGGCGTTGCTACCTGAAAACCCGGACCGCCACCGAGGCCGGCAACAACAATACGTTGAATCTGAACAGAAGGAGCTCCATCCAGCATTTGCTGGCGGTTAATGAAATAGCAAGGAAGCGAAGAAGGTCCGCCTTCATTAGTTGTTACAGAATAGGCATTTGACCAGACTCCATATTTAGGATAATCCGGGAAGCTGGGTGTACCAAAATTGTAGGCCGTATAACTTCCGAATGGATCACTGTCGTCAGAAATGGCAAAAAGCAATTGATTGCCGAAAGGGAATTCGGTGATAATCCACCGACCAGCTTCCTGATCATACATAATGATTGGATCACCAGCGGAAGAGAAACCAATAGAATTCCAGATTGTATTAGCAGCAAATGGCGGACCGGCAAGATTGCCTTCTTTGTCAAAAGCTGCCAGCGTAGTAGCGTTAACTGCCTGCAAAAAATGATCTGCGCCGATATCGCCTGTTGGATCATTTGGTGCTCCAAAGTTGGAAGAAATACCTTCAATGTTTACCAAAGGCTCTACTTCAAACATTTTGTCAGGGCCAACACTTGTCTGCCAAAGTGGATCTGGTCCCAATGGTTTTGCATAAGGATTACTTGACTCGTATTTGCCACGTCCGGCAAAGTTATTTGGAGCTTCTTTGTTTCCTTCGGAAATTTCCAATTTTTCGTCGCCAGACAGCGCCATTGGAATTAGGTTTCTGAGGGGAGGCGTCTTTCCGAGATATTGGGCATATGTCACGGAAACCTCCGCATTCTCTACTACAGTAGTTGATTGCGCTTTTACTTGGTTAAGGCTGAGGCAGCAAAAAAGACAGGCCAGCCATAAAAAGGTTCTTTTCATAATGATGTGGTTTAATACGGTTTAAATCGTATCGTGAATTGGATTAAAATATTAATATCCAAACGCTGGGGCCATATAAAAATAAGGCATTCCTGTGTTTTGGAATACTACATTAATGTGTCGGGATTACAAGAGGTTTACAGGAAAGATATTGTAAAGGTAGAAGAATTGTGGGCAGAATTGAAAATGGAAAACAGATAAATCGACCTTTTTATGACATTTTTCTATATATAAGCCCGAAAACATGCTAGCCCGTAATGTGCAAGCAAATGCCGCAATTGTGTAAAAATGTTCTCCAATTAATCTCGTATCTTTATACCTCTAATTAATTATGCTGAAACTGCTTCACATACTTCTTTCATTTCTGGTTTACATCAGTTCTATGGGCCTGGTGGTAAACAGCCATTATTGTCAGGAGCGATTGAAAGGCGTTTCAATTTTTGTACAGCCCGAAAATTGTCATAGCAAAAAGGAAGGGCCAGTTTGTCCCTTTCACCAAAAAGCAATGGCTACGGATACGGGTGAAAACAATTGTTGTCATAACAAGTCTCATCTGGTCAAGGAAGACCCGGAGACCGTCGCTCAGGTATATGACATTGCCAATCCGCCAATGTTATTTTTAGCGCTAATTCCGCAAATCCCTTCGCTATTAAGCGCACAGGTGATCCATTCAGGGGCTGCAACCTATTTAAATTATAAACCGCCCATTGTCGAAAGGGACATATCAGTACTTTTCGAAACATTTCTAATTTAGCCTTCTACATCAGTTTGGGCAGGGGATTCCCTTGCCACAATTTTTACGTTTTGGATTCATTTTTCAAACTGATGTCATTCCATGTTATCATCCATCATCCAGTTTTTTTTGGATAATAAGCTGGTTGCCTGGCTTTTACTCGCCCTGTTTACCATGTGGGGCATTGCCACAGCTCCCTTCGATTTTGGTGTCAACTGGCTCCCCCGGGATCCTGTTGCTGTTGACGCTATACCCGATATTGGCGAAAATCAGCAAATTGTATTTACCAAATGGGAAGGACGATCTCCGCAGGATGTGGAAGATCAGATAACCTATCCCCTGACTACTTCTCTACTGGGCATTCCGGGAGTAAAGAGTGTTCGCAGTAATTCGATGTTTGGCTTTTCAAGTGTGTACCTCATTTTTGATGAAGACGTGGAGTACTACTGGAGCCGTTCCCGTATACTGGAAAAACTCAATTCGCTGCCTTCCAATACGCTTCCGGAGGGCGTGCAGCCCAGCCTGGGACCGGATGCCACTGCACTCGGACAAATATATTGGTACACCCTGGAAGGCCGGGATCCGGATGGAAATCCAACCGGTGGCTGGGATCTCCACGAACTCCGCAGTATCCAGGATTATACTGTGCGGTATGGCCTGGCAGCCACAGAAGGAGTCGCAGAGGTTGGCTCCATTGGGGGCTATGTAAAAGAATATCAGGTGGACGTAAACCCGGAAGCCATGCGGGCTGCGGGTATCAGTCTTAATCAGGTAATGGAAGCATTACGGGCCAGCAATCTCGATGTCGGGGCGCAAACGATCGAAATAAATCTGGTTGAATATTTTGTTCGTGGATTAGGCTATGTGAAATCGGTTTCCGATATCGAAAAAAGTGTGATCACCGTTCATGATAATGTACCTATCCGAATAGGCGATATCGCCCATGTTAATATCGGCCCTGCGAACAGAAGAGGCGTATTAGATAAGTCTGGTGCGGAAGCTGTCGGCGGGGTAGTGGTTGCGCGTTACGGTGCCAACCCCCTGGAGGTCATCAATAATTTAAAGGCCCGCATTGAAGTCCTTGGTCCCGGTCTCCCCGTTCGGGTGCTTGAGGACGGTACCCGTTCGCAAGTGACCATCGTACCCTTTTACGACCGGACAGAACTTATACAGGAAACCCTTGGTACACTGCAAGAGGCCCTGTCTTTGGAAATAATGATTACCATTTTGGTGGTGATCATTATGCTCCTGAATTTACAATCATCTCTCCTGGTATCAGGTAGCCTCCCAATAGCTGTTTTGATCTGTTTTATTGCCATGCGCTATTTTGGAGTTGACGCTAATATTGTCGCGCTTTCTGGTATTGCCATTGCTATCGGAACGATGGTTGATATGGGGATTGTACTGAGCGAAAGTATGGTGGTCAGGCTGGAAAAATATCCGGAAGAATCGCTTCGAATATCCATTTTTGAAGCGACGAGGGAAGTGGCTTCTGCTGTAATAACAGCTGTAGCTACCACGGTAGTAAGTTTCTTGCCCGTATTTACGATGGAAGCTGCTGAGGGTAAACTTTTTCGTCCGCTGGCTTTTACAAAAACCTTTGCATTGATGGCTGCTATTCTGGTCGCCATAACGATTGTTCCGCCAATGGCTCAGCTCATTTTTGGATTAAAGCGGAAGCCGATCTATATCCGAAACATTGTCAATGGCCTGCTCATTTGCCTGGGGGTTGTTTTGTTGTTTTCCGGCTTTGCCCTGTTAGGCTTATTTATTTTGATAGCTGGCTTGACAGCTATCCTCAATAAATATGTCAGCGATCGGGTAGATGACAAATCTGCAATACGGTTTAATTATGGCAAAAATCTCGCTCTGGCTGCCATTGTTGCTTTCCTGCTTGCACGCACCTGGATGCCGCTCGGCGTGGAGCAAAGTGTTTTGTTAAATTTTGTTTTTGTTGCATTGACTGGTGGACTGATCATCGGATTCTTTATGCTGATCATCCGATACTACGAACCCATACTTCGCTTTTTACTCCTCCATAAATTGCTCTTCCTTTTTGTGGTAGGCTTATTTGTTTTTCAGGGCATCCGTGTATTTCAGCGCACAGGCGAAGAATTTATGCCCAACCTGGATGAAGGTGCTTTTCTGTTAATGCCGACCTCCATGCCGCATGCCGGTATGCAGGTTAATGTCCAGAATCTCCGTCTTTTGGATATGGCCGTGACGGCTATTCCGGAAGTAGAATTAGTGGTCGGTAAGGCTGGCAGAGTTGAAAGTGCACTGGATCCTGCTCCGATGTCTATGTATGAAAACGTCATTATTTACAAGCCTGAGTACAAAACAAATGAAGCCGGGCATCGGCTTCGATTTAAGGTCGATGCAGCAGGAAATTATTTAAAAGATGAGGCAGGGGAGCTGATACCCGATCCCAAGGGGCAATATTTCAGACAATGGCGGGATCACATACAGACTCCGGACGATATATGGAAGGAAATCGTTCAGGTGACCCGACTGCCCGGAGTAACCTCCGCGCCGAAATTACAACCTATTGAAACGCGACTCGTGATGCTCCAGACAGGGATGCGCGCTCCTATGGGGATTAAGGTAAGTGGCAGCGATCTGAAAGAAATTGAATCCTTTGGAGTTAAACTGGAACAGGCACTACGTCAGGTGGAGGGCGTAAAAGCAGAGGCCGTATTTGCCGATCGCATTGTTGGTAAACCCTACCTGCTGTTGGATATTGACCGGGAAGCCGCTTCTCGCCACGGACTAAAAATAACGGAGATTCAAACCGCTATTCAGGCTGCAATTGGCGGCATGAAAATGACAACCACGGTGGAAGGGCGCGAACGATATGCTGTCCGTGTGCGCTATCCCCGAGAATTGCGAAATGACCCATCCGAGCTGCAGCGTATCTATGTGCGCACTCCTGCTGGAACCCAGATACCGTTGGGCGAATTGGTACATACAAGATATGAACAAGGCCCGCAATCCATAAAAAGCGAAGACGGATTTCTCGTAGGTTACGTCCTATTTGATCGCGAAGAAGGGTATGCCGAAGTAGAGGTGGTGGAAAATGCGCAGGCTTTTTTGACCAACCTGATCGCTACCGGCGCCCTGGAATTGCCCGCCGGAATGAGCTATCGTTTTGCCGGTACTTATGAACAGCAGCTCCGGGCAAGTAAGCGGATTCGGATTGTGTTACCGATTGCATTGGGGATCATTTTTCTGATCCTCTATTTTCATTTTCAATCGGCCCTGCTGTCCCTCATGGTGTTTTCGGGCGTGTTTGTCGCCTTTGCCGGCGGATTTATACTGATCGGACTTTACGGCCAGGGCTGGTTTTTAAACTTTGATTTTTTCGGCCAAAATATGCGGGACCTGTTTCAGGTCAATACCATTAACCTAAGTGTGGCGGTATGGGTTGGATTTTTGGCTCTTTTCGGAATTGCCACCGATGATGGGGTGCTGGTTGGCACCTTTCTAAAACAAAGCTTTGTCGATAATAACCCTAAAACAATTTCTGAAATTCATGATGCCGTGGTTGATGGCGGCTTGCGTCGGGTGCGGCCTGCCATGATGACTACAGCAACTACCATACTGGCCTTACTGCCTGTGTTAACATCAACCGGACGAGGCTCTGATATTATGCTGCCAATGGCCATTCCCACAGTTGGAGGTATGTTGCTACAAACAGTTACCATGTTTACGGTTCCTGTTTTGTTTTGCATTTGGAAGGAAATTCAATTAAAAAGCCAATGAAAAGTCTAAGTCGATATATCCTTGTTTTGTGGGGCATGCTGGCCTTTTCTGTGCTGGTTAACGGACAATCTATTGATAGTCTGGTCAATCAGGCGATCTCTGCTAATCCGGAATTAAAAGCCATGGAATTGGAATATGATGCAGCCATGTTGTCGGGGCGGCAGTATGGACAACTACCTGATCCGGAGCTTGGGCTGGGTGTATTTGCGCTGCAACCGGAAACGCGTGTTGGTCCGCAGTGGTTTAGATTTGGCGTGATGCAGATGCTTCCCTGGAAAGGCACGCTGGATGCTCGCGTAACCTTGGAGGATCGAAAAGCGCGGGTGAAACTCGAGGATGTGGCTTCTAAAAAACTGCGCTTGATCCTGGCTGTAAATCAGGCTTACCTGGACCTGTACCAATATCAGGAAGAGGCGCAGATTCTAAAAAGAAAACAAACACTTTTCCGCAGCCTGGAAGCACTGGCGCTGAGCCGGGTGGAAAGTGGGATGGGTGATTTGGCCGATGTTTTACTCGTGCAACTCCAGTCGAGCGAATTAGAACTCGAAATACAAAAACTGGAGAACAAACGCCATATCCCGCTTGCCGAGCTGAATGCTTTACGCGCTGCACCGGCCAGACAGGAAATTTTTATATCAGACAGTCTGGGCTTTGCTTTTATTCCAT